>CAZIGZ010000089.1:0-25732 GCA_964538835.1 uncultured Chitinophaga sp. | reverse complement strand
CCAAAGCCGTCTTCAAGTTCGAAAGGTGGAGCAAATGGTGCCATCCACAATGATCCTGTGTCGCAAGAACTTGGCTAAGAACGACTTGCTTAGCCGCCTCGCTCTCCCTTTTCGCCCGAGTGGCCCGATTAGGCGAACAAGAGTCAAGACTCCGCTGACGGCGAAAGTCCCGCAGACTGAACTTGCCGGGCTGCTTGCCGGGCTGCTTGCCGAGCATCGGGACGGTATCGCGAGTCTGATTCGGGCGGTACGATTCTGCTGTGCGGTGACAGTTCGGTCGATTCCTGGTGGTTCTTTCCTGGCAATGGACGAAATTCCAATATGAAATCCGAGACCCGGTATCTCACGTTTTAGATCCCGGAACGAATGGGCTTCCTGAACATCACTTCTCAGCTGGAACAGATTCTCGCGGAAAGTGGAATTCAGGAGGGGCTGCTTCTGTGCAATGCGATGCATATCACGGCTTCCGTCTTTATCAACGACGACGAAAGCGGGCTGCATGCCGACTATCGCAAATGGCTGGAGCACCTGGCCCCATTTGATGCGTCGCCTCAGCGTTACGCCCATAACCGGACGGGCGAAGACAATGCGGATGCCCACATGAAACGCCAGATCATGGGACGCGAAGTCGTCATCGCGGTCACGAATGGCAAGCTCGACTTTGGCCCGTGGGAGCAGGTCTTTTACGGAGAATTCGACGGACGCCGCCCCAAACGAGTGCTCGTCAAGATCATTGGCGAGTGATCTTGGAACAGGTTTGATCCAGGAAATCACCAGGTCCACGGAGTACGAAGGCCATGGTTGTTCGCTTTCTGCTGTTATCCATGGCAACACTGTCGATCAGCTGGCTCGGTATGCTGCTGCTGGTTACTCAATGCCTTGGTAACAGAGTGGACATTGATTTTGGAATCAACGCCGTTCCTGTCGTACGCT
The DNA here is from genome assembly GCA_964538835.1 of uncultured Chitinophaga sp. GTDB lineage: Bacteria > Planctomycetota > Planctomycetia > Planctomycetales > Planctomycetaceae > SXXK01. Next base: position 24,799 of record CAZIGZ010000089.1, on the reverse strand, counting down.
GCACGCTGAACTATTTGCATCTCGACTTTAACGAGCGGGGGCACCATCGGAGGTTCGTGACATTTCAAGGAGGATACGAAGACGGCTACTCATCCATTGTTCGGTGCGAGTATGAATGGAACTCTCGGCTCTCAATAAAGCTGTCGTGGTTGATGGCGACTCTGGGATTGTTTGCGGCCGGGGCCATTTGGGAATATCGTCGCCGCTCGCGCAGCCATTAAGTTCAACTTCGAATCGCATTCAACACATCCCATCAGGTGGCGGACCATGAAAGCAAAGGCTCGGAAAAGCACGAAGTCTCCTGATTCGCTCCTGGAGATTCTGCAGGACCGATTTGAGAAGAACGTGCACCGTCATGTGGGTGTCACCTGGAAGAAAGTGCTGTCCGCGCTTCAGGAGGATGCGGATTCCATCCGTGCGATCCAGAGGATGCAGGACACCGGCGGCGAGCCGGATGTGATCGGTCAGGACTTAAAGACTGGTCAGTTTCTCTTCTGTGATTGTTCCGCGGAAAGCCCGGACGGACGACGAAGTCTCTGCTACGACCAGAAAGCGCTGAATAGCCGCAAGGAGCACAAACCCTCCGGATCCGTAATCGAGATGGCGCGCGAGATGGGTATTGAGCTGCTGACCGAACAGCAGTATCGGTCGCTTCAGGAGCTTGGGGAATTCGATCTGAAGACATCCAGCTGGGTCGCGACGCCTGACTCGATCCGGGCACTTGGCGGCGCTTTGTTTTGTGACCGACGATACGATCAGGTGTTCGTGTACCACAACGGAGCACAGTCGTACTATGGCTCACGCGGCTTTCGGGGGATTCGCCGAGTGTAGAACGGCTGTCCTCAGCCGTTCCGATGCAAACGGCTCTGTCGCGCAACACTTGGTTTGCCTGATTCCGACTGCTACAACCGCCCTGAATAGACACTGCTTCCGCAGTATTGCACCCGTTTCAGTAGGCGACGCCGTCACCTCGGAATCGCCCCCGTCTCCTACATCGGCCTCCTCGCCATCGGTCAGAAGATTCGTCATGAATAAGTTGCCGTCGTTGTTTTCCGAAGATGTTCTTCTGCGCCTTCGGCGCACGGGAATCATTGCCGTATTGGTTGTCGACCAGCCTGCAAAGGCTGTGAAGCTGGCGGAAGCCCTCTATGCCGGTGGTGTCGAAGCCATGGAGCTGACTCTTCGCACACCCAGTGCGGTAGATTGCTTGAAGGCCGTGCGGGCCGACGTACCGCAGATGTTGGCCGGAGTTGGCACCATCCTGTTTCCTCAGCAGGTTGACCAGGTCCTGAAGGCTGGTGCTCAGTTTGGAGTTGCACCGGGAACCAACCCGGCGATCATTCGTCATGCCATCGCCTCCGGCCTTCCCTTCGCGCCGGGAGTCGTCACGCCGACCGATGTCGACATGGCACTTCAATGCGGATGTCGGGAGCTGAAGTTCTTTCCCGCCGAGCCTTCCGGTGGACTTCCGATGCTGGCCAGCGTCAAAGCTCCTTTCGCGCATCTTGGCCTGCAGTACATTCCGCTCGGAGGTGTGACGACATCGAACCTGACGGAGTGGCTGAAAGATCCCGACGTCCTTGCCGTTGGCGGATCGTGGCTTGCAAAGAAAGAGCTGATTGAAGCTTCTGCGTGGGCAGAAATCACAAAAGTCGCGGCAGCTTCGTCTGCGATCGTCCGCACAATCCGGCCGAACGCTTAGAAGATTCGACAGGAGAACTCAGCGTGTTTTCGGAACTTGGACTGATCGATGAGTTCGTGCTGCTGGCTCTGCTGCTGTCATCGATCATTGTTGGTGTTCGCAGTGGCCGCAGCAATACGAGTGTCGATGCGTATCTGCTGGGTGGGAGATCGCTTCCGTGGTGGGCGATTCTTGGTTCGATCGTCGCCACGGAAACCAGTACGGCCACCGTGCTGAGTGTTCCCGGTGAAGCCTATGGCGCCGTTGGCATGAAATGGCTGCAGCTGCCGCTGGGGTACATCGTCGGCCGAGCCATCGTGGTGCTTGTTTTTTTGCCACGGTACTTTCAGGGAACGCTGTTCACGGCCTATGAAGTTCTGGAGAAGCGGTTCGGAACAGCAACGCGTCGAGCATCCTCCGCGCTGTTTCTGGTGACTCGGAATCTTGGGGATGGTCTGAGGTTGTTTCTGGCGGGGCTGGTGCTTCAAACGCTGCTGGGGTGGCCGTTCTGGGTCAGCATTGTCGTGATGGGTGTTGTTACCGTCATCTATACGGTCGTCGGAGGACTGAGGTCGGTCGTCTGGAACGACTGCATTCAGTTTGTGATCTACATGCTTGGGGGCATCGCCGCCGTCTTTGTGCTGACGTCGCAGATTCCGGGGAACTGGGATGCGATTTTCACTTTTGCGTCGCAACACAAGAAACTGAACCCGTTCGACTTTCAGTGGAATCTGTCGAATCCGTTTACTTTTTGGGCAGGACTGATCGGTGGCGCCGTGCTGACGATCGGGACTCACGGCACGGATCACATGATGGTCCAGCGATATCTGAGTGCGAAGAATCTAAAGGATGCGGGGAAATCACTGTTTGCCAGCGGCATCGTGGTCTTCTTCCAGTTTGCTCTGTTCCTTTTCATCGGTGTGCAACTGGCGTGTTTCTATTCGTTGCCTGGGAACACGGCTCCTGAGAAGTCTGACCAGATCTTCATTCACTTTATCGTAAATCACTTTCCTGCGAATGTTGGCCTGATCGGTCTGATGCTGGCCGCCGTGCTGTCCGCGGCGATGTCGACGCTCAGCAGTTCGCTGAATGCCTCAGCCTCGGCAGTGCTGAACGACTTCTGGATTCCGCTCAGTCGACAGAAACCGACTGACGAACAGCAGCTTCGAATTTCACACTGGCTGACACTGGTCTTTGGCATCGTTCAGATGGGCGTTGGCATCTGGGCCAGCACGCTCAAACTGACGGTCGTCAAAGGAGCACTGACGATCGCCGGATTCTCTGCCGGTCTGTTACTCGGGATCTTTGTCCTCGGCGTCTTCTCGAAACGAGCGGGGCAGATGTCGGCTTTGATTGGGGCAACAGTTGGTCTGGTTGTTTTGCTGATCGTCCAGTTCGGCCTGCCGGTCGAGTGGGCAGTCGCATGGCCGTGGCTGGCACTCATCGGAGCATCAGTGACGTGGGCTGTGGGTGAACTGGCAGCAATGGTGCTTCCTCCGTCACCGACACAGGAGCCGGCTTCCCCATGAGCGTCCGTACCGGGCTTGAAGTGGCCATCGCTGAGCGACGACCGTCGCTGGAAGGTCGCAGACTTGGCCTGCTGATGAATCAGGCGTCGGTCAATCGCGAGTTTCGCTACAGCTGCGATGTGCTGAATGCGGAGTTCCCTGGACAACTGGTTTCATTGTTCTCGCCTCAGCATGGGTTCTGGGGGGAACAACAGGCGAACATGATCGAATCAGATCATTCGGTCTATGAGCCGCTTGGCTTGCCGGTGTTCAGTCTCTATTCCAAGACAAGAAGACCCTCGGAAGAATCACTTCGCAACATCGATACTCTGGTGATCGATTTGCAGGATGTGGGCACGCGAGTCTACACGTTCATCTGGACTGTGAAGGAATGTCTGTCGGCCTGCGCGAAACTTGGTAAGCACGTTGTCATTCTGGATCGTCCGAATCCGATCGGCGGTTTGATTGTTGAAGGCCCGTTGATCAGGCCGGGATTCGAAAGCTTCGTCGGCGGCGCGGCGATTCCCATGAGGCACGGTCTGACGATTGGCGAACTGGCTGTGCTTCTGAACGCTGAATCTTCAGAACCGTGTCAGCTTGACGTGATCACGATGGATGGATGGCGTCGATCCATGCCGTGGGAAGCGACAGGCCTGCCATGGATTTCGCCCTCGCCCAACATGCCATCTCCTCAAACGGCCTGCGTCTATCCGGGTCAGGTGTTGCTGGAAGGAACGAATGTCTCTGAAGGTCGTGGGACGACACTTCCTTTTCGGCTCTTCGGAGCCCCATGGATCGAAGCAGAGCGAGTTCTTTTGGAACTTGGCGGAAGCGATGTCTTCCCTGGGCTCACACTGCAGCCCTACCGATTTCGACCGACCTTTGACAAATACAAGGGCGAAGTCTGTCACGGGTTTCAGATCCATGTGGTCCAGCCGGAACTGGTTCGATCATTTCGAATGACGATTGAAATCCTGAACGTGCTCGCGGATCTTTATCCCGGCCAGTTCCAATGGCTGGAACCGCCCTACGAATACGAGTTCGAAAAGCTACCGATCGACATTCTTTACGGCAGCGATCTTCTGCGGCGACTGCTTGGGCAGGACGGCAAGCTGGACTCCTGCGAACTTGGTCTTGCGTGTGAACTTGATGCCGCAGAATGGTGGTCACGGACTCCGCTTCTTTATGCGAAGTAGGCCCCGCCCATCACTTTGCTGCCGCTGGCACGTTAACGCGACGAGGGGGACCGAGGCAAACGCGGAAACCGTCGCGTGAATCCGAATAATGGGCTCCTGCCAGTCCCAGGCGTACCGCGCAACGAGCATTGCCCGGAACGTCAAAGTAGTTTCCTCCGCGGCACACCGGACGATAATGGCCATCCGTGACGAACAGTTCTTCGTGGCCGCCTTTGGGGTCGAAGTGATCCAGCACAACTTCCCAGACGCCGCCGCACATGTCTGCCATACCGAAACCGTTGCGTCCCCGTTCGCCGTAATGATCCACGGGTGAAACGAACGAATAGCCGTCACTCCACGGAGCACTTGCCAGTGGCCATTTTTGTTTGCGGTCCGGAAGGAAGTCGACCGCGGAAATGTTCAGGCGACCTTCGCCTTCGCTGAGTTCATTGCCCCACCAGAAGAAACTGGAATCCGTTCGGCCGCCGCGACACGCGTATTCCCATTCCACTTCCAGAGGCAGACGATATTCCAGTCCCTCCGGCAATCTCCCGGCTGCCTTTTCGTGTTTCGTCAGCCATTCTGCGAAGGCGCGACCATCAGTCCAGCTCACACAGACCACCGGGAAATCGTCCTGCAGGGGAAACTGAAAATTGGGATCACGCCAGCTTTTCCCCGCCATCGGTTCCCACGGATGCGTGATCTGAGTCGTCATGTTGTAACTGGTCCAGGTCGGGTTGAAGCACTGAGTCCGTCCGTCCTGCTTCTCCGCATCGGTCACATATCCGGTCTCGTCCGTGAATCGGCGGAACTGTCCCATCGTGACTTCCGTCCGTCCCATCCAGAAGCCATGAGGAACCTTCATCGGGCGCGGCTTCTCGCCTTCGTAAGATTCCCGTTCGGTGCCGGGTTGAGCACCGCCTTCGATTCCGGTGGCCCACTTCTTCTCTTCGGGCGTGCTGCCCATCAGAAAATTTCCGGGAGGTATATACACAGTCTCAAGTGTGACCCCCTTGCCCAGGTCTGCGCGAATGACATCGCCCTTCGTGGGTTCCTGGGCGGAGGCGGGGCCGGCCAGCATGGTGAGAGAAAAAGCTGGAAGCAGGACCATCAATACTCTTCGCATCGAATTTCTCCCAATCACATGCCGGACCATGAAATCGATCATTCAATCACGGTGACTGAATGACTGAACTTGCTTAACCATTGCTGAGTGGATTGGGCACACCAAGTCCTTCAGCGACCTTGACCAGAACCGTTCGCTCTTCATTTGATATTGAGCCATTGGCCATAGCGATCTGTAGAAGATACTGCAGTACCTTTGCCTTGGCTTTCGCGTCGAGAGCATCCGAGAGCATTGCTGCCAGGTCCTGAACGGGCGGCAGCTTTTTGCCACTTTCCACGATCATCCGAAGTGCCGCTTCATCGAAGTTGCCAAAGACTTCATCGCCGGCTTTCTCCGCCGCCTGAAGCTCCGCCTCGTCGACGCTGCCGTCAGCCATAATCATCGCCGCCGCCAGGGCGTAGCTGACCGCGTTGACGTCAACAATCTTCGGTTCATCGGGAAGTCCAAGTTCGGTCAGCTTTGCGCGGACGGCGGCTTCGTTCTTGCCAGCCAGCAGTCCGCGGAACAGGTTGTAGACAATCATGAAGGGATTCAGAATCAGCGCCGTAATGCTGAACCATCCAATGAAAAGTGACAAACCGGCTTCCCCCAGAACCTTCTTTCTCACACAGGGCACACAGCCGATGAAGGTTTTGCTTCCCACCTGATACGCCGCGATGAATCCACGCACATAAGGTGCTGTCGCAACAGTCTCCAGTGGTTTTTGATGGCAATAAGGACAGGGGTAACCGCTCATGAGGTCAATTCCAAAAAAATCATTGGTGGTATGCAGGCTGGGCGCAACTTTAGCGTGTCCAGGGGCGACTGCAAATCGTTCAGAGGTGAGACACAGGAGGACACCAGTGGCAGATTTCGCACGGCCTGAGTGCACTCCTGCAGGGCGACTTTGGGAATCGAGGTTTCCATTCTCGCAACAGGTGATTGATTCTCCCGTTTGAAACAGCAGTCTTCGAGAAACAACAACGCTGGACCGAAGCCTGCTGGCTCAGAAGAATGTCAAACGACGACAACATCTGTTGTCACAACCATCCTCCACGCTGTCAGCATTGTTTGTCCGAGAATTGATCCGGGAGAAACAACTGCGGACACTCATTCCGTGATCCCACCTCTGGCTCGTTGATACAATTCGATCCGGTACGTCAGGAACGAGTGATCTCGTTTCGCGTTACTCGGCTGAGTTCGTTGTCAGCGAGCCTTCGAAAGCTCTGCAGGAGTAACGGCTATGATTCATGGCCTTCGCAGTCGCTGCCTTTCGGCATTGCTCTTGTCGTTGACAGTTCCAGCGGTTGCCGACGACATTCAATACAACCGCGACATTCGTCCGATTCTTCTGGACACGTGTTTTGCGTGCCATGGTCCGGACAGTGCTTCGCGAAAAGGTGATCTGCGGCTTGACAAGAGAGATGCGGCAATCTCCCGTGGCGCTATCAGCCCGGGCAAGCCTGACGAGAGCGAAATGATCCGTCGAATTCTGACGGATGATCCGGACGCGGTCATGCCTCCTCCGGCCCTGAAGAAGACGCTGACCCCTGAGCAGAAGAAACTGCTGGCCGAGTGGATTCAGAAGGGTGCGGAGTACCAGAAGCACTGGTCCTATATTGCACCGGTTCGACCGGAGGTTCCGAAGTCTCCCGCTGATCTTCCCGGAACTCACACCAACTGGGTGAAGAATCCGATCGATTCTTTTGTCCTTTCGAAATTGCATGAGAACAAACTGCTGCCCAATCTGGAAGCCGATCGTCACGTGCTGGCTCGTCGAGCCGCCCTCGATATCACGGGATTGCCTCCGAAGCCGGAAATGCTGAAAGCGTTTCTGGAAGACAAGTCGCCCGACGCTTACGAGAAGTATGTTGACAGATTGCTCGCACTGCCTGAGTGGGGCGAACATCGCGGCCGTTACTGGCTGGATTACGCGCGTTACGCCGATACCCACGGCATTCACTTCGACAATTATCGTGAGATGTGGGCGTATCGTGACTGGGTGATTCAGGCGTTCAATCGCAACATGCCGTATGACCAGTTCACGATTGAAAATCTCGCCGGCGACCTGCTTCCGAACGCAACTCTGGACCAGAAGATTGCGTCAGGCTTCAATCGATGCAACATGACAACGAACGAAGGCGGCATCATCGATGAAGAGTACGCCGTGCTTTACACCCGCGACCGAACCGAAACTGTTTCCTCTGTCTGGATGGGGCTGACGGCCAACTGCGCGACGTGTCACAGCCACAAGTTTGACGAACTCAGCCACAAAGAGTTCTACCAGATGGCGGCGTTTTTCAATAACACGACGCAGCCGGTGCGTGATGGCAACATCAAGGACACACCACCCATCATTCAGGTACCTCAGGAGTCTGATCGGGCACGCTTTGAGCAGCTCCCGGGGTTGATTGCCGAAGCCCGAACGTCCGTGGAAGCTCGCCGCCGGGATGCTCGTACCGAGTTCAACAATTGGCTGGCGACTGCGACAACTGCATCATTGGGTGCTCCTGTGTCCGATGACGGTCTGCAGCTGAAGGCGGAACTTAAGGAAGGTGATGGACGAAGTGTCAAGGTTGGCTTTGGTTCCGAATGGCGGGAAGTGCAGCTTGCAGACACCGCCACATGGCAGGAAACACCGACTGGAAAGGCTCTCACGCTGCAGGGGGCCGCGTTTGAAGCCGCCGACGTTGGTGACTTTGAAAGTGATCAGCCCTTTACCGTCGCGGCATGGATTCGAATTCCTGCGAACGACGGGACTGGTTCCCTGTTTGCTCGAATGGACGCGCCTTCGGACTATCAGGGATGGGACTTCTGGATTCAGCAGCGACGCATTGGCATGCACCTCGTGAACAACTGGCCTGAAAAAGCTCTAAAGGTCATCAGTCGCGATCAGGTTCCTGCCAATGAGTGGACTCATGTCGCGATCGCCTACGATGGGTCTCGCAAAGCCTCCGGCCTGCAGATCTTCATCAACGGGAACGCGGTCGAGAAGAACATCGAGGCCGACCAGCTGGATGCGTCGTCTATTCGAACGAAAGTGCCATGGAAACTTGGGTCTCGATCGGCAACAGATCCATTCACCGGCGCGGTGTCCGATGTGCGTATTCAGCAGCGTCGGCTAACGGCCGCGGAAATTGATGCACTGGCAAAGCTGAGCCGGTTTGAAGCGACACTGGCGAAAGCGTCAGATCAGAGAACGGAAGCCGAGGTGAACGACCTGTATTCCTTCTGGCTGAATCGGTTTGACGAGTCGTTCCAACAACAGACGGCGACACTTGCCGGGCTGGAGAAGGAGCAGGCAGACATCCGTGCTCGCGGTACGATTGCTCACGTGATGAACGAAAAGACCGAACAGGCCATGGCGTTTGTTCTGGAACGTGGGGAGTATGACAAACGCGGCGAGCAGGTGAACGCAGAAACGCCTTCGATCTTTCCTGCGTTTCCGAACGATGCTCCAAAGAATCGCCTTGGGTTCGCAAAGTGGCTGCTTCGTCCCGACCATCCGATGACGGCACGCGTGACCGTCAATCGCTACTGGCAGGAAGTGTTCGGAACCGGCATCGTGCGAACGACCGGGGACCTTGGAATTTCCGGAGAGCTTCCCTCAAACCAGGAACTACTGGATTGGCTGGCAGTCGACTTCCGCGAATCCGGCTGGGACGTCAAGCGGCTCATTCGAATGATGGTGACCTCAGCCACGTATCGACAGTCTGCGGTCGTCACGCCGGACAAGCTTGAGAAGGATCCATCCAATCGATGGCTGTCACGCGGTCCTCGCTTTCGCATGGATGCCGAGATGGTTCGAGACTACGCCCTTGCGGCCAGTGGTCTTCTCGTTGAGAAGATCGGCGGACCAAGCGTGAAGCCGTACCAGCCAGATGGGGTCTGGGAAGCCATCGCGATGAACGTCAGCAATACTCGAAGCTACCAGCGCGACTCCGGCGAGAATCTCTATCGTCGCAGCCTTTATACGTTCGTAAAACGCATGGCACCGCCGGCTTCGATGGATATCTTCAATGCTCCAAATCGGGAGCTCTGCGTCGTTCGACGTGAGCGTACCAATACGCCCCTTCAGGCTCTTGTCACCCTGAACGATGAACAGTTCGTCGAAGCCGCGAGAGTTCTTGCGGTGGGAGCACTGAAAGCAGAACCGTCTTCGGATGATGATCGGATTCAGTGGATTGCCAGCCGACTGGTTTGTCGACCGTTCCGAAGTGAGGAACTGGCCGTCATTCGCAGTTCCCTGAAGGATCTGTCTGACTACTACGCTTCACAGGAAGCCGAAGCTCAGCAGTTGGTGAAGTTCGGCGAATCCAAAGCGGGTGCAGATCTTCCTGCCGGCAAACTGGCGGCCTGGACCGTGCTGTGCAACGAACTGTTGAACCTGGACGAAGTACTGAATAAGTGATGACGATGGCGATGCCCGTTTGTGTTGTCGCAAACGGGCGCATTCACGGTCGTTCTGTCCTGTCGCACATTCTTGAAACTCACGGCTCAGGAGATCGAGATGACTCCTTTCGAACAATTCAAACTGAACCTGACAAGACGCCACTTCTTTGCTCAGGGATCGAACGTGCTTGGCACTGCCGCACTGGCGTCATTGCTGGGGCAGTCCGCCTCCGGAGCAGAGAGTTCCGGAGCCACCGGCTTTCCAGGAGCGGTGCTTCCGCATTTTGCCGCAAAGGCCAAACAGATCATCTACCTGCACATGGTTGGAGGTCCTCCGCAGCTGGACCTGTACGACTATAAGCCTCAGATGAATGAGTGGTACGACAAGGATCTGCCCGAGTCCGTGCGAAACGGACAGCGTCTGACAACGATGACGTCCGGACAGTCCCGTTTTCCGATTGCTCCTTCGATGTTCAAATTTGAGCGAGCAGGGCAGTGCGGGATGTGGGTCACCGAACTTCTGCCGTGGACAAAGAAGGTCGTTGACGACATGTGCTTCGTGCGAAGCATGTATACGGAAGCGATCAATCATGAACCAGCGATCAGCCTCATGCAGACAGGCAACCAGGTCACAGGCCGCCCGTGCCTTGGCTCATGGGCGTCCTATGGACTGGGTTCCCTGAACGAGAACCTGCCGTCGTTTGTCGTCATGGTGGCTCGTCCAACCAACACAGAACAGGTTCAGGCAATTTCCGCTCGGCTCTGGTCTTCGGGGTATCTGCCTGGAGAATATGCCGCGACGTCGTTTCGCACGGCGGGAGATCCCATTCTGTTTATCAATGATCCTGCCGGCGTTCCTCGCCAGATTCGAAGGGAGACGCTGGATGGTTTGAATCAGCTGAATCAGCTGAACTACCAGCAGATTGGCGACCCCGATATTCAGACTCGTATTGCTCAGTACGAACTGGCCTTCCGAATGCAGTCGAGTGTGCCCGAGCTGACAGACCTCGCGAGCGAACCGGCTTCAACGTTCGAACTGTATGGCGACGAATCGAAGAAGCCGGGAACGCTGGCGAACACAATGCTGCTGGCTCGCCGCATGGTCGAACGCGGCGTTCGTTTTGTTCAGATCTATCACAACAACTGGGACACTCATGCAAACGCCGCCGGACGGTTGCCGGATCAGTGCCGTGACCTCGACCAGCCCACGTACGGTTTGCTGACCGACCTGAAACAAAGGGGAATGCTCGACAATACGCTCGTCATCTGGGGCGGTGAGTTTGGTCGAACAATTTACTCACAGGGAGGACTCTCAAGGCAAAACTATGGCCGCGACCACCATCCTCGATGCTTCACGATGTGGATGGCCGGCGGCGGATTCAAAGGCGGCACGATCTACGGCGAAACGGACGACTTCAGCTACAACATCGTTCGCGATCCCGTGCATGTGCGGGACTTTCATGCCACCGTACTTCATCAGCTGGGTTACGACCATGAACGCCTGACGTTCAAGTACCAGGGCCTTGACCAGAGGCTCACCGGAGTTCTTCCAACACGCGTTGTGGAAGAACTTCTCGTCTGATGTGGGGGAGGAGTGTTCAGTTTTCAGTGTTCAGTTTTCAGTTTTCAGGTTTTGGTGAACTGATGTCGGGCTGACGCACTGAAACTGCGGCGCTGTGCTTTCAGCGTCTGACCGCTTTGCGGTACAGGCTGTACCGGAGCGTTGACATACTCCGCTTGCCGATAGAGTCGGTATGGGGCCGAAGGAACTGAAGAACCTGACAGCGGGATGTACCGCGACACCTGGGACTGCGATGGTTTCCGGTCACCGATTTTCTGTCGGAGATCAGCCTCGACAATGATCATCGCGCAGCGGCCGTCAGCGTTCGGGTATTTGTTGGCTGCACGCAAACTGGTGAGTTTGCTCGTCTTGATCACTGGAGCGGATTCACGCTTTGGCAGCCAAACGGGACACCGGAAGCCACCTCAGGACGGCCTTTTTTCACGGCGCGGGAGAAGCATGGACTTATTCAGACATTGTTGGACTGAAGACGCTCCGTTTTTGATTGACGACTGATCGCGCATTGTTGATCTTTTCCAGTCTGCTGTTCCTGCCTTCCCGCCTTCCTTAATCGAGGAGCCAATGATGAGGCTCTTTGCCGTGTTTTTCGTGCTGCTGCTGGCGCCGCATGGCTTTGCGCAGGATGCTCCGGAAATCCTGGTGCTCCTTCATGATTCCGGGCGAATCGAACGGTATGACAGCCATGATGGAAAGCACCTGGGAACGTTGCTGACAGGGCTGCCTCCGGCGAATCAGATTCTCAATGATGCCGATGGTCGCCTGTTGATTTCCACGGGCAAGCCTGGCGAGAAAGGGACGGTTCTTCGTTATGACCCAGGGAACGGCGGCTCTGTTGAAACTCTGATTGACGTTCCGGAGGGTTACGGCGGGCAGCTCATTCGAGCTTCCGGCATGGTCTTCCAGAGTGGATCGCTGCTGGTTGCGAGCCAGGGAGATGGTCGAATCAAACGGTATTCCTACCCGAAAGGAGTCTGGGAGGAAGATGTCGCGTTCACAACGCCCGGCTCGGTGACTCAGATCGCGATCGCACAGGATCGATTGTTCCTGACGGACTTTGCCAGTCAGGCTGTGCGTCGAGCTCCATTCGTGGCAGATGCAACTGTGGCTCCGGTCTGGGCGAATCAGGCGGGGCATTCTCCGTGGGGGCTGGCCATTGAAGGGAACGGCGTGGCGTATTGGAGCACGTCCGGCAACCGAATTCTTCGCACGGCCGACAGTGGCACGACAGAATGGGCGGGAAGCTCCGGGGAACTCGCGACACCAATTGGGCTCTGCGTCGGCCCCGACCAAACGCTGTACTGCGCCAGTCTGTTCGGCAAGGTCACCGTGTGGAGTCTTCAGGATCCTGAGAAGGGAATCCTGCTGCGAACCATCGGCGGCGACGAGATGCAGAGTCCCATTTCCGTGATCGTGTCACCGAGGATCTCGGAGACGACCTATCATTATCAGCCGGTTGATGTGTCTCAGGTCACGCCAGAGAAAGTGGAGTACTTTGAAGCGAAGATTCGCCCCTTGCTGCAGACTCATTGTCTTGAGTGTCATGGTCCGGATCTGCAGGAAGGCGGGCTCAGGCTGGATTCGCGTCAGGCGTGGCAGCGAGGCGGTAAAACCGGCTCGGTGATTGTGCCGGGTAAGCCGCAGGAGAGTCTTCTGGTCCGTGCCGTTCAGTACCTGGACAAAGACCTGCAGATGCCTCCCGAGCACCCGATGTCGGCGGCCGACGTGGCGGCTCTGGAACACTGGATTGCGACCGGAGCCATCGATCCTCGCGAAGCCACCAGTTCGCTTCCGCCTGCGTCAGCTTCCGCCGTTGCGGATCCGTGGGAAGAAGAGTTTCAGGAGCGTCTGGACTGGTGGAGCCTGAAGCCTCTGTCATCGGCGGAGCCGCCCCGGACGGCGGATGCACTCTGGGGCAAAAATCCCGTTGATCCATTTCTGAGGACGGCGCTGTCGAATGCTGGCCTCGAACCGTCAGCCCCTGCGGATCCGGCAACACTGGTGCGGCGAATGAGTCTTGTCGTGACGGGTCTGCCGCCTGCGCCGGAACTTCATGACGAGTTTCTTGTTCGGTGGGAACAGGATTCTGATTCGGCCGTGGAATGGCTGGCGGATCGTCTTCTGGCGTCACCTCACTTTGGCGAACGCTTCGCTCGACACTGGATGGATGCGGCGCGATACACCGACACGTATGGTTATGAATGGGACAATCCGGCCAAGGGTTCCTGGGAGTATCGCGACTATCTGATTCGAGCGTTCAACAGCGATGTGGGTTACGACACGCTTGTTCGAGAACAGATTGCGGGCGATCTGCTGCCGGCACCTCGAATCAACGAGGCTGATCAGCTCAATGAAAGCCTGATCGGGCCGATGTTTTATCACCTGGGTGAGCATCGACATGGCAGCAGTCTGGCATTTAACGGCATTCATCAGGAGATGGTCAACAACAAGATTGACGCGTTCTCCCGCGTGTTCCTGGCCACCAGTGTCGCGTGTGCTCGCTGCCACAATCATAAGCTCGAAGCCATCTCACAGAAGGACTATTACTCCCTGGGCGCAGTGTTCATCACGCCGCGATGGAGCAGCCGTCCGATTGATTCTCCCGCGCGATATGAAAGCAGCGTAGAACAACTCGCTTCGCTGCGAGAAAGAATTCGCCAGAGACTGGCTTTGAAGTGGCAAGGGACTCAGCTTGAAGCCGAACAGTGGGTTCCGCTGGTCGAGTCTCTCGATCAGTCACCCGCGATTGAGGACGTTCGATGGCCACTCTGGATGGCAACTCGAAAGGACAAGTCGCCTGCGGAGCAGTGGAAGCAAATGACTGACCGGATCCGCTCGGAAACAGCTGCTCGAACGGAAGCGAATCGGCCGTTTCAAACGCTGACGGACTTTTCCGCGCAGGACCTTCCGGCCGGTTGGGTCATGGAAGGCGCGGGGTTTGAGACTGGTCGAGTTTCCGACGGGACGTTGCTGATCAGCCTGGACGGTGACCTCGCCATCAGCAAGTTTCTGCAGCAGGGTCTTCATTCCAACACGTTGTCGTCGAAGCTCCCCGGGGTTCTGCGAATGCCGCCGCAGCACGAGGTTCCAGGGAAGTTCACCAGCGTTCTTCTCGCTGGCGAAGAATACAGCGGCACACTCGTCCTGGATGAGAACAGCTTTCAGAACGAAACAGTCGCCTTCCTGAAGCAACCCGATCCCTCGTGGCGTTCTTACGCAGATGCCGCTCTGATCAACGGCGTAACTCGCGTCACGATCGACTTTGCCACGTCACTTCTGAACCCCAATTTCCCGCCTCGAACAGGCCTGGCCGCGGGACTTCCCAACAATGATCTCGGTTATGACAAACGCAGCTGGCTTAGCATCCTGAGGATTGTGACTCAAGATACTGGCGGGACACCTCAAAGTGAGTTGCCTCACCTGAAGTCCCTGGCGGAAGCGTACGGCGACGCCGCCGGCGATGATGCCGCACGCGGTGATCTGCCCTCCAGTGAATCCGAGTTTCAGTCTCGCATGAATACATGGCTTGAAGGCCCTATTCGTCGCTGGTGCAGCGATCAGCTTCAGACCGGCGATGTCGATCTGATGAATTGGCTTTTGGCTAATGGCCTTCTGTCCTGCCGCCTTGCGGATGATCCGGAATTGAAAGCGCTGGTCGAAGACTACCGACGCATCGAATCAGCCATGCCGTTTCCCCGAGCGGTCAACAGCATGGATGAACGCGAAACTCAGAAGGCCCGTTTGTACTTCAACATTCGCGGGAACGTTGATGCCCCAGGTGAACTCATACCGCCGGATTTTCTGAGCATGTTTGCGAACCGCAACACCGTCGCGAACAGTGCGAACAGCGGACGACTGGAGCTTGCGGAGTCCCTGCTGGCGCCGGAGCATCCGCTGACGTCGCGGGTTTATGCGAATCGGCTTTGGCAGTGGGTGTTTGGCCGTGGGCTTGTGGCAACTCCCGACGACTTTGGACATCTCGGCGATCGGCCGTCCAACCCTGAGCTGCTTGACTGGCTGGCTCGAGAACTGATGCGACAGAAGTGGTCCACAAAAACCATCGTCCGGATGCTGTTAACCAGTCAGGCCTTTCGTCAGGGAGGACATCCGGAATCAGCGGCCCTGCAGCGTGATCCGGCGAATCGACTTCTTCATCACTTTGCGACAAGACGCCTGGAAGCCGAGGCGATACGGGATGCCTTGCTGTTTGTCTCCGGCCGGCTTGACGAACAGCTTTACGGTCGCCCGATCAATCCGCCGCGACTAGTCGAAGATGGTTCGAAGCGGCTGTATTCGGGGCCAATTGATGGAAACGGACGCAGATCGCTGTATCTGACCATGTCGATCATGGACCCGCCAAAATTCCTGACCACATTCGACCTTCCGGATCTCAAACTTCCCAGCGGCAAACGCAACGTCACCAGCGTTCCTGCTCAGGCACTGTTGATGCTGAATGATCCGTTCGTTCACCAGATGGCACAGTTTTGGGCCGCAAGCCTTGTGAAAGAGGAAGACGCGGATGTGGAAACACGCGTTCGTCGGATGTTTTTGCGTGCCTTCAGCAGAATTCCGGCACCCGATGAGATTCGGCAGTGGTGCGATTTTGTGGATCAGTTGCGAAGCGGCACCCCGGTGATGAGTGATGAAATTGTCTGGAAGGAGATCGCTCACACGATGTTCAATTCGCCGGAGTTCATCTATTTCCGGTAGCATGCCTGCGATGACGGCAAATCCCCCGAAACTCACTGGTTTGAGGTCGGACTGCAGAGTCTGGGAACTCACGAATCCAGCTACCGCGGAAATGACGGCAGACTCCCGGGAGAACTGTCGCAACCTGACCTGGGACCCGTTAGCATACGCGGCCCGTTGTTGGTGCATTGTCCTGTTTGAGCCGTGTGAGTCATGTCCTCCATTGACGACATTCTGGAACTCTGCGAAAGCCGAATTGGTTATCGGTTTAACGACCGTTCTTTGCTGCGCCGATGTCTGACGCATAGTTCAGCCGCGGAAACGCGGCTGGATTCCAATGAGCGACTGGAATTCCTTGGTGACGCGGTGCTCGGATTGATCATCTGCGAATACCTGTACCAGCTGTTTCCGGATCAGCGTGAAGGCCAGCTGACTCAGATGAAGTCCTGGCTGGTCAGTCGACAGACGTGTGCACGAGCCGCGAAACTGCTGGATCTGCAGCCATTGATCCTTGTAGGACGTGGATTGCAGGTGATTCCGGAGTCGATCCTTTCTGCGGCGGTGGAATCACTGGTGGCCGGTGTCTACTTCGATGGGGGTCTCGACGCGGCTCGTCAGTTCATCCTGCATGCGTTTCGGGAAGAGCTCAGTCTTTGTCGGCCGGTTGACAGCGAGAACTTCAAGAGCCAGCTTCAGGAGTATACTCAGCGAGAACTCGGCAAGACCCCGGAGTATCTTGTTGTTGGTGAATCCGGCCCCGATCATGCGAGGGAGTTTTTGATTTCCGCAAAGGTCGGTGACGTTATGTACGAATCCGGCCGGGGGCGAAGCAAGAAGGAAGCGGAACAGCAGGCCGCTCGCAATGCCGTGCTTTCTCTGTTCCGGGCTGATGGTTCGGCGGAGGATTCAGAAACATCTGACGCCGTCGATGAGCGGTCAGATTGTTCCGCGGCTTCTTCGACGACTTCGGACGAATGCATGGAAGGCTGTACTTCTGAGGCATTGCTCACGGTTGACGCAGTGGATTCGATCGAAGTCGTTATCTCGGCCGAATCAATGGGCTCCACAGGCTGCGATGCGGATTCAGATTTTGGTTTTGGTTGTCACATAGAGACGGCTGACGATTCGAGTGGTTCGGATTCGCGCCGGGGCGCTGAGTGAGCATTTGCGAATTGGATAATCGACATGAAGGTCGTGGAAGCGGAACTGCTGTTTCGTCCGGAAACTGAGGCCCTGCGTTTTCTTCCGGAAGGACCGTACTCATTGAGTGACGGTCGAGTCAGCTGGGTCGGCATTCAGCATGGTGCAGAATCGACGGTTGGGTCCGTGAACATTCTGGACCTGAAAACCCGCACCAACAAATCGTACGTGCTGCCCGGTCGGCCGGGGTTTGCCTTCCCAACGGCTGAACCAGGTGTGTTCGTCTGTGGTGTCGAACGATCGGTTGGCATGTTTGATACGGCCACTGGTCAGTGGTGCTCTTTCATTCATTACGTTGATCAGGCGGTTCAGAACACGATCATCAACGATGCCGTCGTCTGGGAAGACAATCTGATTTTTGGCTGCAAGGAGCTGGAATTCAAAACGAAGAAAGCCGGGCTCTATCTTTGGCGAAACAGAGACGGTGCGAAGATCGCCCTGAGAACCGACCAGATCTGTTCCAATGGAAAAGCCATCATACGCAATGCCGATTCCACACTCACCCTGTTTGATATCGATTCGTGTACAAAGCAGATCGTACGACAGAAGCTGGACATCGCTGAGGGGAAAGTCAGCGAAGAGAAGGTTGTCGTTGATCTGACGTCCCAGAGTGTCTTTCCGGACGGAATGATTCTGACACCGGACCACAAGAGCCTGATCGTGGCTCTTTATGATCCGGGCGATCCTGCTGCCGGAGCGGCTCGGCAATACAGGCTGGCCGATGGTCAGCTGGAAGCCGTCTGGCACTGTCCGGGTTCACCTCGGGTCACTTGTCCTCAACTTGTCCAGTATGACGGCAAGGTGAAGCTGCTGCTGACGACCGCGGTCGAGCACATGACGGCCGAACAACAGGCTCGCCATCCGAACGCAGGTTGTCTGTTTTTGGGCGATACAGATTTCACCTCGATCGGTGATCAGCCGATTTTCCCATTGAGCCGCGCCGATGTTGAATCCCCGACCCGCTGAACCTGATCTGCTCGCCTCGTTGCAGAGTCTTTACCGAAGTCCAGACGATCTGGCTCGGGCCGTTTCCGCACTGAAGAGTCTGGGGCTCTGCGGTGAAGCTGTGGCGTCGACATCCGCCGACGCCGACCTCGACCTTCTGAGGCCTCAGCGCTGCGGATTTCCGGAAGTGATTTATGGCGAACGGAAATCCACGGAACTTATTCTGCAGCTGATCACCGCGCAGCAGGCCGCCGGACAGAGCAGCCTCGTTACCAGGATTCATCCGGAAGCCGCAGCAGCGGTCGTGGGGCATTTTCCACAGGCCGTGTTGAGCTCGCAGGCCAGAACGGTTCGTCTCGCCTGTGGAAGCACGGAGCCCATCGGTGGCCCTGTGTATGTCGTCACCGCTGGCAGCAGTGACCGTGACGTCGCAGAAGAAGCCATGGAGACATTGCGGTGGATGCGAATTGACTGTGAGCTGATTCAGGACGTCGGGGTGGCCGGACCGCATCGACTGCTGCAACACGTTGCAAAACTGCGAACCGCGTCCGTTGTGGTCTGCGTGGCCGGGATGGAAGCGGCGTTACCGTCTGTGCTGGGCGGATATGTTCCATGTCCGGTCATCGGAGTGCCCACATCCGTTGGCTACGGGGCATCGCTTGGCGGATTGACCGCCATGCTGTCCATGCTCACCTGCTGCGCGTCCAATGTTGTGTGCGTTAATATCGACGCTGGCTTCAAAGGCGGATACGTGGCCGGGATGATTGCTTCCGGCGGAGGACGAAAAGAAGCCGGGTCAGTCAAAGCCGAGTGAAGAGGAGCGCGTGCTGTCAGTTCATAATGGCCTGTGAGACGTCTTTCTTCTTCGGTTCTACAATCATGACCACGTGGCCCTTCTTGCGGATTTCTTCACGGACGCTTTCGCGGGCCTTTTGCTTCAGTTCCGTCAGCATCTTCTCTTCAATTTCCTGCTGCACATCTGCAAACGGAATCGACTTTGGCTCATTGCGGTCGATCACCTTGTAGATTTCGAACCGACCGTCCAGAGTCTGGACCGGTGAAATTCCTCCAACGGGCGTTTGGTAAAGAACTTCGGCCAGCTCCACATTCAGCGATTCGCGATTCACCCAGCCCATGTCACCTTTGGTTTCCGGCTTGAAGTCCGACATGGCCTTTGCAACTTCGCCGAAGTCCGCGCCCTGATTCAATTCTGCAACGATCTGCCCCATGATCTCTTCGGCAGCTGCAGCTCCGCCATGGTCCTTGTGGCGAACGACGATCTTTGCGAATCGAATCTGATCCTGCGGGGTGTAGTCGCTAAGGTGATCTTCGTAGTAACGCAGCAAATCTTCCCGGTCAATTTTCTCCGGAAACTTAGCCACACTGGTGATGTAGCCTTCCACCATCTGCATGCGAAAGAAGTTCTCGCGAAGCTGATCGACAGACGTTCCCTGAGATGTCAGGAAATCATCCAGTTCTCCAACGGTGGTCTTGCCTTCCTTTTCGCGAATTCCGTCAAGTACTTCCTGGAATCGCGGCTCCAGAGATTCCTCAATCGTCTTCCGTTTGTCGGCAGGAATTTTCTGTTCAACCGCCTGCACTACGAGTTCGTCGTCTGTGTACTTCTCAATGCGACGAGACAGCTCGCCCATGAGGACCTGCTGCTTGGCTTCGTTCGGGATTCGGGGATCGTTTTCGACGATCTGGCGAACACCGCCAAGAACATCATCCAGGAAAACGGGGCGTCCGTTGACGAGAGCAACGACACTGGAACCCGTCAGCGGCCCGCTGCTGAGCTTGCTGTGCCCGGCCTGAAGGACATCCTTGCCGGCTCGCTGTTGCTGTTCGACCAGACGTTGCTCTTCCATGTCCGCTTCGGAATTGACGAGCGACCGACGTGGAGGAGCTGCGGTGAAGACCGGATTTTCTTCTTTGATCGATCGACCGTTACAGCCCGATGAAAGAACAATCGGCAGCACTACGGCCGTCCAATTCATCATCACAAGGAACCACAGACTGCGGCCCGACAGCGAAGAATTTTGGCTTTTGCGTGATGGCACGGCGGTTCTCGAAAAGTCAGGGAGAACGATCGGTGCGGGACTATAAGGCCGATCGAGGAAACGGATCAAGACCGTCTCTGCCCGTATCTCCTTGTGCAACAACGATTTGCTGCGGCATTTTCTGCCGAAAATCGCTATCCTCGGACTATCGGGCAGAAGAAGTCACTTTGAGGGCCACCAGGGGTTTGTTTTCCCGGCAAACATCGCCGTTCTCCGTGTCTTCGAAAGTCCCTACAGTGCACTCACGCCGTCCGGGCATTGTCTTCCAGGAGCCGGGCTTTGTTTTCGAGGAAACTGTGAACGCTGCTGAAGACACTGCTGAGCCGCGACCATCACGCAACAATCTGTGGCTGGGCGTGCTTCTGTTCGTCGCGATGGCGGTGCGGCTTGTCCTCGCGTTCGTTCGCCCCGATGACCTTCTGATGGATGCGGACGGCTACATTGCTCACAGTCAGGAGCTTCTGAGATCTGGGACCTATGCCGGACCGTACTCGCATTTGCCGACGGCCTTTCGTCCTCCTGCGTATCCCTTCGCACTGGGAGTTTGTCAGTTTGCTGGCTGTTCTGCGTGGTCAGCCGTGCTGGTCATCAACCTGCTTTCGATTGTCTGTATTGTGCTGTGTGCTGACCGACTGACTCGTCGCTCATCCGGCACAGTACGGCTGCTCACGCTCAGTATGATCGTGTTCGATCCGCTGCTTCTGAGGTATTCCGTATTCCCGATGACCGAAGTACCGTGCGCGGCCGTCTTGTTGCTGGCCGTTACTGCTTATGCGAAGAGCTGCCAGGCGGAATCAAAAGCACTCATCTGGGCGGCATGTTGCGGAGTGTTCTTTGCGGTCGCTGCATTAATCCGCCCGACCGTGGCGGTGTGCCTGGCTCTTGCGGTGCTCGTGGATTCCGGAAGAAGTCTGCTCCTGAATTCTCAGCCCAGTTTCCGGGGCCATGTCGGAAATCTACGGCGAGTCTTCGTTGTTGCTGTCATGTTTGCCGCCGGGTTAAGTCCATGGGTGATTCGGAATGCACTGCAGTTCCATCGGTTCATCCCCGCAACGACTCACGGAGGCTACACGCTGGCTCTGGGAAACAACCCGAGTTTTTACCGCGATGTCATTCATGGAAAAGATGCATTTCCATGGGACGGCTCAGCGCTAGATACATGGCAGCGCGAGACACTTGACGCGGCAAGAAATGATGGCGTCGACGTGGCGTCAGAGACACAGCTGGATGCGTGGTACTACGACTCCGCGAAATCCGCAATGAAGAACGACCCTGCGGCGGCATTCAAGGCTGTGCTGCTGCGAATCTCCAGGTTCTGGGCATTGTCGACCGCGGAAACTGCAAGCAAGTCAGTGACTCTTCTGCTGACGGTCTGGTACGGTTTTCTCTGGTCCGGGCTCTGCATCAAGCTGGTCCTGGGCTTGAGGGGGCAATGGGCATGGGCTGACGTTCTCCTCGCAGCCTGCATTCTGGGATTCGCTCTCATGCACACCGTCTACTGGACGGATACGCGGATGAGGACACCTGTGATGCCGATGCTGATCATTCTCTCGGTTTCAGGCTGGAGCACCGTGTCAGGCTGGAGTCTTGTCCGCCGTCAATGAACGAGGCCGATCCGCCATGGATCGGCCTCTTCGAATGACAAGTGAGTTCAGCGACGACTAGAAGTCCCCAATGGTTTCACCCCCGTGCATCGTGGCCAGGGCTTCGAGAACTTTGTCATCGATGTTCTCTGAGATGAATCTCACAGAGCCGTCCGCAAAGGCCGCCTGGACGCCGCCTGTGTGCGGTGAGCCAATGCCGTCCGGGCCATTGATGTACGGCTTCTGACTGAATCCGCGAATCGTCGCTTCACCACCGGCCATGTAGGACACGTTCGGCTTCGAAGAATCGATAATCATCAGTGTGTTTGAAGTCCCGTCAGTGATATCACGAATGCTGGTTTCTCGATCATAGCCAAAGATCCCTGCTTTCTCGTCGTCCTTATCCAGCGAAGCCGCATCCGGGCCGATTCCCGCAACGCCAACGTAGTCACTGGAGGATGGATTCCGGCGGACATTGGGCTGGCTTGGGTTTTTGAATGTCTCAATGGCCATCTGTACGCCGTTGGCATTTGCGTCCGCCTCCCATCCGGCCTCCTGGTCGATCGTGTCATAGAGGGCTGCCTGTTCGATGTACGGCAGAATGGAAACATACCAGCTCAATCGCTCCTCGGGCTTCAGATCGTCATTCTCAATGGTACCCCGAGGAAAGTGGTTGAACGTGTCATGATAGTTATGAAGCGCGAGTGCCTGCTGCTTCAGGTTGTTCTTTGACTGTGTGCGGCGGGCTGCTTCGCGAGCCTGCTGAACTGCTGGCAGCAGCAGTGCGACCATGATCGGAACGGCCACCGTGGTGGAAACGTTACCGGCCGGATTCGATGGAACGGACTGACGCGACAGTGAGCCAATCCCGTTTTCCGTGTTGAAGCCAACGGTCACGTTGGGGAACATCGGATCGGTAATGGACTCGAGTGCCGGCAGGTCTTCCACTCCGAACGGCATCTCCATGTTGCCTCGTCCCATGGCTGGAAGCTGCTGTTCCAGCATCGACAACCCAAGCGGGGCGTAGGTCATCAGTTGCTGATAGCCTGGTGCCGGGTCTGAGACGGACAGAGAGGTGAATTCCTTTGGCATTTCTTCAAGAGCCGCTGCTACTTTTCCCTCCGGCTTCCACCCCGCCGCTTTGCCCGACTCACGCTGAACAAACGACTGAATTGCGCCGGGAGTAATGCTGGCAACAATCCACTTTTCGGTCACGAGAATGGTCGGAACGATAGGCACTTCGCGAATCTGGATCGAGAACGTATCGCGACCATCTTTGGTGGTGTGTCGCACCGTGAATTCGTCCATTCGGTCCTGAGATTCAGCAAGCTGTGTGATCCGCTCAATCGTCTTCAGGATCAGCTCTTTGTCCTTCACGCTTCCAGCAATTGCCGGAGAAAATCCGATCGGAATCGGCAGTGCGGCAGGGTCGGCCCAGCCGCACCAGACGTCGCCAAAACCACTCAGGAAGTCTTCGCGGATGTCTCCGCCCAGTGTCTGCCCGATTGCACCAAGAGCCATGTCGATATTGGCTTCTCCGTCCGGTTCAACCTTGCTGACAACGCCTCGCAGGACATCAATGGCCGTGTCCCACGCCTTTACGGTATCAAACGTGAACGCCATAAAGCCGGTTGTATTCTTTGGCAGTGGCGGCAATTCGCTCAGGGCAAAATTCCGCTGCTGCATCAGTGATGCCAGCCCTTCAAGCGGACCGGACGCATCCAGATGAACTTCGCTCCACGTGACTTCGCCTTTGAAGCCACCCTGAACGGTCATCTGACGAATGTTGTGAAAGCCCAGGAGCTTCGCAAAATCGAACACGGTCATCTCTTCGCCAGCGGGAGTCGGTGGCAGTGGCTGCGAACCGAACTGATCCATCAGCACACCCGTGTTAATCCAGACAAAAGAATCGACCGTCCACTTGTCAGACGTTCGAAGGGATTTCCACAGTTCCGAGGTCGTGGCGTTTGGTGTCTTTCCGGTGGCCGTCGCCAGAACCTGCTCGCTGGCCTTCATGCCGACCGCAACGACCAGGTGTCCTGATTCATTCCACCAGCTGACTTCCACACCCGGGATTTCGGTTGTGATTGTGGAGATTTCACGCCCGCTGACAGTTGACGTTGCAACGGGGTGACCTTCACGCTCCGCCAGCATCTCGACCTCAGACATCAGCACGTCAATGAACTGAGCAGCGTTGTGAAGGACGAGGACTCCATAAGGAGACATCTCCTGGCCGGTTCCGGAGATCGCGACGCCCAGAGAAACCCCGTTGGCTCGAACATGTTCAATGGCTGCTCGAGAAATCTTCCCGGCTTCTTCTCCGGCGGATGAAACAAAGAACTGCGCCAGATCGAAGATTCGCGGCATCAATCCCGATTCTTCCAGGGATTTCCAGGCGGCAGTCTGCTTCAGGCCGTCCAGATGAGCATCCGAGCCATCAAAGCGGGCGAGCAAAACACTGCTGGCAGGAAGAAGCGTCTCCGGAGCGACGCTGGATTTTGCTTTCGCCCCGGACTCGTCAGCACCGCTGAGCCAGTTCAGGGAGAATGCCGCTGCGAACAGGCAGAGGCAGGGCATGACGTACTTCATTGAGACACTCCTTTTCAAAGATCCCTCACGGCGAGGTCTTCAGCAGCTGAAAACCACCAGACGATTCAGACTCCCTCTCCGCAGGGCGGGCAAGAACGGACCCTACACCAGCACCATCGAATTGTAAAACGACTGTCCTCAGTCGTTACCCACGCGGCGAGGCCACCGTGCCGCACTTCACCAGGTTCGACGGAGCGAACCGCAACGCCGGGTAGCACAGGTGCAGCCTGTGACGCGAAGCGGTCGGAAGCCGAAGGGACAGCGTGGTTGTTCCAGTGCACCGTGTCCTCGCA
>CAZIGZ010000088.1:7265-25753 GCA_964538835.1 uncultured Chitinophaga sp. | reverse complement strand
AGGTTTACTGTTCCCGAACGAACGCTGTCGGTGATTGAACGCCTTTTTGAAAACGATCGAATCATCTCTGATGCTCGACGTGAAGAGATTGCCAAGCCACTTGGCGAAGCCCTTCGAACGCGGCTTGGTTACCAGGATCCTCCTCCGGATCCCAGAAACCCGAATGCCTATTTCACCAATCAGACATTCAGGCATACTCGTTTTCTGCTGCGTGTTTTGAAGACTTTCAGCACCGAAATTCCGGCCGCCAATGAAGCCGCTGGCAAGTCGAAGAAAGGGAGCCGTTCCGGTCCCGGTACTCCGATGACGGCCGCGGGAATCGCGGGAGCATCTCCATGAACCGCGAACGATTCATTAAGGAGCGGCGGCAGGACTGGCAGCGATTCGAATCCCTTGCTCTGAAGTTTCAGAAAACGCGGCAGCAGAAGTGGAACAGCGCGGAGGTTGCTGAGTTATCGAGGCTTTACCGTTCCATCTGTTATGACCTGTCTCTCGTACAGTCGCGTGAATGGGGAGCACGGCTGGAGCAGTATCTGAACGACCTCGTTGCTCAGGGTCACAACTGTCTTTATCGATCGGCTCCAAAGTCGCTGTCTGGCATCTGGACGTTTTTCTCCGTTGGATTTCCATCTCTGCTTCGACGTCGGTATGTGGCATTCTGGCTGGCGTTTGCTCTCTTCACAGTGCCGTTGATCGTTTCGACGGTTCTGGCGATCGCACGACCTGAGATTGCAGAAACCGTCGTTGGCAATGAAGAAATCCAGCAGGCCGTCGAGATGTACAGCAGTGATCTCTACCACGACACGGATCTCAGTTACTTCAAACAGCGAAGCGGAATGTTCGGCTTTTATTTGAGTAACAACACGGGCATCGCCTTCAGAGCTTACGCGGCCGGCGCACTGGCCGGAGTCGGAACATGCCTGGTTCTGCTGTCGAACGGGATTTCGATCGGGATGACTCAGGGAGCCATTCTGGGGGCTGGTGAACCGGCAACGACCAACTTCACCAGCTTTGTGATTACTCACGGTGCCTTCGAACTCACGGCGATCATCATCGCCGGAGCTGCCGGACTTGTTCTGGCTCAGGGAATTGTCATGCCCGGAAATCGGACTCGCATTGATTCACTCCGACATCACGGCAAGGAGTCTCTGCAGCTGGCTCTGGGCGCCGGACTGATGCTGTTTATTGCTGCGATCATCGAAGGCTACTTTTCGCCTTTGGCTATTCCGGCGTTCTCCAAGTACCTGGTGGGAACGATCTGCTGGGTTGCTGTGATTGCCTACTTTCTTCTGGCCGGTCGCGAAAGGAACATTTCGTGAAGGTCGAAGACTGTATCGTGGTGGTCGAACGTCGGTCGCTGGGAGGCTTGATCGATCTCGCATTCGTTTTTGCCAGGGAGTTTGCCGCCCCGTTGTTTCGGCTTTGGCTCCTTTGTGCCATACCGTCCTGCCTGACGATGCTGGTCCTGGCCACCTTGACGACAGATCTGCTTCCGTGGGCTGTCTTCGTGTTCATGTTCTACAGCTCAATATTCAATGCACTTCTGGTCAGTTCGATGGGGCCGCAGGTGTTTGGAGTTCCCATTTCACTGACTCAGGCGGCTCGGATCTGGAGAAAGCGGCTGATCGGGTGGCTCTTTCTGACCGGACTGTCTCGGCTGACACAGTGCATTGGTGCGATTTTTGTCACGGCCTATGTCGGTCATCTGCCGGAAGTGCTTCTTCTGGAGCAGAGTAAGCTGAATGGAGTGACATCGCGTTTGTCATGGCTTTGCGGCGGTGGTGGTTACGGCAGAAATCTTGGCCGCGTGATTGGTCTCAGTTTTTTCTGGATGTCGTTCAGTGCCGGCTTGTTTCTGTTGCTGGATTTTCTGTCCTCCATGCTTCTGAACTACCCAATCCTGTTTGGCAGACTCGGGACGGGATCCGCCGATGCCGGAACCGTTTTCGCTCAACTGCTCCTTGACGACCCGGCTGTCCATGTGGTTCTGCAGCTGGCCTTATGGATGCCGTATCCCATGATTCGTCTGGCGTGGTTTTTCTGTTATCTGGATCAGCGTATTCGCAACGAATGCTGGGACCTGCAGGTGCAATTCCGTGCCGAAGCCGCGCGCCTGGAGCAACTGACATGAGAGGGTCTCGTCTGCCAGCCATGCTGATTGGTGTCGTCCTGCTCGTCCTTTTGGACCTGTGTTCGCCGCTGCAGGGGCAGGAGAACACGGGACTGAGTGACGATGCCATCGATTCGGCTGGCGATTCCGTGATGAACAAGAACGAGTTTCGTTCGCTCAGACGCCGGTTGCTGGAGACGACGGAATCCGATGTGGAGTCCGGTGAACAGGGATTCCTGAGCCGCTCTTTGACGTGGATGGGCGACAAGATTCGAAGTGGATTTCAGGCAATCGGGGATTTTATTGACGGTCTGTTTTCAGGGGGCGGTGGCGGCGGTGGAGGAACGGTTCCCGCCAGAACCCCAGTCAATACCGGCGGAAGCTCCGGAGGTCTGGATTTCTCGCTGGGGCAGATCCTGCCGATTCTTGCCATCATTGCAATTTTGATCATTCTGGTTCTGATCGTGACAATGATCATGAAACGGGTGGACATGAAGAAGCGACAAACCGGATTGCTGGCTGATTCGGCGGATATGTTTTCCGATGTGGAGACGCCACCTGGCGAACTGGCGGCATCGACCTATGAGTCGCGTGCGATGCAGCTGGCAGCGATCGGGGACTACCGGGCTGCCATCCGTGAACTGCTTCTGGGTGGTATGAGCTGGATTGAGCGAGCAGGAATGATCCGTTACCGCAAAGGACTAACGAATCGTGACTATGTCCGAGCCGTGTGGCGACGCACCGAAAAACGAGATGCCTATATCATGACTGCGACTCAGTTTGAACTTGTCTTTTTCGGACGACGTGAACCAACGGCCGTAATGTTTGAGATGTGTCTGGACAGTTTTCGGGGAGCATTCCGTGAAGAAGAAACGCCGACTGCTGCAGTCTGACACATTCTGGGGCGCTGCTGCTGTTCTGCTGGTGATCCTGCAGTTCTGGTGGCTGCCTGGTGAGGATGGTTCTGCAGCGGATTCCTACAGCACGACCGTGGACGGAAAACTCGGATTGTTTCGAACGCTCTCGGCGCTGTTTCCAAATGTGCGAAGAGAATCCGCGGCCGCCGCTCCTCGGGGAACATCAACGCTGATTATCGTGGCACCGGACCAGTATCCGACGAGCAAAGAAGAAGAAGAGCTTCGTCAGTTCGTGTATCAGGGTGGCTGCCTCCTGTTCGCACCGTCACTCGCGCAGCCGGAAGTGGACCTTTCGGCACTCGGGATTCGTATGTCCCGTCGATGGAGTGAAGCGCCGGATCTGCAGGGCGGCACCGTGCCTTCTCCGCCCAACACAGGAACTACTCCTCCACCGGAGTCCGGTGTCAGCCCGGACGGTTCGCCGTCGAAAACGGCCCCAACGGATGACACGGCGGGGCCGGAGAACAAAGCAACCACCACACCGGCTGATTCACTGACAGCGCCGCCGATTGTTACAACCGCACAGGTTCCTCCACCGCCCGAGAACCATGAAACGCCATCACTGACGATTAACGGGCCGCTGACATCCCTGCCCTTCGAAATTAAATGTAATTCCACCATCCAGCGTCCTGGTTACGCTTGTGATGTCTTGCTGGGCAGTGAGCTCGATCCGCAGGCGATCGCCTGGACATATGGATCCGGCCAGATCGTTGTCTGCTGCAGCTCTGATATTTTTTCCAATCGAAGCATGCTGTTTCGTCCTTCGCGGCGTGCAGCGGTTCGACTTGTGGAACGGGCCGCGAATCTTCCGCCGGAACTAGCCCAGTACAGCGTGCATGATCCATCAGAGTTTGTCATCAGTGAATACTTCAACGCGACGGATGCTTACCGCAGTACGGGAGTGCTGCTGAGTCCGATGATGCGGATCGGTACGCTCCAGTTGCTGCTGGTGGCGGTGCTGGGAATCTGGCTCGCGTTCCACCGGTTTGGACCTGCCTCAGAAACCGTGATTGTTCATCGTCGTTCTCTGCAGGAAAGTGCAGAGGCGGTTGGGAACCTTCAGTATCGACTCAGCGACGGAGGTGCGGTGATTCGCAGTTATCTCGATTATCTGCGCAGCCAGCTTCGAAGGCGTTATGGAAGTACGGTGAGGCTTGAAGATCCTCAGTCAATCGCGAACAAAGCACGGATGGATGTCGAAGAAGTGGCTTCGAAGCTTCAGGAGGCGACCAGAATGGCAGGCGTGCACAAGCTCTCGGCCCATGGTGCGGCTTCGTCGATTCGCTGGCTCAGCCGACTGCAGCTTCGCCTCTTTGGCAACAAGGTCACCGAAGACCCAGACGCATAACGGAATTTGAAAACACAGCAACCTGTTTTGATTCTTCTCAACCGGATGATACGAACATGCAGCTAACCGACGTAAAGCGACTCTTTGATGATGTCGTGAAGCAGATTGGAAAAGTCGTTATCGGGCAGATGGAACTTGTCGAAGGAGTCGTTGTGGCTCTGTTCGCCGAGGGAAGTGTTTTGATTGAAGGGCCTCCCGGTCTGGGCAAGACGCTGCTCGTGAATGTGCTTTCGAAGACCGTATCGTGCCAGTTTCGGCGAGTGCAGTTTACTCCGGACCTGATGCCTTCCGATCTGACGGGGCACAGTATTTATGATATGAAGCAGCAGGCCTTCACGTTCAATCAGGGACCCGTGTTTACGAATATCCTCCTGACGGACGAAATCAACCGTTCGCCCCCCAAGACTCAGTCCGCGCTGCTGGAAGTCATGCAGGAACAGCAGGTCAGCGTCGACGGCAAGACGCACGTTTTACAGCGACCGTTTCTTGTCATCGCGACGCAGAATCCGATTGAGCATGAAGGCACGTATCCGCTTCCGGAAGCTCAGGTCGACCGATTCATGTTCAAGCTGCTGGTGGACTATCCTCCTCCGGCCGATGAAGTCGACATTCTCGGACATTACGCATCCGGGAAAGATCCGCGACGGCTGAGCGACTTCAACCTGGAAGCCGTTCTGAAGTCGGAAGACGTGCTTGCCATTCAACAGGCGGTCAAGAGTGTGATCGTCGAGCCGAAGGTACTGCGTTACATCGTCGACATTCTGGACGCATCGCGTAAATGGGGGTCTGTCACAATCGGGCCAAGTCCGCGAGCCGGCGTGAATATGCTGCTGGCCTCACGGACTCTGGCGGCCTGTCGAGGTCGCGACTTCGTCACACCCGACGACGTCAAAGAGCTGGCTCCGTGGATTCTGCGTCATCGACTGCGTCTGCGTCCGGAGGCAGAGCTGGAGGGCGAATCAACCGACGACACGGTTCGTGCCATTCTGGAAGCCGTGGAGGCTCCGAAGTCATGATTCCCGCGCGACGCCTGGTCATCATCGCGGCTGTCCTGGCCTTTCCACTGCTGCTGTCCGGTATCAGTCAGTCAGTCGCTGACATTGCGCTGTTGCTGAATCTGGTTCTGGTGTGCGTTGCGGCTGTTGATCTCCTGATCAGTCCGTCGCCATCTGAGATCGAAGTTCATCGGCAGATCTCGGAAGTGCTGAGCGTTGGTGCGTCAAATCCAGCGACGCTGATTGTTCGCAATCGCACGATTCATACGCTGAAGGTCAGCCTGCACGATGATCCCGGTCCGTTATGTACGGTCGAGCGGCTCCCTGTGACAATTACGATTGCCCCCGATAAGGAAATTGAGGTTCATTATGTCGTGACTCCTCATCGGCGTGGCGCATCGGAGATGCCGGAAGTTCATCTTCGCTTTCCTACTCGACTTGGTCTGTGGACCCGGCAGCAGGTTCGCCCATTGCGAACAAAGATCCGCATCTATCCTGACATTCGCGCCGTGTATCGTTACGAACTGATGGCCAGGCAGAATCGCTTATCAGAAATTGGCGTGCGGATGGTTCGTATGCCAGGACAGGGCCGGGAGTTTGAGCGACTGCGCGAGTATCGTTACGGGGATGAAATTCGTCAGATCGACTGGAAGGCCACGGCTCGCCAGAGACAACTGATCAGCCGAGAATTTAACGTCGAACGGAACCAGAACATCGTGATCATGATCGACTGCGGTCGTTTCATGCGAAACGAGACCGACGGAATTTCGTATCTCGACCGAGCCCTCAACTCTGCCATCATGCTTAGCTATATCGCGCTGGGGCAGGGAGACAATGTGTCGCTGCTGGCGTTCTCCAACCGGATTGAACGGTTCGTGCGGCCGGTGCGAGGGAAACCGGGAATTCAGCACATCCTTCGATCAACCTATGATATTGAAGCTTCAACCAAGGTCTCCGACTACAGCGTTGCACTGGAGTATCTGACGACGGTTCAGCGCAAAAGAGCACTTGTGGTTCTGATCACATTCGTCACAGATGAACTGCAGCTGCGAGTGATTGGAAACAGTCTGAAGCTGCGATCCCTGCCATATCTTCCGCTGTGTGTTCTTCTTCAGGATGTTGGACTTCGCAAGCTGGCGGATCGTATTCCCGAAACGGACCTGGATGCCTTCCATACGGCGGCCGCTGCGCAGATTCTGACTGGCCAGTCGACGGAAGCAGCATCACTGCGAGAAGCCGGGATCATGTTGATCGATACTCCGCCTGATCTGCTGACCGAACGGTTGATCAACGAATACCTCCGCGTCAAAGCCAGAAACCTGATGTAATTTTGCCGGCCGGAGCCATGTCTGAATGGTGATGGCGATCCGCGGTCATCGGCCGGTCGGCGTAGACGCAGGAAGGCGTGGCCCCGATTTTCCAATGGTTCCACCGCGCTGGCAGTTCAGTTCTCACACAGTAACATTCGCCTGTTAGCCAGTCGTGGCCGTCGAGCAAACCTTGCCGTTTTTGATTTTGGAAGAGAGTGAGTCATGTCGTCCAGCCTGATTCAGGAGATCTTTGAACCCTTGCAGTCCATGAGGCTGATTGATCCTCACACTCACATTAACCCCCATTCCGCCGCCTCCAAAACGCTCGCCGATATTCTGGGATATCATTACTACACTGAGCTGGCTCATTCGGCCGGTATGCCCAAAGCACGGATTGAAGAACCGGGGCTGGCTCCAAAAGAGAAAGTCGGGCGTCTGGTTCCGTGGCTTGCGACCATCGAGAACACTGCTCAATACAGCTGGCTTGTCGAAATGTGCCAGGTCTTCTTCGGGTTTCAGCACGATCGAGTCACCGTGGACAATTGGGAGTCGCTTTACGATTCGTCACTGAAGCAGATGGCATCCCCGGCCTGGGAGAAGCAAGTTCTGGAGACGTCTGGCCTTGATCAGGTGTATCTGACCAATGACTTCGATGATCCGCTGCAGGGTTTTGATACTCGGTTCTATGTGCCCTGTCTTCGAACCGACGACCTTGTATTTCATCTGACGAAGGTCGCAGTTCGCGATCGACTCCAGAAGGCGACACAACTCACGCCCGGCTCCGCGAGCAGCCTGACCGAAGCCATCGAAAAGCTGTTCGTGCACTTCAAAGCGAACAATGTGCGAGCCTGTGCGATTTCGCTGCCGCCTGACTTCGTCCCCGCCCCGGTTTCGGAAGCCATGGCAGATCGAGTGGTTGGGAAAGTGTTTTCCGGGCAGGAATTGTCTGGCGATGATTCTGTGTTGCTCAGTCAGTTTGTGTTCTGGACGCTGGCTCAGAAATGCTCTGAGCACCGGCTTCCCTTTGACCTGATGATAGGGGTTAATCGACGAGTCTACGAAGGTGGGGTCTTCCAGGGGCAGGACCTGTTTGATAGTCGGGTTTCCCTGATTCAGTACAAGGCTCTGTTCAACGCCTTCCCGAGCGTTATTTTTCCGGTCTCCGTCCTGGCAGAAACCAGCAATCAGGAACTCGTGAGCTACTCCTGGATTTTCCCCAATGTCGTGACAAGCGGCCATTGGTGGTATTCCAACATCCCGGTTTTCATTGAACGGGATACTCGGGCGCGCCTTCAGGCGGTACCAATGACAAAACAGGTCGGCTACTACAGTGATATGTACAAACTGGAGTTTGCTTTACCAAAATTTGCCATGTACCGCAGAATTCTGGCGAAGGTTTTGGCGGAAGACTTCGTGATTGGACGCAAGTGGTCTGTTGAACAGGCAGTTTCCCTGGGGAAACGCGTTCTGCGAGGAAATGTCGAGTCAATCTTTGGAGGATGCGGTTGAACAGTTGCCGGGACGGTAGGATACTCCCGAAAGTGTGATCTGCGAACCAAAGAGCGACGAACTTCGTGGCTGTCATACCGTCAATTGGAATGCTCTGAACCCGCGGTCAGGACGCGGAAACGACCGAAATATGGCACGCATCGTTCTTCTAAAAGACGGTCAGTCCTTCCCCTACGAACTGAAGAAGTTCCCTGCGCGGATGGGACGACATCCGGACTGTGATGTGCAGGTCGATTCCAACATGGTTTCTCGATTTCACGCCCAGATCGTGCAGATCGAGAACCGGATCATGCTGGAGGATCTGAACAGCGGGAATGGGTCCTTCCTGAATGGCAAGCAGCTGGAAAAGAACCAGCCGTACCCGCTTCGAAACAACGACCGTATCAAGCTGGGACCGATCAAATTCCGGTTCGAAGATGATGAAGAAAACGGTTCTTCGATCAGTGCTGTTCCTGGCGTGGATGTGAGCGATGGCAGCACCTCCACCATCATGGGAACGGCATCCGCCAAGGGTTTCGGTGTTTTTGAAGTCCGGCCGGAAGAGAAGCTGAGGGGCATTCTGAAGATCAACCAGAGCCTTGCCGGGCTGGTGGAGCTGTCGAACATTGCGCCTCGAATTCTGGATACTCTGTTTGAGATCTTTCCGCAGGCGGATCGTGGAACGATCCTGATGAAGGAAAGCAGCGCCAAGCGGTTCATCCCGTGTGCTCAGAAGCGTCGTCAGGAAGGCGATGATGAATCCGTTCGACTGAGCAAGACAATTCTGGAGCGAGTCCTCACTGATCGGGCTGGGATTCTGTCGGCCGATGCGGCCAACGACTCCCGCTTCAGCGCCAGTGAATCAATCTCCAGCCTGACGATTCATTCGATGATGTGTGTGCCGCTTCTGAATATGGAGGGGGAACCATTTGGCATCATCAACCTGGATACTCAAAATCCGATGAAGCGATTCACAGACGAAGATCTGGAATTGCTGCTGGCCGTCGCAAACCAGGCGGCCCATTCATATGAAAACGTCCGTCTGCTCCAAAGCCATTTGGAAAAGCAGAAGCAGGACAAGGAAATGCGGATCGCCAGTCAGGTCCAGCGAGCATTGCTGCCCGATTCGCTTCCGGCCGTAACCGGATATCGGTTCTATGCATCTTACGATGCAGCTCAGGCCGTCGGCGGCGACTACTTTGACTGCTTCATGATAGGCGAGGACAAAGTTTGTATCTCCTTTGGAGACGTCGCCGGGAAAGGTGTTCCCGGTGCTCTGATCATGTCACGAATGTCCAGTGTGGTTCAGAACACAATGAGCTTCACCGATGACGTGGCTCTGGCGATCCAGCGAATCAACTCCCACATGTGCCACAACATGGTGGAAGGACGATTCGTCACGTATATCCTTGGCGTCATTGATCTCAGGACAAACAGGATTACCCTGGCAAATGCTGGCCATATGTCGCCACTGATCCGCAAACCAGACGGCAGCGTGGAGGAATTTGATGACTCCACCATCGGCATCCCGGTAGGCATCATGGACGGCTATCCGTATGAAGTTGTCGAACGTGACATTGAAGCCGGCGAGATGTTCATTCTGATCACGGACGGCGTCGATGAAGCGATGGATCCCGACGGCGGGCTCTACACGAAGGAACGTGTCCGAGATTTCGTGCGAGACGGTTCACCGGATCCTGAAGAACTGGGCCGGGCCCTGCTGACGGATGTTCGTCGTCATGCCAATGGCCGAGCACAGAATGACGACATTACGATCATGACATTTGGACGGTTGAGCTGATACAGCTCCGCAAAGCAGTCCCGCAGTGGAAATCGCCAGAGTTCCCGCACATCCGCATTGACGTTCATTCGTGCCTCCGAACCTTCACCGTTCGACCACTGTCCTTCACTTGTGGATCGACGCGGCCGCGACCGAAAGGCGGCCGTTTGGCAGCGTTTTTCGCCGCGGAAACTCAGCGATTATCATCCGTGAACAGCGCTTTACACGGTTTGGAACCGCTGATAGACTTCCGCTCATCAGGCTATCACGGCTTGAAAATTACCCCGTGGTGTAATTGGTAGCACTACAGTTTCTGGCACTGTCAGTTGGGGTTCGAGTCCCTACGGGGTAATTTCCAAACAATGAATGGCCATGCGGGAGTTTCTCCTGCATGGCCATTTTTGTTTGGCGTACGGTCTTCCGATGTTGCGTCAGGGCACATCGCTTAGACAAGACTCAATGGAGCTGTTTCCAATTTCCACCGCAACGGCCCGATCGTTTCGCCAGCACAAAACTGCCAGGATCAGAGTCGCTGTGCCGGAAATGATCCAGTACGCAAGAGCCGACCAGACTGTGGCCACTTCGGCATCGCGCGATTCCTGAACGACTCGTCCCCACGTAGCATCGAAATCGCCGCGATCATCCGGAAACGATGCGACAATGATCGCTTCTTCGTCCAGGAGCGTCTTCTGCTCTGCGGCAAACTCGTCTGTGGAAAACACGTTCATGCTGTCGAGTTCCAGAAGCCGCTTGCGTTCAAAGCCCACATCAACCCAGTTTCCCAAAGGGCCGCTCCACCGAGGCGCGGGGGGAATGGACTGACATGCGCTGACGACCACGCCTGTTGCTATCAGCGTGTTGGCAACCAGGGCCGCAAGAAGCGACATGCACCACACCTCGACCAGCGATCGATCTCCACGACCTGTCGGAACCTGCTCTGTCATGATCGCCCCGTCGATTTCGTTGCTCTTCGTGTGGTGGATATGTCCGCTTGCGGCAGGAAGAGACGATACTCCGGGAGTTCTGTCTGGCAATTTGAAAAAATGCATACGGCGAGCGGTTGGGCGTCAGCCGCGTCAGCCCTTCGTGCACCACTTCGTCCATGCAATCTTGTCTCTCACCTCTTTCCCACTTGATCAGGATCATTCTCTTCAACGCTCGACTGATTCGGTTTTTGTGGCACCGGACAGCTCGCGCCGTTCCGCTGTCTGAATGTCCGAATTCCGTGCGGTGAATCACTTCCGGCCATCTGGTTTCGATGGGTCATACGCAGCGTTCACAGTCGGGCGAATGGCTCCGACTTCCGTTTGCCATGCCTGCAGTGCCTCGCGCATTGCTGTGACTCGGCCCGGTTCTGCATCGGCGAGATTCGATTTCTCCCCTTCGTCGGCAGTCAGATGGAAGAGTTCAACGCGATCGTCTTCGAACCATTCAATCAGCTTCCAGCCATTCTGCAGCATCGCCGCTCCTGGCGCTCCGCCCTGATTGCCGTAATGAGGATAGTGCCAGAACAAGGCTCGATCCGGTGGTGCATCAGCGCCGGTCAGGACATGCAGCAGGTTGATTCCATCCAGCGGTCGGTCATTGTCAGGCTTCACGCCACAGGCCGTCAGAATCGTAGGAAGATAGTCGATGCTGGCGATGGGAAGTTCGCTGGTTGTTCCAGCCGCAAGATGTCCCGGCCAGCGCATGATGGAGGCCGTGCGGATGCCGCCTTCATACAGCCAGCCTTTGCCGGCTCGCAGCGGCTGATTCGAGGTCGGTGAACCTTCACTCGTGGACAGTCCACCGTTGTCGCTCGTGAAGATCACAAGCGTCTCATTGGCAACGCCCTGATCTTCCAGTGATTTCAGCACCTTGCCGACGGCCTGGTCCATGGCCTCCACCATTCCGGCGTAGACGGCGTGGTCCTGAGTCATCCGGACTTTTCTTGGAGGCTCATCAGCAAAAACATCGACCTTTGACAGAATTGCCCGCTTCTTCTGATACTTGGTTTTCAGATCTTCTCGAGCCATCAAAGGAGTATGCACCGAGTAGAACGGAAAGTAGACAAGAAACGGTTTGCCCCGATTCGCCGCGATGAACTTCGAGGCTTCTGTCGCAAGCCGATCGGGCAGATGTTCTCCTTTGGGCCCATCGGGAAGTTTGGCGTTGCCGTACGGCGAAAAGTACTTGTCTCCGCCGTAAGGTCCTCCCTGTGCGAGTCCACCCATGTTGATATCGAATCCCTGATTCTCCGGCAGGAATCCTTCGCCTCCCAGATGCCACTTGCCGGCGAAGAAGGTCGCATAGCCGGCCGCCTTCAGGTACTCCGCGATTGTCATTTCTTCGTGAGCCAGCTGCAGCGAATACGAAGCCGGCAGAAGTTTCGTATTTCGTTTCCACGCTTCGGGCTGAGCAGCTCCGATGTAGTCGGTGATGTGCGTTCGTTGCGGATAACGCCCCGTGATCAGACTGGCTCGAGTCGGCGAGCAGACTGGGCATGTGGCATAGGCATTCGTAAAACGAACCCCTTCGCCCGCGAGACGATCGATGTTCGGTGTTTCGTAGAATTTGCTTCCATAGCAGCCAACATCTTTCTGACCCAGGTCATCGACGATGAACATGACAATGTTCGGGGCTCGACGACCAGTCGTCGTGGCGGACACCGTACTGGCTGACTCTTCGGCGACGCCAGCCTGATCGGGAATCAGCACGAAAACAGACAGCAGCATTGGCAGAAAGAACCGGCTCATTCGCAGCTCCGGGGAGTTTCTTGGTTCTTGGTTCTTGGTTCAATGGACCCACCGAAAACTGAAAACCGAAAACCATGCTTCGCTTTAGTGCCACGTGCCGGTGGTTCGTGACATAATCGGAATGGCTTCCTGTGTCCGCGGTTCGGCATCCTGAACTTCACGGTAAACGCCGATCAGCTCATCCAGCATTCGCTCTTCGTTGAAGCGAGTTCGAACAAGGTTTTGGCCGGCGGTGGCCAGTTGTCGCGCACGGTCTCGCTGTTCGAGCAGCTCAATGATGCGATCGGCGAGACTGCGGCTGTCGGACGGTGGAACGATCAGGCCAGTCACATTGTCCTCCAGAACACTCAGGACTCCGCCTACACCGGATGCGATGACCGGTCGGCCGAGCGCCATGGCTTCCAGCATCATCACGCCGATCCCCTGTTGCAGCGAGGGCAGGCAGAAAATGTCGATGGCCGACAGGTAACCCGCCATCGACACACCACCGTCCACAAATGTCAGGCGACTGGAGAGTTCCAGTGACGAGGCCAGTTGGCGGAGACTTCGTTCTTCCGGTCCGCTGCCGGCAATCACAATACGAATGTTATGTCCGGCCTCAACAACACGATGACAGGCTCTCAGAAAGAACGCTGCTCCCTTCACAATTTCCAGCGGCCCGGCCATACCGATGACTGGCGGTCGCTCGTCGTCCAGGGGAGCATCAATGGCTGTCGCCTCCGGAACTCCAACACCCGGCAGGATGACTCGACGTTCGATGGCAAATCCAGCAGGGAATGAGGGAATCTGCTGCTGCACGCTCTCGCTGACCGAGATCACCATTTTCAGTTCAGGAGCGATGGCCTTCATCGGGAAGGCTGACGCTTCTGCGTGATCTCCGACACTGACAATCAGCGGACGCCGAAGTTTGCGAGCCAGTCGAATTCCCTGGGGCAACAAGCGACTGTCCTGAAGATGAACCACGTCTGGTCGCTGATCCTTCAGGTCCCGATACAAAGTTCTCAGAACCAGTTGGCCCCAGATCGGAACATTGATGCCGGGTATTTCATGAAGTCGTACACCCTTCAGAAGCGACGGATCCAGACCATTGAAGCATGTGCAGACCAATGCGGTGTCGACTTCTCGCCGCTCCAGCCCTCGTGCAATGCGCAGAGTCAGCAGTGACGAACCGCGAAAGGTGAGTTCGGCGTCCAGCAAAAGAACTCGTAAGGCAGTGTCGGCCATGACAGACGGAGAATCCCAACGGTGCAACTTAACGGAAGTCGTGCTTCCCAAGTCGCAGGTCTGTTCGATTCGGAAGATGGAATGTTACAAAATGGTTCCCACTGAACCAGTGCTGCTCTGGTTTTCGCGATGCATTTCGCACGCTAAACTCCCTGCCAGCCCACTTATTGATTCGCAATGCAGGAAATCGTCATGACGCAAAAGACTGCCACCTGCCCGATGACTCGGGAACAGGTTGTGAACCAGTATTTTCTCGAACATCGCGCCAAACTGCTCGATATCGCTGCGTTCCTCGATCGCCTCGATCGAACTCAGCCCGGTCCCGGGCCTGACTTTCGCGAAACGGCAATGAAGGAAGCCATCCAGATTCTGGTTGATGGACAGCCACAGCGAGCAAAGCGCATCCTGGATCTGCTGAGCGACCCCACGATGGAAATGCCTCAGTCCGCTCACGGGATGAAGGGCGCATCCGGAGCGGTTCGGCTGACATCTGCGGTGACGACCGGAACAACAGGAGGTGCCCGATGAGGTACATTGATCCGCATATCCACATGGTGTCTCGAACGACCGACGATTATCAGCGCATGGCGCAGTCGGGATGCGTGGCGGTCACGGAACCTGCCTTTTGGGCCGGATTCGATCGTTCGTCGGCTCAGGGCTTTTTCGACTATTTTCGTCAGCTCACAGAATACGAACCTCGGCGAGCCGCGTTGTTCGGCATTCGGCATTTCACCTGGCTGTGCATCAATCCCAAGGAAGCTGACGACCCGGCATTCGCGCGAGAAGTCGTTTCAATCATTCCGGAGTTCCTGAAGTGCGACACGGTGCTGGGCATCGGCGAAATCGGACTCAACAAGAATACTCGCAATGAGCTGATCATTCTGGAAGAACAGATCGCTCTGGCCGAACGCTACAACCAGCTTGTTCTTGTTCATACGCCGCACCTGGAAGACAAACGTAAGGGCACTCGACTGATCATGGATGCTCTCAGTGCCAGCAATATCGATCCGGGAAAAATCCTGATCGATCATGTCGAAGAGCACACGGTGGCGGAAGTGCTGGACCGTGGATTCTGGGCCGGGATGACTCTCTATCCGGACACGAAGATGACTCCGCAGCGAGCAACCGATGTGATCGAGATGTATGGTTCAGAACGCATCTGGATGAACTCGGCCGGTGACTGGGGCTGCAGTGATCCGCTGGCCGTCCCAAAAGCACGCATCGAGATGGCGCGACGAGGACATTCTATGTCGCTGATCGACAAAGTTACGTTCGACAATCCTCTGTCGTTTCTCAGCCAGTCCCCCCGTTTCCAGCTGAAGTAGCGGAGCTCGCCAGAGTTCCCTTCCTCCGCTGATTTGAACAGGAAGTCTGGCGACTTCCATTACGGATTCGAGAATTTCGGAGTCTTGAATGTTAGGTTCACAGCGTCCCGTTCTACGTGCCGGCATGGTCGGCATGGGCATGATCTTCGACGAAACGTATCGACCTTTTTTCGAAGCCACGGCCTCACGAGGACTCTACGATCGACAGTTTGGCGACGTCGACGTGCACATGGTTGCCGTGGCTTCGCGCACGGGTTCTCGCGCGGCGAAGTATCAGCAGCAGTCGACAGGAAAGATCCCGGCATTTCAGAACTTCAGCGGTGACGATGCCGTCGATCAGCTCCTGAAGCAGAATCTCACGTTCGCCTGCGTCGCGACTCCTGACAATCGCCATTTCGAAGCGTCAAAAGCGATCCTGGAAGCTGGCGTGCATCTTTTGGTCGAAAAGCCTTCGGTGCTGTCTCTGCAGGAGCTTGACGAACTGAATGCGATCGCCGCTCGGAACAACGTGCTGGCTCGCGTCGTGTATCACAAGCTGCTCGACCCGGACCATAAGAAGCTTCGGACGCTCGTCGCCGATGGAATTCTGCAGCATGTGAACAACGGCTACTGCTCCCTTCTGGAGCCTCGCCAGATTTCCGGCCAGCAGTTTTCTGAGTGGATCACGGGACGCAACCC
Source organism: uncultured Chitinophaga sp. (assembly GCA_964538835.1). Classification (GTDB taxonomy): domain Bacteria; phylum Planctomycetota; class Planctomycetia; order Planctomycetales; family Planctomycetaceae; genus SXXK01. The sequence goes on along the minus strand of CAZIGZ010000088.1, from coordinate 9,843 downwards.
GGGTACCTACGTCGCCGTGCATTACATCAAGCTGATCGACTTCACCTTTGGCGGGCGACTGAAGACCATTCTTTGTACGGGCCAGCGAGGACTCGTGGGGCCCGCGAATGGTTCGACATGGGACAGCTGTCAGCTGCGGCTGATCTATGAATATGATTCTGGTCGAGAAGCCGCGTTCGATATTCACACGTCGTGGGTGACACCGGACAATTTTCCGGGTTACGTGGAGCAGGAAGTTCAGTTTCGCTTCGACAACGGGATCTGGAACGGACATTCCCGCAAACGCGGCGTCGAACTGACGGTCGAAGGTCTGACACCGTTCAAGATGAAGAACACGATTAACAATCATTACAACGGTTCGTTCCTTGAACCGTGGGGCGAACGGTCTCAGCGAGGATACGGCGTGGAAGTGATCGACCGCTTCGCGCGGGAAGTGGCATTCGTCGAACACGGTGGATCGGCGTCAGAGCGAAGCAAGAGGCTGGAGACTGTTCGAACACTGCACTACGCCGACCTCTCTGCAGATCGACAGGTCGTTGCGGCTGTCGAAGCCATGGAGCGTATTCTGGAACAGCAGGCCGCCGGAAATCCCGACTGTGTGGCTCGATATGATGGCCGCACAATCACGCTGCACTGACACATTCTTCGATGGAACACTGGTGACGTTGTGACACCGCCGACTGACAATACTTCGCCGAAGTCCAATGAGCAGACTGTTGGATCCGTCTGGCTCGTCGGCGCGGGGCCAGGTGATCCTGGCCTGATCACGGTGCGAGGAATCGAAGTTCTGGCGCAGGCCGATCTGGTGCTTTACGATGGTCTTGTAAATCCGTTGTTGCTTCGACATACGCAAGGCATCTGCGAACGAACGGCGAGGGCTCGTCGCGACGGCACGGCCATTGTTCCCCAGGAAGACATCAATCGCCGACTGGTGGAGGAAGCCAAAGCAGGGCGACGAGTTGTGCGGCTCAAGGGCGGAGACCCGTACATCTTCGGCCGTGGAAGTGAAGAAGCGGCAGCCCTGGAAGCGGCTGGCATCCCGTTCGAAGTTGTGCCTGGCATCACCGCCGCAGCTGGTGCTGGTGAGTATGCCGGGTTCTCCTACACGCATCGTGAGATCTCTTCGGCCGTCGCTTTTGTCACTGGGCATGAAGATCCGACCAGAGCACCCGGGCGACTCGACTATGCCGCGCTGGCTCGCTTCCCGGGCACAATTGTGTTTTACATGGGGCTCAGTCGGCTGCGGGAAATCTGTTCGCAGCTGATTCGCCATGGTATGTCATCGACCACGCCCGCGGCCGTCATTTGCCAGGCCACGCTCCCGTCACAGAAAGTCCTCGAAGGCTCGCTCGAGTCACTTCCGGCCAAGGCCGAGGTGTCAGGATTGCGGCCCCCGTCTCTGATTGTTGTCGGAGAATGCGTGACTCAGCGACAGCACCTGACATGGTTCGAAAAGCTGCCGCTGTTCGGGCAGTCCATCGGAGTGACTCGCCCCGAGGATCAGGCGGACTCAGTGGCCGATCAGATCGTTCGCATGGGCGGGGAACCCGTCATGATGCCGATGATCGAAATTCAGCCGGTCGATGAAGCTCAAACTCGACTCGTTCAGTCAGCGCTGCGGCGACTTTCTGATTTTGACTGGGTCATCTGGACCAGCGTCAACGGTGTTGATGAGTTCTTCAGGCACTTGAACGCGTCGGGACTGGATTCCAGAGCACTCGGAAAGTGTCGTCTGGCCGTCATTGGAAGTTCAACAGCCGAACGGCTGAGCAGTTATGGACTGCGGGCCGATGTTGTTCCTGAACAGTTTCGAGCAGAAGCACTTGCTGATTCACTGGTACCACATGTCAACCGCCGCAAGGTTCTTTGGGCCAGAGCAAGTCGAGGCCGTGATGTGCTGCCAGATCGTCTGGCTCAGGCCGGCGCGACGCTGGAACAACTTGTGGTTTACCAGAACCGCGATTGCGATGCTTTGAGTACGGAAGTCATCCATCGCATTCAGGCGGGAACGCTCCACTGGGTTGGACTGAGCAGTCCTTCGATTGCGCGTCAGTTCAGCCAGCTGCTGAAGAACGCGGGGATCAATGCATCAACGATGGCCACGCGAGTGGCGACCATCAGCCCAGTGACGAGCGATGCCGCGCGGACAGCGGGACTGAGCGTGCAAGCGGAAGCAAAAAAATACACATGGCCCGGACTTCTCCAGGCCATGTGTTCATTCGAATCCTGAGGCACCTGCCGCTGGCTCATGCCTTCTCTGCTTCACATGATTCCCATCACTCGAACATTCAGCCATCGCTACTTCTGCAGCAGCACGTTCACACCCTTCTTGTTCGACAGCACGATGTCTGGTTTCCTGTCCTTGTTCATGTCGTAGATCTCAAACTGAGTCCCCACGCCGGTTCCAAGTCCCGCTGTGATGTGATGAGCGGTGAACTTCGGAGGACTGCCCTTTGATCGCTGCACTTCGAACCAGACCATCACGACCGGATCATGAGCACCTGGATCTGCGCCATTGTGAGCGAAGAATCGTTTGCCGGTCACATAGTCCAGCTGACCGTCGCCATTGATGTCGACT
>CAZIGZ010000088.1:6371-7255 GCA_964538835.1 uncultured Chitinophaga sp. | reverse complement strand
AGCGTGAGTCTGTGAGAAGGACTTGTCGATCTCGTGAAGCGTCCATGCACCTTCCCCAGGATTCTCTGCCCACCAGACGCCGAAGTTGTGTGCTGACGACAGGAACAGGTCCATGTCGCCGTCGCTGTCAAAGTCATCCGAGTAAATGTTGGCACACGCCGGCAGCGGCTGCTCGCCGTTGTCCGTCTTGATGCGAACCGGGTGAAAGTCCCAGACCTTGCCGGAAGTGATGTCGCCAGGATTCTGCCACCAGCCGTGGGCGATCAGAACATCGGGGTGCTTGTCGCCATTCATGTCGCCGACGCCAAGGCCATGGTAGTACTTGAATGTCCCGTTCTGGTTGGGATCACCAGCTTCACTGATCGCATGAAATGGGAACATCTCGCTGGACTTGTCCGCACCGGGGATCATGTTGAACCCCATTTTCGCTTCCGGCTGAGAGCCCAGAATCAGCTCACGCACGCCGTCGCCGTTCAGGTCTTCAAACTCCGGTGATTCATTGCAGACACTGGTCCAGATGACATGTTCCTTCCAGTGGTCTTCCTTGCCAGGACCTGGGTTCTCATACCAGTGGAACGGATCACCCGGGAACCCAATGATGACAACATCGGTGTTTCCGTCCTTGTTCATGTCGTGCGCGAAATTGCAGAAGCTGTTGCTGTAGCCGATCCCCGCAACAAACTCGCCAGGGACCCGCACTTCGTGAAGCTTCCATTGAGAACCATCGGTGTGCTTGTCAGACTTGAGCGAAGGAGCTTCGTACCAGACATCTCCCGCGATCCGAGCTGGTTGGATTCGTTCCCGGGTGATCCGTGGATTTTGGGTTTGGTTGGAGTTTTTTTGGGACTGTTTGGAATGCCGTTGTCCCCTTATTGGGTTTATCT
>CAZIGZ010000088.1:6003-6361 GCA_964538835.1 uncultured Chitinophaga sp. | reverse complement strand
TCCGCGGCCGCAACACCTTCGGAGCGAAATCGCTCATCAAGCCGGATGCGAACCCAGTTGTCGTCATCTCCGGCCAGCAGTCGGGAACCCGACAAAGAAACAGCCGAAAGGCTCAACGCAGCAAGAAACAATCGCATTCGCTTCATCAGGTGGGCTCCAGGAACAGCGGAAGGTAGGTTGGAGCTGGTGGCATCAAGAAAGGAGTCGACCCTTCGTCGGCGACCAGTGCTCGACACTGTATCGAAGTGGAGCACGTTCGTCCTGGCTGGACAAACGATTTCTGCAAGTGCATCCGCTGAGCTTCAGTTGGCCGTCAGCGGGAATTCAAATGGAGCGGAGAGAGGGGGATTCGAACCCC
>CAZIGZ010000088.1:0-5993 GCA_964538835.1 uncultured Chitinophaga sp. | reverse complement strand
TGAGCCAATCAGAGAATGGCTCATGGGCAGTCAGTCGAACGGAGAGGGGGGGATTCGAACCCCCGGTCCGGTTTCCCGGACACAGCATTTCCAGTGCTGCACAATCGGCCACTCTGTCATCTCTCCGAGTGGTGTAAGGAAGGCGCGAACAAGGCCACGCCTTCCTTCATCAATGATCGAAATCTGCGTTCAACAACTGCCAATGCTTCAGCGGCGCAAGGTGAGTCACTTTGCGACTGCGGTCACATCAGACAGCAGCGACTAGCCTTCGCCACCTTCAGAAGCGCCTTCGGCCTTCTTCTGAGCTGCAGCGGCTTCACGAGCTTCCAATGCGGAAACTGCACCAAGGCGACGCTTCAGCTGGCGGTAGTCCGCGTTCAGGTGACGCCAGGTCGCGTTCTTGCCGCGAGCCTTGCCGGTGACCCCTTCGCCTGCCAGCTTTGCTTCACAGGCAGACAACTTCTCCTGCGAGAGGGTCAATTGACGTTCAATTCGAGTTCGGTCCTTCAACATGACGCACCAGTGAAAGTTCAGGATTCAGGGAACAAACTTATTCAAACAGCAACTGCACAAAAGATCAGTGCTTAAATTGCGAATCGCGTATTCTTACAAGCGGCAGACACTTCTTCAACGCGAAAGGTCAGAATAAATTCGATGTTCGAATGTTGAAACTTTGTTTTCGGACTTTTGCAAATCAGGCCAACAGCTTCCATGTCAGAAATCCTCGATCGACTGCACTTTTCACTCCGCGCTGCGGAAGAAGCCAGTGTTCTCATTCTTCAGCATTACCAGACCGACGGGCTTCTGGTGGAGTCAAAATCGGACGAATCGCCAGTGACAGTGGCTGATCGCGGGGCTGAACTGCTGCTCAGGGAGCGGATTTCAGAGGCATTTCCGGAGGACGGGGTCCTTGGGGAGGAATTCCCTGACGTGCCGGCTCGCAACGGCTTTCGGTGGATCCTGGACCCGATCGACGGGACGAAGGCGTTCATTCATGGTGTTCCGCTGTTCGGCAGCCTGATTGGGCTCGAGTTTCAGGGAAGGGTGGTGGCCGGCGTCTGTCGTTTTCCGGCTCTGAACGAAGTCGTTTACGCGGCCGATGGCTTCGGATGCTGGTGGAGGATCGGTACTCAGGAACCGCGACGTACCAAAGCCCCTGTAACGTCAGACATTCGCCACGCTCGCTTGATGTTCACGGAGCCAACTCACTGGAAGCCATTCCATCGCTTCGAAACGATCATGCAGGTGATGGATCAGGTTCGAATTGCTCGAGGCTGGGGAGACTGTTACGGGCATGCGATGGTGGCGACAGGCCGGGCGGAAATCGCGATCGATCCTCAGATGTCACCCTGGGACATCGCCGCGTTGATTCCGATTCTTCGCGAAGCAGGTGCCTCCTGCACGGACTGGAAAGGACGCGAAGTGGTCGACGGCGGCGATGGCGTTTCAGTCTGTGCCGGATTGCGTGACCAGGTGATTGCGATCCTGAAGGATGCTCCGCCGCTTCCGAAGAAGTAACATCTGTAGATCCTCTCTGCCGGAGAGGATCTTCGCCGTCAGGCGAACCGGTTCTTACGCGTTCGTGATGCCATTCATCCGTATGCGTAGCGAATCTTCGGCGACGGCTCAAACCACGTCCGCCGTGCAGAAGCTGGTTCATCTCAAGGACGCTAGTCGGGGCATACGCCGCGAAGTGCCGCCCGGCAGGCGCCACCTACAATCATCGTTCCTACCGACGGCGATCAATTATCGTCGGAGTCGTCAGCCGACAACGCTAACCCGGTGATTCTCTTCACAAGGATCGTCGCATAGCTGCCTCGCGGAAGCTGAAACGACAGCGTCAGCTTTTGTCGCCCACCATACAGTTCATCATCGGAGACGCTGCCGGCCAGGTCTTTCGTGGAGATGATGGCTCGCCGTTGTCCCTTCGAAAAGAAACTGTCGCGAGGATACTTCACTCGCAGCAGTCGCAACTCCATTCCTTCTTCGGCAAGGATCGCATCCAGCAGGTCGCCAATCCGTCCTTCAGGTCGATCGATTCTTGCACTCGGCAGCGGGATCGAAAGATCCTGCAAATCGAGTTGCTGCTGAGCATCCAGGTTGACCGGGAATGTGGCAACACCGCTCTTCAGCGAGTACGTCCGGCGCTGCGATTCGGAGCAGCAGTCTTCCAGCATGCGATTCAGCAGACGATTCCAGATGGCCGACTGATAGGCCGAAAGATACAGCCCGCGAAGATCCACATTGACTCGCCCCAGCGCACCACGGAAGTCAGCGGGATGACCGGCTTTCACTTTGTCCGACAGGTACGTCACGATCGAACGGCGATGCGACCGATCAAGACTCTGCTGACACTCCGGCCACTTGCCCCACATGTCTCTCAGAATCTGCTTCTGCTTTTTCTCTGACGATGGATCGTTTGGATGACCATCGGCCAGAGCCAGCCAGAGAGCGCGTTCCCAGTGTCCCAGACACCATTCTTTTGCGATCCACTCATCGGATTCGCCAAGTGAACCGAAACGCTGGTCGTCAAAATAGTTGGGCAGACCAGCCTGCTGAACTTCCTGCAGAGCCTGCACGGCGGCCGAGATCTCCTGGGAAGGCATATCTCTCAGCACGAGCTGGAATCGATTCGCATCAATGTCTGCAGGAGTAAACGCCTGAGCGGTCTGGCCGAGATACTCGAGGTTCAGCGTCTTCAATTGCAGCGATTTTCGAGGACCATTGTGGATGGTCAGGTGCTGCATCGTAACGGCATGTCGATCCTTTAGGCCGCCGTAACTCAGACGACGGCGGTGGATATTCAGGCGTTCGACGATGGCACTGATGGCTTCAGGTGTACCGATGGAAGTCTTCGTCAGGCGATAAAGAGCGAAGGGGCCACCGGTCGGCTGGACGCGTGTGACTTCATCAACCTGAAAGTCTTCCGGAATTCGACGCAGCTTCACGTGGATGCGCCCGAACCAGACGCGTCCGGACCATCGACAGACTTCTTGGGCAGGAAGCCATAGCCGAGGCAAAGCGCCATGGACACCCAGAAGATCCAGAATTCGGGACGAGTATAGCTGTGGAAGTCAATTCGATGCGGATGAGCCTCAGAGTTGACTCCCCAGTCCACCAGAAGTTTCAGCCCAATCACAATCACCAGCAGATAAGCTGACGTTTCGAACCGAGGAAATCTCTCAAGCAGCTTGATGAACATGACGGCGGCGACGCGCATCAGCATCAGGCCAATGAATCCACCGGCCACAACAACCCATAGCTTGGGATTATGAGCATCCGCCGGGTAGTCTTTTGGCAAGGCCGGAATGAACGCCATGGCTGCCAGAATCGAATCGACCGCAAAGGCGATGTCAGTGAGTTCGATCACGGCCACGGCCATCCAGAAACTCTTGCCCGCACGGACGGTTTCTTCCATCGCAGGCACAGGAATACGTTCCTGAATTTCAATGCTCTCCTGCTCCGCGGTCAGTGGAGCACCGGTCTCCGCATCACGAAGCTGCGGCTCACCCTCTGCATCTACAGACATGGTCTGTTCCGTCTCTTCTTTTGATTCGAAGAACAGGTGTTTGACCGCGATATAGACGAGGTAGCCGCCGCCGAACAACTTGACGATTCTCCACTTCAGCAGATAACTGACTGACGCGATGGAGATGACACGAAAGACAAAAGCACCGACCAGTCCATAGGTCAAAGCACGCTTCTGGAGAGGCTTGGGAACCCGCTTCGCAAGCAATCCAAGAACCAGCGCATTGTCGATGGACAGCATTCCTTCCAGCAAAACCAGAAGCAGAATGATGGCCACGTCACCAGAGTTAAATGTCTGGTCCCAGAAACCAAGCGGGATATCAGCAGCCAGCGTCGTCAATGAGAACATTCAAGAGAATCCCTGGAATCAAATGCGGCAAAATGGCCGCCAAAAGCATCTCCGGCGGTGCACTCCGGAACTCTGTTGCTGTCAGGCACGCAGAGTTCAATGCTCGCAGTACGTTCGCGATTTGCCGGAGCCATCAACCGGGGACTCTACCGGCAGCGGGCGGGACTGCCAATTCCCGGATCAGCGGCATGCGGCTGATTTTCGACTTTGGCGAGCTTCCAGGGGGGCTTCATCGCAAAAATCATCGGTACAGACCGGCTCGAAGTTGCTGGATCGGGTAGAACGAATTTCTCCATCGAACACCACCCTGCCGCCAGGTGATGATGGCTGACCTCCAGTAAGCGAATGCCATGAGAAACGGGCCGGCAAGGAAGAACGGAATCAGCCGCCGCCCATTGGGAACGTTCCAGACAAGCCATCCATACACAAGGTGCCACATCCCCAGAGTCGCAGCAAACCCAGCGGCCTGATTCCAGGGCAGACAAAGCGGTGCGGTAAGCGGGGCGACAAAGGTCAGAAGGAAGATCAGCGTTACGAAGAGGATTTGTTTCGTCGAGTAATTCAGCGACGCAAAGCCATTCTTTTCCAGCCCTGTGATGACGCCCCACAGAGACGGCTGCCATCGCACCGACAACCATTTCTCCGCCAGCAGAAAGTCCGTCGCACCGTTGTTCCGTTTCACGAGCTTGCCGAGCTTCACGTCATCCAGAACGTCCAGTCGGATTGGTTCGTGTCCTCCAAACGACCGATAGAAGTTCGCTTCGACAAGATTGAATGCACCGACACCCGCATAGGACATTGGCCAGCGAGTCCGAATGAGATGCAGCTGCATTCCGGTGGCGAACGCGAGGCCGAAGAACGTGGTCATCACATTCTCCAGGAGGCTGCCCTGGATCATCTTCGGCAGAAGACATAAATGGTGAAGCTTGTTCGTTGCCACATGGTCAAGCGACGCACGGATCGCTCCGGGTTCGAACAGAATGTCTCCGTCCGTGAAGAGCAGATAGCGGCCGCGAGCCATCTTCGAACCCATATGCATTGCATGGTTCTTGCCCAGCCAGCCCTCGGGCAATTCCTTCACGTGGACCACCCGAATGCGACTGTCTCGCGCGGCCGCAGCATCCATCAGTTCCCCGGTTCGGTCGGTGGAACGATCATTGATCGCAATGATCTCCATCCGGACAGCTTCCGAACGCAGCAGTGACGCGAGTGCTTCGGCAACCTGCGCTTCCTCATTCCTGGCGGGCACGATGACGCTCACTTCATACTCGTGGTCGTCAGCCACAGTAGAGCCACCATCGGCTGCAGGGGTGCTCCGCGATGCAGACAGCCTGCGATGCTTCAACGCCCAGACAGCCGGAATTGTGCTGACCGTCACAAGGAAGAACACCACCCAGCCTGTCACTGACCAAAACATCATTCCGTTTCCCGAATCCCGCGACTTGCTCGCCCCAGTGAACTCCCCGTCCGAATTTGGCCCGTTGTTACGTTCGGGCTGCCTCTGGGGCCCCTGTTGTCGGACTTTAGAGCGGAAACCGCAATTGTCCTGAAAGAATAACAGGACAGATGAGTTCGGACATGAAGTCGGAGCGTGGTCGGTGGAGTTGCTGTCGATTTGCTACACGGATTGAGTTGCCCCGGAGAATTCGCGAGGGCTCAGGTGGATCTCGTATCCCTGTTCCAGACTGTGGGTTTCGATCTTTACCGGCAACAACGTCTGGAGAATCTCGATGTGCGTCTGCAGGTGCCCAGTCATCGTGCGAGTCCGAAACACGCCTCCTTTTTGAACATTCCCCGGTGCCCGAGATGCGGCACTGATTGCAAGTGGAAGCAGGATCTGGTCGGAAAGGTGTTCGCCAACGGGACAGTCTGAATCAAGATGGCGGTTAACGCTGGAGATGGCCTCGTTCGCCACTGTCTCTGCTGATGTCCCCAGGCGTCCAAATGCCACGGTCGTTTCGGTCACATTTTCAAACTGACTTTCGACAAGGACGATGTTCCCCGGACCGGCGGACGGCACGGGTTCAATTCGAATCGAATCATGCAATGCAGGCAGACGACTCCTGAGTCTTCGAACTTCCCGTTCGGCGATGTTCATGGGGAGGTTGCTGATTAG
>CAZIGZ010000087.1:6970-26050 GCA_964538835.1 uncultured Chitinophaga sp. | reverse complement strand
AAGACTCGGGCCTTTCTTTTGGATGTGATGGTTCGAGACGACAAGCTTCCTGAGCTTCTGGCGGCTTTGACTGACTCAGATTTCCCTGTGGAAATTGTGCGAGTTGAGATTAATGCAACTCCTGGTGCCGGCGGTGCTGCTGGCGGCGGAATGGGCATGTCGTCGATGGGTGGCGGCATGGGCGGCAGCTCAATGGAAGATCCGGGACCGGGAATGGCTGGCAGTTCAATGATGCCAGGTATGGGACTGTCCGGAATGGGTGGGATGCCAAACATGTCTGGAGGTGGTGGAAAAGGCATGATGCCTCCCGGATCAGGAGCCACGATGGGACCACCGGGAATGGCTGGAAGCGGCATTGGGCCTGGTGGCGGAATGGCTTCGCCATCCGGGATGGAAGCTCTGCAGATTGCGATGTCTGATCCGTTGCTGCTGAGTGTACGAATCGGCGGGCTGATGACACTGTATCAGTCGGCCCAGGAATCTGATGCGGCTGAGCAGACCGAGGCAGCTGCCGCGACAGAAGCATCCGCTGCTCCTCCGGCGAATCCAGCTGACGCGGGAGCTCCTGGTGCTCAACCAGCCGCGGCTACTCCCGACGGAGCAACTCCAGCTCCGGGAACTGTCCCAGCTGACGGGGCTGCCCCGGCTGGGACAGGCGACGGCGCTGCAGCTCCCGGATCACCAGCGGTCGCCCCTACTGCTCCGACGAATGCAGATCCGGCAACCCCGGCCCCTGCAACCCCCGGACCGACACCAGCACCTGCTGAACCTGCTCCGGCCGGTAATCCAACCGGAGAGACACCAGCTCCGTCCGGAGATGGTGCAGCTCCGACGACACCGACGCCGGGCGCGACTGAGCCGAAGTAACCAATCGAAAACTGATCTTGAACATCATTGTTGATTACGGAATTCAATTGAACTCTTGAGGGATTCGTCAGGGAGAACGACCATGGCCAAGATGAAGGGTCCTGACTTCAAAGCAATTTTGCTGAACCACGGAGAAAAGGTGGGAGCAGTTCTTGTCGGACTGTTGGGATTGACTTCGCTGGCAACAGCGAATTGGTCCTCATGCGACAAGGACCCAAACCAGCTGAAGATGGATGCGGACGCCACAGAACGACAGTGGCTGTCGAGCAGCTGGCCGGAAGACCAGAAGAAGGCATTCTCAGACACGCCTGATGTCCAGGCGATGGCCAAAAAGATGCTGGATTCGAATGACGAATTCGGTCGCTATGCGACGACCCGACGCTGGAATGAACCGATCAACAAGGTTCAGGAAAAGCTGGCGACTGCGGTTGTGTTGCCACCAGAATCTCCGGAAGCCACTCTCGTCATCTTCCCGAACGTGAAGAAGGATGACCCGGCGGAAGCGGAAGAAACTCTGGTTGCTGACGCGACGGACCCAAAGAAATTGAAAGGGAAAACGGAAGAAGACACCCAGGATCTCGAGAATCTTTTCGGTGCCAACGCGGCGGCTCAGCCTGGTGTTGGTGATCAGTACTCCGGCGGAAATTCCGATCTTCCAGGTGGTATCGGCGGTCCAGGTGGAAAAGGTGGTCTCGCTCCTGGCGGCCTTGGAACACCGTCGTCGTCTGGTCTTCCATCGTCCGGACCTCCGGGTGGTGCGGGCGGACGTCGCGGCAAAGGCGGCGGCGGTCTGGCTGGCCCCGGCATGGGCGGTGCGCCTGGCATGGGTGGCCCCGGTATGGGTGGCCCCGGTATGGGTGGCCCCGGCATGGGCATGGGTCCCGGTATGGGGCTTGGAATGGGCGGCATGGGCCTTGGGATGGGCGGCGGAATGTCCGAAGATGGCTATGGCGGCGGCTTTGGACTCGACGTGGTTGAAGAAAAGAAGGTGCGATCACAGGCCGGCGTTTCCGTGCGGTATGTGTTCGATATCTATCGCGAATCTGAGATGCTGGCAGAGGCCCTGAATATCGACCCGGCACAGGCCAGTCAGCGAGTTGACTTCGTCAACCTGCAGATTGAGCGACAGCGAGCACAGCCGGGCGAAGATCAGTGGACCGGTCCGTGGGAACCACTCCCATTGAAGGACATCGCTCAGATTCTGGAAGAGTCACTGGCTTACGATATTGAAATCGTGAATCCTGGCGTGGTTCGAAGCGAAATTACGATGCCACTGCCACGTCGTGCGGCTGGCAAGTGGACTCCCGCTGACGCATCTCACAAGCGTCTGGAAAACTACCAGCTGTCAGAGAGAGAGCGAGAAATCATTGACCGTCTGCAAGCCAAGCTTCGTGAAGAAGCGGACAAGCAGAAGGCAATGTTGCCACCGGAACAGGCTGCCAATGAAGGGTTCCGCAAGTACTCCTTTTCCACCAATGACCTTGCCATGGGCATGGGCGGAATGGGTGGCATGGGCGGCATTGGAATGGAAGGCGGCATGGGCATGGGAAGCATGGGCATGGCAGGAATGCCCGGCATGCGAGGAATGTCCGGTCAGGGCATGGGGGCTGGCGGTGACCAGTACAACAGCATGCTCGACGATCTTTATTCTGAACTGACAGAAGGCGATTCAGAAAAGGAAGGCGAAGAAGCGAAAGACCAAAACGGCAATCCGATGAATGCCAAGGATCGGGAGGAGTTCCGCAAGCAGATGCGAAACGCGCTCGCCGGCGGTCGACTGCTTCTGGTCCGATTCATGGACTTCACCTGTGACCGAGGCACGGCGTATCGATACCGAGTTCGCCTGGAGATGAAGAATCCAAACTTCAACAAGCCGATTGACGAACTCGTTGACCCGGAAACGGCCAAGAACAAAACTGTGTTCTCACCATGGAGCGATCCTACAGAACCGGTGTTCGTTCCTGATGCATACCGATACTTCCCGGAAAAAGCGGAGTCTCGACCTCGCGCCGATGAATACGCAACGATGGCGATGTACTACGAACATGAGACCGCTGGTACGCCGGTCATGGCACCAGTTCGAGTCCCGGTCGGAACTCGAATCGGCGGAAAGCAGTCTGTGGAACTTGTGGACCTCGGCAAGAACACTCTTGAACTGACGGAAATAGAATTGAAGTCGCGCGACTTCCTGGCATCAGTCACAGAGTCTCCCAAGGTCAACGCCAACGATTTGCCGGAGTTGAAGGATTTTCTGCGAGGACTCTCCGGAACGAAGGCAGTGGGTGATCGACTGACCGTGATTGATTCCAACGGAGCAATCGTCAGTCGATACGGTGCCGACAAGGTTTCGATCGGAGAGCGTGAAATCAGTAAGGCCGATGACGCTCGCCTGACCGCATTTGTTCTCAAAGCCTATGAACATCTCCGACCAGCGAAAGAAGGAGAGACCAACGATCCATACGGTGGTGCCGACGGATTGTCCGGCGCGGGAGATATGGGCGGCATGGGAGGCATGGGACCTGGAACGGGTGGCGGCATGAGCTACGGTGGCGGCATGGGCCGTGGAAGTTCGATGACCGGCTCCGGCGGTTCCCGTGGCCGACGTGGCGGACGTGGTGCAGGAATGCCTGGCATGGGCGGTATGGGTGGTCCTGCCGGTAAGTAATCTTTCGCCAATCAAACAAGACGAATCGCCGCTGGCCGGTCAAACTGTGCTCAACAGTGAGACTGGCCAGCGGCGATTTCATTTATAACGGGGGATGGACACCCTTCGAATTCCGCTGAGCCACTTGCCGCCTGCCTGCGATTGTCGCGTGCAACCCGCCATGATTGAATTCAACTCAAGCGCGGTGCGGCTTTTGACGGATCAGAAACAACTGTCCGTTGCCCCCATTTTACCCTCCTTTGCTGATTCTCCCGGACGGAACTGAACGGCGACAGAGTTGCGGAAATGCCGGTTTTTTACTGGTTTGATTGAATTCGAACCGGGCAATCGGTAGTGTCCCTGTTTCTGTCTTGGGGAAGAAGATCATCGGAGATCGTCCTTCCTGTTTGCGGATCCGCACTGGCAGTTCTGCCGGCAGCCTGTTTCCGTTTTCCTGTCGTTTTTCGGCTCCCATCCATTCAGGCAATTCAATGCTGTTCAAAAGTCTTGGAGACCTTACAGCACGGCACGCATTTCTGATCCTGCTTGCCTGGGTTGGAATTTTGGCAGCCTGCATCTCCACCGCGCCGAAATGGTCTGACGTTGTGGAAAACGGCGAGTTCGCTTTTCTGCCGGAAGACGCGCCAAGCCGAGTCGCCACGGAAGCTTTTCACGAAGCCTTTCCGAACGACATGCTCAAGAGCACTCTTGTTTTGCTGGCTCGACGCGAAAGCGGAAGTGAAGGGCTTCTGGATTCCGACTTTCAGTTCCTCTCCACTCGCGTGATCCCTGAACTCCACCGCCTGACCGGTGTGCCGATGTCCGGGGACGAAACGGAAGAGCCTGAGGACACGGAAGGCCAGGAGAAGACCGATGCCCAGCCTGCCCCGGAGCAGGCGAGGATCGTTCAGAACATTACCTGGTTCGCGGATCGCAAAATTGGCGACCTGCTGATCAGTGAAGACAAACAGGCCACAACCATCGTTCTGGGGCTTACGACAGAGTTCCTGGACCAGGCCAACGTGGCACTGGTGGACAGAATTGAAGACTTCGTCAAGCAACTGTCTCGTAATCCGAAGGGCCATGAAGACTCGCTGCCTGCCGGCCTTGAAATCGCCGTGAGTGGCAGTGCGACCTTCGGCCGCGACATGATGATGGAATCGCGCAACAGTGCGAAGTCCACAGAAAAATGGACCGTCATTCTGGTCGTCGTGCTGTTGATCGCCATCTATCGTGCTCCGATGCTGGCAATGATTCCGCTCGTGACTGTCGCGGTCTCTACGGCAGTTTCTTTGAGCTGCCTGGCATTGATGGCTCGAGCGGGCTGGCTGAGTCTCTTCAACGGCATCGAAACCTACGTCACGGTGCTCGTTTACGGCGCAGGTGTTGACTACTGTCTGTTCCTGATTGCCCGCTATCGCGAAGAACTGGATGGCGGTCAGACCATTGAAGAAGCGATTTCCGGAACACTGGAACGCATCGGTGCGGCACTGACGGCCAGTGCCGGCACAGTGATGTGCGGGATTGGCATGATGTACTTCGCCGAATTCGGCAAGTTCAGTCAGGCTGGCATCGCCATTACTCTTGGCCTGGCGATCTGCCTTGTAGCCTCTCTGACTCTGACTCCTGCCATCCTGCGACTCAGCGGACGGTTTGCGTTCTGGCCCAGTCTGCCAACGACAACCAAGTCCAGCGAAGACGGTTTCCCAGCCAGCACCGGTTTGTTGTCACGACTTCAGAAGGCACATCTGCTGACCGCTGGCTGGGCGCGAATGGGCGCGCTGCTGGAGCGGCGTCCGTGGGCAACATGGCTGGCCAGCGTGTTGCTGCTGCTGCCATTCACCGCCATCGGTGTCTTTTTCTTCGGAAACCTCAGCTACGGTCTTCTGTCAGAACTGCCACAGACCTCGTCCAGCGTTTACGGGGCAGCCGCTGTTCAACAGCATTTCCCTGCCGGCGAGGTTTCGCCGTTGACGGTAATCATCGAAGCCGAAGGTGTGGACTTCAGTCCCGTCCAGGGCGAATCATTCGCGCTGATTCAGGAATTCACGAGACGACTCGTCGATCAGAAAGACGCTCTTGGCCTTCATGCCGTTCGATCGCTGTCCGCACCGAAAGGACAGCGTGAACAAAAGGGCATGAGCATGGCAGTTCGCCAGGCTCAGAAGAAACACGCTCGCGACTATTTTGTCAGCTCAACTGATCATTCGGTCACTCGCGTCGATCTGATTCTGAAGAACGACCCGTTTGCACGAAGCAGTATCAGCGAGTTTCGACACCTCCGCGACAACATTCGCAGCCATCTGCCCGACGGACTGCGTAATGCAAAACTGTCATACGTGGGCAACACGGCAGACATCAGCGACCTCAAGGATGTGACTGACTCCGACCAGATTCGAATCGACTCACTCGTCGTGCTGGGTGTTTATCTCATTCTTGTCATGTTGCTGCGTAAGCCAGGTATCTGCGGCTATCTGATGTTCACGGTTCTCTACAGCTACTTCGCGACGCTTGGGTTCACCTTCTTCATCTTCTGGGCACTGGACCCACAGGGCTTCACGGGACTGGACTGGAAGGTTCCCATGTTCCTGTTCACGATCCTGATCGCGGTCGGTGAAGACTACAACATCTTCCTGATGGCCCGTATCGAAGAAGAACAGAAAGTGCACGGGCCGCTGAAGGGAATCTCCATTGCACTGGAGCGCACGGGAAGCATCATCTCCAGCTGCGGGATCATTATGGCCGGAACCTTCTCCTCCCTGATGGCCGGAAGCCTGGTCGGTATGGACCAGCTTGGCCTGGCACTGGCCACTGGCGTTGTGCTGGACACGTTCATTATCCGTCCAATCATGGTGCCAGCGTTCCTGGTCCTTCTGACCACACGACGACTTGGTCCAATCAGTCGGCTGGCCGGCTACGGCAAACAGGAATCCATTTCCCGCGCGGCTTGAATCCATCGGGGCGATGATGCCTGAGCCTATCTCGAATCAGCCTGCCCCAGATGAACTCGGTCGAATCAGCAAGACCAGACGGACTCTTCGTCAGCGTTTGAAACGCGCCGTTTTCATCTACGGTGTCGTTCCGTACCTCACGATCACGCTGCTCGCATTTCTGTTCCAGCGACAGTTGATGTATCTCCCGACTCGCGCGACGTCTCTCGACGTGAAAACGACAGGCCTCAATCCTGATCAGGCGAAGGACGTGACGATCACAGCGGACGACGGTGTCGTGCTGCGAGGGTGGCATTTGCGGAGTCGCGACGTGCGGCCAATTCCGGCCGATTCTGATGGTGCGATTTCGGATGACAAATCGTCTCCCTCGCCCGCCCAGGCCGACGCGCCGGAACGCTGCCTCGTCATCTACTTTCCCGGCAATGCTCAAAATCGGCTGCTTCGTCTCGCGGATCTCAAGGAGATTCAGTCGTGCGGAGCGGACGTCCTGATTTTTGACTACCGGGGTTTTGGAGACAGCACCGGCAGTCCTCGTGAAGTCGACATGGAAGCTGATGCTCGTGCGGTCTGGAGTTTTGCTCAGGCCGAACTTGGCTTCAAAGACCGTCAGATCATCCTCTTTGGGGAATCACTTGGCGGAGCGGTGGCGCTGTCGCTTTGGTCTTCTGAAACGGAACCCGCTCCGACTCCCCGAGCACTCATCCTGAATTCCACATTTGCGTCGATGCCTCGAATGGCGGCGGTGACGTATCCGTGCTTTCCTTTTCGCTGGATGGTGATCGATCAGTGGCCTTCATTCGAACGGATCGCCAGGGTCACTTGTCCTATCGTGCAGTTTCACGGTGATTCCGATGAACTGGTTCCGCTGGCGGAAGCGGAGTTCCTCCGGTCATGTGCTCGCACGGAGGTGAATTTTCAGGTGATCAAGGGCGGCACGCACAACGGCTTGCCAACAGTTCCGCTGCGGCGTGTACTGAAAGAGATCATCTTCGGGAAGAGTACTGAGCCGCCTGGATTCTGACGGCTACTCCGCTCCCTGGACCTTCTTGCGAGCCCGTTCGTGGAGCTCCACCGGAACGAATTTCAGCAGTCGTTCGATCACGATATCCGGTGTCACGCCCTGACTGGCCGCGGCAAACGTGGTCATGATACGGTGACGCAGCACAGGCTTGGCGACAGCTTTGACGTCCTCGGTCGTTACATGGAATCGCCCCTGGAGCAACGCATGTGCTCGAGCACCAAGAATCAGGTACTGGCCGGCTCGAGGCCCCGCACCCCAGGAGACGAGTTCACGGATGAATGGCGGTGCTTCTGATTCACCCGGCCGTGTCGCTCGAACCAGGTCGCGAGCATACACAAAGATGTACTCCGCACACGGAACGCGGCGGACAACTTCCTGGAGCGCCTGGATCTGTCGGCCGGTCAGAACGGGAGTCAGTTCCGGTTTCTCGTTGCCCGTGGTCTGCTTCAGAATTCGCAGCTCTTCTGCCGCCGTCGGATATCGGACGACAACGTTGAACATGAAGCGGTCCAGCTGCGCTTCGGGCAGTGGATACGTACCTTCCTGCTCAATCGGGTTCTGAGTTGCCAGGGTGAAGAACGGATCCGGAAGATCGTACGTCTGCGAGCCGACAGTCACATGTCGTTCCTGCATGGCTTCCAGCAGAGCGGCCTGGGTCTTGGGAGGCGTTCGATTGATTTCATCCGCCAGCAGCACGTTGGTGAACAATGGCCCAGGAATGAACTGAAAGACTTTACGCCCGGTCGCCGGATCATCCTGAAGCACGTCAGTGCCAGTGATGTCCGATGGCATCAGGTCCGGAGTAAACTGAATTCGTCGGAAGGACAGCTGCAGGATGCTGGCGATTGTGCTGCACAGAAGCGTCTTCGCGAGGCCCGGTACTCCGACCAGCAAACAATGAGACCGGCAGAACATCGCGATCAGAAGCTGATCCACGACCTCGTCCTGACCAATCACCACTTTCCCGATCTCCTGACGCATCCTCTGATAGGCTGTCGTCAGACCGCGGATTGCCTGTTCTTCCAGTGCTGTGGTCGCTCCGGCGGACCGATCGGCGGAGCTCTGAGTAGACTCGTCAGACATAAAGTTGATTGCTGAAAGGTTCTTCCAGGGCAGGAAATTCAATTGTTTCGAAGAATTGAAACGCCTGCAGAAGGGAATTGCGAGCGCGGAAGACCAGAATATCGCAACTGCCGCAGAACCGCATCACAAAGAAACTCGCCGAGCGAACGGGCACTGTCACCAGTCGCCTGTGTGCTCCACCAACAGCGTCTTTGTTTCCTGGTCACCGTGCCCCCAATCAGTCCCTGAATCAACCTGCAGGAATCTTCACCATGTCCGACATCCGCTACCTGATTTTTGACATCGAAACAGTTGGCGACGGCGACCTGATTCGGAAGGTTCGCTTTCCCGATGATGAATTGACTCCGCGTGAGGCAGTCGATCGTTATCGCAAGCAGTTACTGGAGGATACAGGTAAGGACATTCTGCCACTAACCTTTGTCCTTCCGGTTTCGGTCGCCATCGCCAAAGTCGCACCGGATTTCCGACTGCTGGATGTTCTGGTGCTGGATGCGCCCGAGTTTCGACCAGCAGAAATCGCGCGGCGGTTCTGGCAGGGCTGGATTCACTATCAGCGTCCCACCTTTGTGACGTTCAATGGTCGCGGTTACGACATGCCTGTGCTGGAGATGGCTGCATTCCGATTTGGGTTGAGTGTTCCCGCTTGGTTCAACGTGGACTCCAAGTCGTTTGAACAGTCCCGCAATCGCTACAACCTGGACGCTCACCTTGACCTTCAGGACCTTCTGACGAACTATGGCACGTTTCGACTGAGTGGAGGTCTGAATCTGCTGGCCAATATGATTCAGAAACCAGGCAAGTCTCTCATTGACGGCTCACAGGTCCAGGATCTCTACTATCAGGGTCGAGCCGATCTGATCAACGACTACTGCCGCTGCGATGTGCTCGATACCTACTTTGTGTTCCTCCGAACTCAGGTGATGCTCGGAAGATTAACACTGCAGGAAGAACAGACACTGACGGAACTGGCTCGCACACTGCTGAAGGAGCAGGCGGCTGATCACGAAGCGTACCGCCACTACCTCAGTGCGTGGGATGACCGGCTGGCACGAAAGATGGACGCCATGAAAGCCATCGGCGGTTGAATCATCATACAAGTAGCGGAAGGGCGCTAGCCGTCCGGTGCCGCACCATCGGAACACATCGTGTCTGGCGAAGCGAACCGCGACTTTTACCAGCGTCAGCGTCAGCAGCGAGAATCGCCCTGCGCAAGGAAAAAGACTGAATCTTCAGCCACCTTGTCCCCGCGTGAAACTGAGTTTGCTGCTGTATCGGAGAACCGATAAAACTCGTCGCGTGTCATTCTTTTCTTCGGGCCGGGACTCGCGACTTCTCGTAGCAGCCGCGATGCCACGGCTCACCTTTGGACAGAACTGTAGAAATGATCCAGGTTAAGCTGCCGGACGGCAACATTCTCGACCTTCCCGATTCCGCTTCCGCACTGGACGTCGCCGCTGGTATCGGCGAACGCCTTGCGAAAGCGACCATCGCTGCCAGCATCGACGGAAACATCGTCGACTCAATGCGACCACTTGCGGAACTGACCGAACTCCGCCCGGTGCCGTTGAAGCTGATCACAGAACGTGATGCTGAAGCACTCGGCGTCATGCGCCACAGCTGTGCTCACGTGATGGCACGCGCGGTGATGCGATTGTTCCCTGGCGTTGGTCTCGCCTTTGGTCCGACCACCGGTCAGGGTTTCTATTACGACTTCGATCTGGCCGCTCCGATTCGCGAAGACGACTTTCCTCGCATTGAAGCGGAGATGCAGAAGATCATTGACGCCGCGGAGCCGTTCGAGCGATTCGTTGCCGGACGTGAAGAAGCCATCCAGCTGTGTTCCGATCTGAAGCAGGTTCTGAAGACCGAACATATCCGCACCGGCCTCGCCGAACATCCGACGCTCAGCTTTTATCGCCAGGGCGAGTTCGTGGACCTGTGCCGCGGACCGCATATTCCTCATGCCGGAAAGATCAAGGCATTCAAACTGACGAGCGTTGCTGGTTCCTACTGGAAAGGCAACTCCGCTGGTCCTCGTTTGCAGCGTCTGTATGGCATCGCGTTCTTCGACAAGAAGGACATGAAGGCTCATCTGGATCAGCTGGAAGAAGCAAAGAAGCGCGACCATCGAGTTCTCGGAAAGCGCCTGGGCCTGTTCACCATCACCAACGACGTCGGGCCGGGACTTTGCCTGTGGCTTCCCAAAGGTGCAACGATTCGCGCGACGCTGGAAGAATTCATCAAGGCCGAACTGCTGAGGCGCGGTTATCAGCCGGTGTACTCGCCACACATTGGCCGAGTGGAAATGTACGAGACCAGCGGACATTTTCCGTACTATCGCGACTCACAGTTTTCTCCGATCTTCGGTCACACGGCCGGGCAGCTTGTCGACTATTGGATTCGGTGTCTGGATCCGCGCGAAGCGGAGCCGGCTCCACCGTCACCGGAAGACGAACGAAAGCTGCTGGAAGCCGCACGGGTGCTTGGCTTCGACGTGAAGGACTTTCCGGTTAGCGGCTCCAATGATCAGAAGCGTGAAGTTCTGCGTCGCTGGGAACAGACTCAGGAACGCTTCCTGCTGAAGCCCATGAACTGTCCTCACCACGTGCAGATGTACAAGGCGATTCCGCGAAGTTATCGCGATCTGCCTGTGCGTCTCGCGGAATTCGGCACGGTCTATCGTTATGAGCAATCCGGCGAACTGAACGGACTGCTGCGAGTTCGCGGACTGACTCAGGATGATGCTCACCTGTTCTGCACTCCGGAACAAGTAGAAAAGGAGTTCAAGGAGACTCTGGGCCTGGTGAAGTTCGTTCTTCAGTCAGTGGGTATGGACGACTACCGAGTCCAGTTGTCGACTCGCGATCCGAATTCGGACAAGTACGTGGGCAGCGACGAACTCTGGTCAAACGCCGAAGCAACTCTGCGCAAGGTGCTGACCGAGGAAGGAATGAACTTCGTCGAATCGCCGGGCGATGCAGCGTTCTATGGTCCAAAGACCGACTTCATGGTGAAGGACTGCCTGGGACGAGAATGGCAGCTGGGAACTGTGCAGCTGGACTACAACCTGCCAGAGCGATTCCAGCTGGAATACACGGGGCCTGACAACAAGCCACATCGCCCGGTGATGATTCACCGTGCTCCATTCGGCTCGATGGAACGATTCTGCGGAGTGCTGATTGAGCACTTCGCCGGAGCATTCCCACTGTGGCTGGCGCCGGAGCAGATTCGTGTTCTGCCGCTGAGCGAAAAGTCTGACGACTATGCCACAGAGGTTGCGGCGAAACTGCGTCTGGCGGGCTTCCGAGTTTCCACGGACCTGCAGAGCGCTCGCGTTCAGGCGAAGATTCGCGAAGCTCAGATGGATCTGATTCCTTATATGCTCGTCGTTGGCCCCAAGGAAGCAGAAACGAATTCTGTTGCTGTTCGCTGTCGAATCGATGGCGACCTCGGAGTCATGACTCTGGATGACGCGATTGCGAAACTGGTTCAGGAACGAGACGGCCGCACGATTCGTCAGATTCCAAAACCGTCTGCTCCACCAGTGTCAGTGACAACCGGAAGTGAGCAGAACGAGTACTAGTTCAACATCGAAAAGTAGTGGAAGGGCGCAAGCCCTCCGGTTACTCTCCAAGACTTAGTCCCGAAAACAAAAGCCCGGCTGGAACCATCCAGCCGGGCTTTATTCTGTACTCGATCCAACGTCGTGCGATGACTTAGTGAGCGTGTGAGTCGCCAGGCTTTTCCAGCTTAGCGGTCTTTTCAGCGTCAGTCATTTCGTCCCATTCTTCAAGGCAGGGCGGGCAACAGAAACCAACCTTCTTGCCGTTGAAGTCGCGAGTCAGTTCCGGAGTCAGTTCTTCCGGCTTCACTTCGCTGCCCATGATCGGGCACACTTTATTGACCACAGTGATGCCACTGGTGGCAACCGCGTCCGTTGTCGCATCGGAGCATCCGGCGGCCAGCCCCAGAGTTGAAAGTACACAAAGAGTCAGAGTTTTTCGCATGATCTCGGTCCTATAAAAAGAGATGCTCTGAGTGTAGTCAGGCCCGAATGGGTTTGAAGACCAGATCGGCAAAATCCTCGCTTCCGAACCGCCGAATCCTTCGTTCGGAAAGAAACACGGGCAAATTTCAGCGTTTTCGAGTTCCGGTCGTCCCCGATGACGACATATGCTTTGGAACGATCGCGGAATGCTGAAACAGCCAGCCTGTTTAGGGATCCGCGTTTCTGTTTCGGCCGTTCCTGCCGGTCTCATTCGACCGTTGAACGAGCCTCAAACAAGTTCAATCCCAGAACACCGGTGATCCAAGGACTCCACGATGGGGGAATATCTGAACGGCGAGGCACTCGCAGCACTGCTCACGCTGACGTCGCTGGAACTTGTCCTGGGCATCGACAATGTCATCTTCATCGCGATCCTGTGTGGTCGGCTGCCGGAAAAGGATCGCGACAAGGCTCGAACCCTCGGACTGTTGCTGGCCGTTGTGTCACGCATCATGCTGGTCATGGCGATCGGCTGGGTCATGGGACTGACGAAGGTCCTGTTTCGCATGGGAGAATCGGAGATCACGGGCAAGGCCATCATCCTGATCTTCGGTGGACTCTTCCTGGTCTTCAAGGGCACCAAAGAAATCCACCACAAGATGGCTGACGCGCGCGGCGAACATACATCAACGCCAAAAGTCAGTACGCTCAAGGCTGTCCTTTTTCAGATCCTGTTGATCGATGTCGTGTTCTCACTGGACTCGGTCATCACCGCTGTGGGAATGACGCAGGGACTGACTCATCCCATTCCCATCATGGTCACGGCCATCATCCTGTCAGTGATCGGGATGCTGATCTTCAGCAAGGCCATCGTGGTGTTCATCGAACGAAACCCCACGGTCAAAATCCTGGCCCTCAGCTTTCTGATCCTGATCGGCGTCCTGCTGGTTGCCGAAGGATTCGGACACCACATCCCGAAAGGCTACGTCTACTTCGCAATGTCGTTCTCGTTCATCGTCGAAATGCTGCAGCTGTGGACACTGAAACCGCCAGCCAAGCCACCGACTCACACCGGGCAATACTGAGTGGGTAAGTCCAATCGAGCGCCAGCAAGATCGGGAGGGGCCTCACAGCTGCACGTTCCCGCTTCGCTGCTCTGCGCGAGAGCGGAATATGATTCCGATCACAGAATCGCCACAGGCCAGCCTCACAAAATTGCCAGCGGATTCCGCCGTGCCTCCAGCGTCCCTCGAGTAATCCCGACGCGGTTCATGGCATGCAATGATGTCCAGACGTGTTCACCAGTGACACTGCCGTCCAGCAGTCTTCGATACAAAACCAGCAGCTTCTGTATCTCATGCGGCGTTTCGCGAAGCAGTTCAATTCGAAAGCGCCGCACGCCTTTTTGAATGAGTTCCGGAACAAGCTCTGCCGCGCTCTGAGGCGTTGCATTGAACAGAGTATTCCGGCATCCGACGTCAGCGATGAGCGGATGGTCCATGCCGGTTCGGTCACGAAGCTCAACCTGATGAACATCGCATGGCCGGCCGCAGTTCGTCTTGTTCGTCCCTGGCGACAGCATCGCACAGAACACGCAATGCTCCATATGAAACATCGGCATGTGCTGGTGGATCACGACTTCCAGCCATGACGCTGGCATGTGCGACACCAGATCGCTCAACTGATCGCGATTCAAGTCGTACGAAGGTGTCAGCCAGCGCAGCCCCTGTGCTTTCAGGAACTGAGCGGTCAGTTCGTTCGTGACGTTCAGAGAATAGTCACCGACAACGCTGATACCATGATCACGGAAGAACCGCAGCCCCGACAGATTACGAACCAGAACGCCGTCCGGTTCGGCCTTCAGCATCAGCCGAAACAATCCGATCTCTCCGGGCTTCTGAATTCGGGGAGGAGCCAGCAGCAATGTCAGGCCGGCCGTGCGACACAACTCCACTGCCTCCCGATATTCGCGCAGGTCCTGGAAGTCCGCGATCAGCAGTTCCGGCTTCAGTTCAATCGCAGCCTTCAACTGATCCATCGTGCGACACAACAAATGCAGCTGGACACCCGCAGACTTCGGCTCATCATCGGCAACCAGAGTCCGCAGTCGATGAAGTGCTCCGGGAGCTGACTGAGCACGCTGGTTCCACGGCAAAGTGGAATTCAGCTGCTCCAGCATCTGGCGGCGGATTTTGCCAAGCACGCTGTGAGGAACCATCGGCACTCCGGCGATGCTCGCTTCCAGCTCCGCGAGTTCAAACACGGATCCACCAAGTCGTCCAAGCTGCTCCGTCAGAACTTCCTGAGTCACCGGATGTTTCGTAGCCGACTGCAACGGCGCTTCGGATTCCACCAGGCAGTGACATCCATTCTGCGCGAGGCCTTCCACTTTCAAGCGGCGACCGGTCTCCGCATAAACCTTCAGACGCAGGGCGACCTTTCTCTGAGGATCCGCGGTTTCGAAGGTGCGCCGAAGCTGACTGTTCAGTCGAGGATCGTCGGTCTTCCAGATTTTCTGTCCTGTTGTAATCCGCGAAAACTCCAGGGCGTCGCGGCCGAACGACAAATCCACGACCCCGGAATCCACAGGCTCCGTCAGCATCTGGCCATCACGGTAGACGTGGAAGACACGGCCGCCTTGCTCTTCACCCTGGAAGCGATCGCCGTCAAAGACAACGCCGTCGCCAGCCAGAATGGAATACTCCAGCTGAACTCGAATTCGGTCCCACAACACCTGAGTCACAGTCCCAAGCAACACGCCTCGCTTGGCAGAACTCGTGGCCGGAACCAGCATCTTGTGGTCGCACCCATTGAACCAGCCCGGCGAAAAACCTCGCGAGAACGACTGTTCCATCTGCTGAATCTGTCGACGAGTAAACTCAACCGGCCGGCCCGCCAGAACCGCATCAATCGCTTCGCGGTAATGTCGAGTAATGTTGGCAACGTACTCCGGCGTTTTCAGTCGACCTTCGATCTTGAACGAACTGACTCCGGCGTCCACAAGTTCCGGAATCAGCGGAAACGCTGCCAGATCCTGAGGACTCAACAGGTACTTCTGATCGCCGAAGTTTCGCAGCGTGTTGTCGCAGACAATCTCATAAGGAAGACGACAGGCCTGAGCACACTGGCCGCGGTTGGCACTTCGACCACCCAGGGATTCGCTCGTCAGACACTGACCGGAATAAGCCACGCACAACGCGCCGTGCACGAAGGCTTCCAGTTCCATGCTGGTCTGAGAGTGAATCTCACGAATCTCATCAATCGACAATTCCCGAGGCAGCACAACGCGAACAATGCCCAGCTGCTCAGCGACCTGAATACACTCGGCACTCGTCAGAGTCATCTGTGTCGACGCATGGATCTCAAGGTCCGGCGAAATCTCGCGGACCAGACGAGCCGCACCCAAATCCTGAATCAACACGGCATCGACACCCGCATCACACAATCGGCGGACAATGTCTTCCACCGATTCCAGCTCACTGGTGAACGCCAGAGTATTCAGCGTGATGAAACCTCGAACGGCCCGACGATGCAGAAACTCCATGGCCGATGACAAATTGTCCAGGCCAAAGTTCTCCGCTCTCGCACGAGCATTAAAGCCGACATCCAGGCCGAAGTAGACAGCGTCTGCTCCGTTCTCCACCGCCGCTCGCAGACAGGTAAAGTCTCCTGCAGGAGCCAGCAGCTCCAGCGTCCGTGACGGTTTCGGCACCGAGGAGGAAGTTGACGTCGATTCGTTCACAGCAGTTCGTACCCGGCAAAAACAGAACAGTCACACTGAATCGTGCGTATCCTGGTTATCGATCGGATTTCTGCCAGTCGGAAACCCGCAGATACTCAAAAGGAGAACGATTCCGGCAACATTCTGCGATTGCTGCAGGAATATCACATCAACCTTTGCGACGACGCAAACGCCCCATCGTTCCCGCATCCTGAAGTGCAGGCGAATGGTGAGCATCAGGCCGAGTAATCTGGACGTCCGGCGGAGCATCGATCCCGACATGAACGCGATTCGTTCCGACACTCAGAATCGTCAAACGAATGTTCAGTCCCGGGATGACAATCTGTTCCTGCGGCTTGCGAGACAATACGAGCATGACAACCTCCTGTTGACAGTTACTGTAAATCACATTTCCAAAAAGAAGGCAGAGGTCTCTCCTCTGCCGCACAACTAAAAGCAAAAGTAGCGGAAGGGCGCAAGCCCTCCGGTTACGAATCGTCCGATTGCAAGCACTCCGGTTGTGACAACATCACAGATCAGACTCAGAACAAGTGCTTCTGACCGATATAGGCATCTCGACCCGGATACAGATCCTTTGTCCCTTCGGGCACGTAAATCACATCCAGTCTCTGAAGCCGGACGACGAGATTCGAAATCGTGACCTGAGCACGTTCGGCCAGTTCATAGAGTGCTGGCCAGGACGTCACGTCGAGATCCTTCACAGCCGAACGAATCAGCCAGTCCGGCATCAGCAGCGATGACTGATATCGATCCACCGCGCTGCGGACTTCCGGTGAATCCTGCCCGGCGGTCAGTTCCCGATACAACTCAAAGTACCGCTCGTCGTAGGCGGCTCGATTCAGGACTTCTACCAGCACATGCCGATCAGCCGCCTGACGACGAACCACACTGGTCTGCATTTCAAAGCCCGGTAAGCGTGGATGGTGCAGACTCGTGCGATCAATATCAATGTCCCAATGTCCAGCCTCGTGACCAATCGTGCTGCGTTCCAGCCCAGGCTTCTGCTGGAACAAATCAAGATGCCGACTGTTCAAAACGATCCGACGTTCCTCCGGAATCAAGCCGGCCAGAATCTGTTCGCCCGGCTGTTCTTCAATGTCCACCCAGTCAAAATCGAGCCCCAGAATCTGCTCGACGATTTTCTCCACCGGAACAGGAAACGTCACAGGCTCGCCCATCAGCTGCTCGTACTGCCGAATGCGCATGGCAGTGACGGCATCGATGGTTCGAGTCCGCATGTTGGTCAGATCATGACGTCTCATGGTTCACACTCCCTGCGAATTACGAAACTCGATCTTGAGCTTCGTGCCTGACATTCCGGCCGCTTCGTTTCAGGACTGCCGGATCCCGTGAATTACTTCCCGGATCGTGCTGGCTTGCGTTCAATCTGACTGACCAGTTCTTCCAGAGCTGCATCCGGAAGGTTCAACAACTTTCGAAAAACACCGGGCCGCGAAAGAATGCGGTCTCGGTAGGAATCCGGAATCCGTCGAGCCAGCAGGAGCAGCTCATCGGCATCCGCATTCAGGGCTTTTGCAATTTTCTGCAGTGTTTCTTCCCGAGGAGTCTGTTCATCGTCCAGCCGGTCATTTTCAACACGGCTGAGATACGTAAAGTTGATCCCAACTTTGTCCGCCAGTTCACGCTGAGTCATATTGCGACTCTTGCGGATCTCCCGAATCCTTTGTCCGACGGAAGTCATTCTTCGCTCCTTGATTCCCAATCACCGTCGCGCCGCAGGTTCTTCCCGCTCTTCCAGCGACGCCCGAAGAATATGCCAGTTGCTGTCAACTGTCAACATCAGCCGAAGAGATTTCCTGAAGCGACTTTCAACCGCCCCCAGGTCTCCTTTCCCATCGCTTGTCAATACGCTTCGATTTAGCGCTACGGAACTCGAAGCCAAGGTACAACTTGACTGAATCGTTTCCACACTATCGAGTCATTCAATGGTGATACGAAAATCTAATGCTCCAGGTAAGTCTTGAGGCGAACGAGTTTCCTGTCGAACACTGGACCTGCGTTCTCGTCAGCGAGTCCCTGAAAATATCTCAGCGCAACAGTTCCAGGTTTCCCAGCAGAGATTACGGACAACAGAAAGTACTCGCGATCCTGGTCATCTGGACTCACGGAGAGAAACGCGTCAACAACAGCAGGCACGGCTGCCTCTTTGTATTCCACGAGAGACGAGATGCACTCGTAGTCTGGACCGTCACCTGTAATCGCGAGCGGATCGAAGAGCCCGATATGCTTGATCAGAACTGGAATTGCAGGAAGGTACTTGAGCCGTCCACACAATTGAGCTGCATTGAGGCGATCTGAAACGCGCGCAGATGGATTATCCAAAACTTCAATCAGTCTTGGTCCCAGGACTTCAATACTCTCGACAGTCCGCTTTGATTCCTCAAAGAGGCTTTTGATTGAAGATTCGTCATGTCGATCCAACGGATCTTGATGTAACGCCATCGTGGACAAGAAGACCAACAGCAACAGCGAGGCGGCAAGAGAACATCCTCCGACGCAAGATTGACAGAGAGTCAGCATATTTGCTCCTAAAATCTGCTCCCGAATTGAGCACCGCCAAAGTGTCACTGGAGGACCTTCGAAACAGAGCCTTGTTGCACTAAGAGATCCTGACTCTCGCAACCTGGAGGAATCAATCACCAGTCGCCCACACTTCCATCCGAGTAAAACACTCGCTGAAGCAGCTCCTGCTCAAACGGGTGTTTGCGGACTTCGTCTTCGTTGATGGTGATGCCAAGGCCGGGCCGAGTGTTCGGTCGTACG
>CAZIGZ010000087.1:3877-6960 GCA_964538835.1 uncultured Chitinophaga sp. | reverse complement strand
GTACGATCCGTCCTTTCTTTTCCACCACGAATCCTTCCTGCACCACGTCCTGACGCCACGGAACATCTTCATGCACCGTTTCGCAGATGATGTAGCTCGGCTGCGAAAAACCAAATTCGAGCGATGCGGCCGTGCTGACTGGTCCCTGAGGATTGTGCGGTGCCAGTGACAACCGCCATGCTTCCGCCAGCGCTGCGATGCGTCGTGCTTCCGAAAGTCCGCCGCAATGAGTGATATCCAGCTGACAAATCGAACAGGCTCGTGCGGCGAAGAGATCGCGGAATGCCGCCAGATTCGTGACTCGCTCCCCCGTGGCAATCGGTGTCGACACCGCCGCAGCGATGGCGGCCAGTCCGTCAACACTCTCAGGCCAACATGGCTCCTCCAGAAAATACAGCCCATACGGCTCCAGCGCTTTTGCAAACTGGAGGCCCATCGCGGGTGAGGGGCGAGCATGACAATCGACCATGATGTCAATCGATTCTCCAACCGCTTCACGCATCGCCGCGACGGCTTTCTCCGCAGTCCGAATTGGCTTCAGGCCTTCCAGCGGCAGCGTTGGCGGGACGGCCATCGACTTGAACGCAGTAAATCCGTCGGCGACTGCCTTCTGAGCCAGTTCGGCAAATCGCTTCGCGTCTTCCGTGGACGTCTCATAGAAGTCTTCCATCCTGCCTCCGCCAAGATGGCAATACGTTCTGACATGGTCACGAACCGGTCCGCCCCACAGTTTGGAACACGGCTGGCCGGTCACCTTGCCAAGAATGTCCCACAGGGCGAGATCAATGCCGGCCATCGCGGTGGCTCGCACAATTCCGTTGCCGTGCCAGAAGTGCTGCCGGTACATCATCTGCCAAAGATACTCAATCCGTGTCGGATCTTCGCCGATCAGCAGTTGAGCAAGGTCCTCGATAGCTGCGACGACGCTGCGAGTATGCCATTCGAGTGTCGCTTCGCCCCAGCCAAACAGACCATCCTGATCCGTCATGACTTTCACGAAGATCCAGTTCCGCATGCGAGCATTGCAGACCAGGGTTTCGATTTTCGTAATCTTCATCACAGACTCCAACCAGCTCACTCGGCAACGGAACATTCAGCAGCAGAACATTCAGCCTGCTCACTGGCGAATCGCGTACAGATGAGTAAATGTTCGCAGGAACAAAGTGCCATCCGCCGCCGACGGAGAGGCTCGCATGCCTTCTGCCAGATGATTCTTCGAAACAACTTCGAATGAGTCAGCCGCTTTCACGACGAAGCAATCACCTTCTTCGCTGCAGAAGTACAGCAGGCCATTCGCAATGATTGGCGACGCAGTGAACGTGCCTTCGATGCGTCCCTTCCAAAGCTCCTCACCGTTCACCGCATTCACGCAGGAGACGACGCCATTATTTGCCGTGCTGAAGATGCGATCCCCCAGAATCACAGGAGCACTCAGGTCCGAATTGCCTTTGTCACGATTCCAGACCACATGCGATGTTGAGACATCACCTTTCGTTGATTCATCCAGCTTCACCGAAACCAGATTCGAACTGCGCGAGCCGGTGTTGATGATCGCGTGATTCTGAAAGAACAGTGGAGGCGACGACGCGTTGAAGTCATCGTGGCGAATGGTCCACAGCTCCTTGCCGGTTTCAGCGTCATAAGCAAAAGCAGCTCGTGAACCGATCGAAACAATCTGAGTCTTCCCATTGAACTCCACAAAGTTCGGTGTGCCGTACGCTTTGCGAAGGTCGCCTTCCAGCTTCGGCATTCCGTTCTCATCCAGGTCGCCGTAGTCGGTCGTTCGATCCGTCTTCCAAACCGTTTCACCCGTCTTCTTATTCAGAGCGGTGACGAACTGTGCATCAATGCCGTCGAACGTCAGGATCAGCAGTTCTTTCCACAAAATTGGCGAAGACCCAGGTCCGCGAAAATGACGACAGTTGATATCGCGTCGAGTCCACACGATCTCGTAGTTGTCCGGATTCATGCGAACGGTGCCGTACGTTCCAAAGTGAACGTAGACAGCGTCATCTTCCAGAGCACACGAAGGAGACGCGTACGTGTTGACCTCATTCTTGAGCGGTTCCGGCGACGGATTCTCAAACAGCAGCTTGTGAAACAGAACTTTGCCGGTCTTTTGATCAATCGCGTAGACGTACTGCTTCGTTCCGTCTTTCGTAGCGGCCGTCAGCCAGATCTTGCCATGGCCGATGATTGGCACAGAATGACCAAAGCCTTCCAGATCGATCTTCCAGGCAATGTTCTTGCCCGTGTCTTCCGACCACTCTGTCGGAAAGCCCTTCGCATCGTCCGGGGCGACCAGGCCATCGCGAGTTGGACCAGAACGAGTCGGCCAGTTGACTCGATCTGACGCTGCAACGTGTGCCAGCCCCAGGCAGGCAAAGCCCGTCAGCCCCGCAAGCACGACGACAGAACGAAGAAGCGAATGCACTCTGAACAGCGACGGCAACAACTGGCCATCAGGAGAGCAGTTCATGCCTGCGGTCCTTTTGAAAACTCAGGTGGGAATGGGTCGGAAGGCAAACAAACGCAGTCTAACGAACCCATTCCTCCGAGTCTTCTCTGGCGGGCCTGAACACCAAACGCGAGCGCAGTCGCGGACTTTTGCAGGTGCCGACTGCCGGGCGGCACTTCACGGGCTTGCCGCGACCAGCGCACCTGTCTGTTGCCACATTCTTCAAAGCACAACGTGGAAACGACATCGCCATGAAATTGCTTCATGGCGAGCGGGATTGAATGATGAACGTACCAGAACCCGGGTTCGCCTTTCCGCGAAAGTCCTTTCCGGCAGATCCGGCAGAAAGGACCTACTAACCTCGGCGCGGAGGTCGGCCCTGGTTCTGATTCGGTTCTTCCGGCGTATGGCCGACGATGATCTCAAAGCTTGCCGCCAGCTCGCCGATCTTTGAATCCTTCACCGGAGCAAACTCCGCGGTGACAGCATCCTTCCTGTCACCCATCGCGTTGTAGATCCCGTCCTTCTCATTGCCCGGATCGCCCTTCACAAACAGCTGAGTCGTCAAGAGGCGATCCTTGCCGCGAGTCACTGCAAAGTGAATGTGTGGCGTTCGACCGGGGTA
>CAZIGZ010000087.1:0-3777 GCA_964538835.1 uncultured Chitinophaga sp. | reverse complement strand
GGCGATCCTTGCCGCGAGTCACTGCAAAGTGAATGTGTGGCGTTCGACCGGGGTAGGGCACTGGCTTGATTGTGCGGAAGTAGTAGCGTCCTTCAAGGTCCGTTGAAAATCGGCCATAGCCCTGAAAGTTACTGTCTCGTTTGTCAGCATTCGAGCTGCCGGAATGCAGGTAGGCCCCCTGATTATCGCACTGCCAGATTTCCACCAGGCAGTTTCGCAGCGGCTCACCGTCTACTCCCAGGACTCGTCCGGTCACATGAGAAACGGTGCCCACTGCGGAATCGATATTCTTCGTAATGATCAGGAGATCGTTGTCTGTATCGAGCGGCAGCTTGTCCGGATAAAACGGACCTTCCGTCGTTCGAGGCGTCTTCGCAAGTTCCTCGGCCAGGAGACTGGAAGAATACGACATCGCCGCAAACCATGCGGCCTGACGCAGAAATGTTCGACGATCCGCCATCACTCTACTCCCATCTCGCAAAGAATCAGCTTCGAAAACCAGAGTCCTTTTCGCCTCGCGGCAATTCACACATTGCAGCAAACACCCTGGATTTGCGAATGTACCAGACAAAATCCGAATTTTCCGCGCTTCGTTGGAACATCTGTCGCATCTGTTCACTTACAGGCAAAAGCCCGGTGATTTTGAACGATTCACGATGTTCGCTGCTGGACCAGACAGACATTCGTCATGCCAGAGACAAAACAGTCAGCCTTTCATCATGCACCTCAGGTTGAGGTCTGGCGCGACTACCTCCGGCTGATGGCTCGACTGCAGCTTTCGCCGGCACTGAAGGGCAAGCTGGATGCCTCGGATGTTGCTCAGCAGGCAATCCTGATGGCTCACAGCCGCAGAGCACAATACCGCGGCGTCACGGAAGCAGAATGGCTGGGCTGGCTTCGAACGATTCTCGCCAGCATTCTCGCCGCTTCAATCCGGGAGTTCTCGACGGCTGCTCGCGATGTCACCAGGGAACGTTCCCTGGAAGAAGAGATCAATCGCTCGTCTGCCAGGCTGGAACGTATCCTGGTCTCAGATCGATCCTCTCCCAGTTCGGTAGCGATCCGTGCGGAAGAAGTTCTGCGAGTCACGCATGCCATCATGCAACTGCCGGATGACCAGCGCACGGCCATTGAACTTCACCACCTCAAAGGGCTTCCGATTGCCGATGTCGCTCTGCAGATGGACAAAACCCGAGCCGCCGCGATGGGACTGATCTTCCGCGCGATGGAACGACTGAGAGTCCTCCTGAAACCGGAGGGACAGCCATGAGCTCTTCGGCCCAGCCATCATCGGGCAGTCCAGGTTCGAAGGGCAGTCCTCCTTCGATCACGCCTGGTTCAAGTGCGCATCGTGTCACGGTTCGCCCGACGGCCGAGTCTTCGGATGAGACCCTGCCGACGGATTCTCGTTCGGAACGACTGAATGAGATTTTGCTGAGCTATGTCGAAGCGTGTGAGGCGGGACAGACGCCGGCTCGCGAATCGCTCTTGAATGCTCATCCCGATCTTCACGATGAACTGACGCTGTTCTTTGAAGAACGAGAACGGCTTCAGTGGTTCGGGGGTCTTCTGCGCGATGATGCGGCCGAGCATGCTCAGTCGCCAGTGGCCGCTGATCCGGAACGAGGCCGCCTTGGCGATTTTCGGCTCATTCGCGAAGTCGGTCGAGGCGGTATGGGAATCGTTTATGAGGCTGAGCAGATTTCGCTTGGTCGGCGAGTCGCCCTGAAGATTCTTCCGTTCGCGGCCGCACTGGATCCGAGGCACCTGCAGCGATTCCGAAATGAAGCTGCTGCGGCGGCACACCTGCGACATGAAAACATCGTCTCAGTTCACGCGGTCGGCCATGAACGCGGTGTTCATTATTACGCAATGCAGTTCATCGATGGGCAAAGCCTGGCAACACTTGTCAATGAATTCCGAACGCCACTCGACGATCGAACAGAGGCATCCACAGTTCCGGCGTGTCGAATGGTGACTGAGGGCAAGCCTCGAACATCTCAGTGGTTCAACTGGGTTGCACGCATGGGGCAGCAGGCCGCCATGGCTCTCGAACATGCTCACCAGACCGGTGTCGTTCATCGAGATATCAAGCCGGCCAACCTTCTTCTCGACTCACAGGGACAAGTCTGGATCACAGACTTCGGACTGGCTCAGGTGGCCAATGAAAGCGGTCTGACATTCACAGGCGAACTTCTTGGAACTCTTCGATACGCGAGCCCGGAACAGATCTCGGGCCGGCGCGGTGTGGTGGATCATCGAAGCGATGTCTACTCCCTCGGCGCGACGCTGTATGAACTGCTCACACTTCGACCTCCGTTCAACAGCACGGATCGACATGAGCTGGTTCATCAGATCGCAACTCAGGAGCCCCCGTCACCACGAACATTTGTGCACGAGATCCCGGTCGATCTTGAAACGATCCTGCTGAAGAGTCTTCAGAAGGATCCTCGCGATCGTTACGCCACGGCTCAGGATCTGGCGGAAGATCTGGACCGTTTCCTTCATCGCCGCCCCATCGTCGCGCGGCCACCCGGCCTTGCTGATCGCTTTTGGTCGTGGGCTCGACGACATCCGTCAGCGATGCTGTCGGGCTCTCTTTTCCTGATCGCGCTGACGGCCGGATCAATCCTGACCACAGTGCTGCTGAACGCGGAACGAGCCCGCACACGGCAGGAACAGGTCCGAACACAACAGGCCTACACCGCCGAACAGCAGCGTGCGGAAGAAGCAGAATCCCGCCTGAACCTTGCTCGTCGCGCAGTCAATGAACTGCTCATCATCAGCGAAGAAGAACTGGTGGGACGGCCGGAGCTGCTGGTCATTCGCAAGCGACTCCTCAGCTCGGCTCTGAATTTCTATCAGGAGGTTCTGCGAGAAAGCGAAAACAACCCGAAGACTCAGGCCGAACTTCGTGAATCGACTGCGCGTGTTGCGGAGATTCTGGAAGACCTGGAACTGCTTCGGTCGCAGATGTACTTCGCACTGCTGTGGCAGCCACCAGTCCGCGAAGATCTGCAACTGACAGAGGCACAATACGAACAGGTGAGAGTTCTTTCCAATCGCGTGAACCAGCAGTGGATTGACTCTCTCAAGGAACTCGGCGTCACGTCACCAGCCGAACGCGATCGGCAGTCTCTGAAGCAGGCTCGTTCCAACGACGAAGATCTTCAGAAGATCCTGACACATGCCCAGCTGTTTCGACTTCGACAGCTGGGTCTGCAGTTCGAAGGAGCATCGGCTTTCCGCGACTATTCCGTGGTCCAGGCCATCCATCTGTCTCCGGATCAGCGTGAGAGAATTCGCCTGATTGAAGATGAAACGACGCTGGCTCGTATTCGTCGTCCGCCGGTTCCACAAAACGAACGTCCGGAGGATCGAGAACGCAGATCGGCCAACGACCGAATACTGGAAGTTCTCAACGAGCATCAAAAGCAAACATGGAATCAGCTGATTGGTCCTCCACTGCAGGGCGGGTTCCTGCCTCCAGGCCGCGCACCGCGTCTCTTCCGCAATTCGGAAACACCGCCCAATCAATCGCCATCACCGCCGAAGACGGAATGACCCACACCAGGAATCACGTTCCGACGACAGATCAACTCCAGGTCAACGACATGACGATGAAACTCTCTCAAGCCCCTCTGCCAATCCTGAACGCGAACAGTGCAGAGACGCGGACCATTGATGATATTCGCGATGTTCTCAACGAACGCCGACGTGAACTGTCCGCGATCGCACGACTTTCTGACGGCCCCGGTCGACTTGCAACGCTCTACG
>CAZIGZ010000086.1:8423-26148 GCA_964538835.1 uncultured Chitinophaga sp. | reverse complement strand
ATCCGCGCAGGGAAAAGTCACGAAGAAAAATTGGCGGAGTGTTTGGCCTACGGCAGCCTGCTGCCGCTTTGGTTAAGCAGCCTGCTGCTGAGTACCAGCATTGATCACAGCAGGCTGTGATGAGAAAAGCTGCAGCAGGCAGCTGCACTCCAAAGTCCATCTGCACGTACTACTTACTAAACAGCGCGTCCACAAAGCCGATGGGGTCGAAGAGTTCGATGTCGTCAACCTGTTCTCCGACGCCGATGTACTTCACAGGGAAACCCATGTCCTGGCGAATGGCGACAACGACACCGCCGCGGGCTGTGCCGTCGAGCTTCGCGAGGACAAGGCCCGTGCAGCCGATGGCCTGGGAAAAGCTCTTGGCCTGGCTCAAGCCGTTCTGGCCTGTCGTGGCATCGATCACAAGAAGACTCTCGTGCGGTGCATCGGGAATAATCTTCTGCATGACGCGACGAATCTTCGTCAGCTCGTCCATCAGATTCTTCTGAGTCTGCAACCGGCCTGCCGTATCAACGATCAGATAGTCGGCTCCGACTTCGACCGCTTTCTGCACACCTTCGAACGCAACAGCCGCCGGATCAGAATTGCTTTCCTTGCGGACAATCGGGCATCCCAGTCGCTGCGACCACATCGTCAGCTGTTCAACTGCTGCGGCGCGGAACGTGTCGCCGGCCGCGAGAACCACCTTGTTCCCGTTCTTCATCAGCAGATTCGTGAGCTTGGCGATCGAGGTCGTTTTGCCGACACCGTTGACACCTGCGACCAGAATTACGGTCGGTCCGGAAGCCGCTTTCTTCAGGGGCGACAGTGGATTCGTGAGGTCCCAGCGAACGTCGTCTTGTCCCTTCAGAAGCTCAATCAGTTCATCACGCACAGTCTTCCAGATGGCATCGACATTGACCGTTCGGCCACCGTGTTCAGCACGGAGCTTCTCGACAATCCGAGTCGAAGCGGCGACGCCCATGTCCGTACGA
Organism: uncultured Chitinophaga sp.; assembly: GCA_964538835.1. GTDB lineage: Bacteria > Planctomycetota > Planctomycetia > Planctomycetales > Planctomycetaceae > SXXK01. Next base: position 25,171 of record CAZIGZ010000086.1, on the reverse strand, counting down.
ATCAGACGTGCTTCAAAGTCCTGAAGCAGCTTGTCATCCAGGATCTCTCCGGACTTGAACAGGTCGCGAATGTCGGTTCGCAGAATCTGCTTTGTCTTTTCAAGACCACGTTTCAGACGATCAAACAAGCCCATGATGTGTCACACGATTGAGAGTAAGAAGGAATGGAAGATCCCGAGCCCGCAGGCTCCATCGAATCCTGGAACGATCAGGCGCCTGCAGAAATACGGCGGAAGCGTTCCCAGGCGTCGTCCCATGCGTCCGGGTTCTTTGGATGAAATTCGGTAATGGATTCCGATCGTCGCACGACATCACGAATTTCGCTCAGGCTGGAAACATCACCAGCCGACATCGCCTGGACCATGACATTTCCGAGGGCCGTGGCTTCCACTGGTCCTGCAATCACCGGAACTTTGCAGGCATCCGCCGTGAACTGATTCAGCAGAGCATTCTGAGCACCGCCGCCCACCACGTGAATCACCTGAACCTTGACGCCCGTCATTTCTTCGAACCAGCCCAGGACCATGCGATACTTCAGTGCCAGGCTCTCCAGGGCACAGCGAACGAACTGGCCTTCGTCTTCCGGAACCGGCTGACCGGCTCGACGACATTCAGTCGCAATGGCTTCCGTCATGTCAGCAGGTCGCAGGAAATCCGGGCAGTCCGGGTCGACAAGCGATCGGAACGGTGTGGCTCCGGCGGCCTTGCGAGTCAGTTCGGCGTAGTCCGCTTTCAAGCCTCGCTCTTCAAACGCCACTTTGCAGCGCTGGACGAGCCAGAGTCCCATGATGTTCTTCAGCAGGCGGTAGGTTCCATCGATGCCGCCTTCATTCGTGACGTTGCGCTGAAGCGCCTGTTCGGTCAGAATGGCATTCTTCACTTCGACGCCCATCAGAGACCATGTACCGCTGCTGATGTAAGCCCAGTCAGGATTGCCCGTGTGAGAGGTTGGCACGGCGGCCACGGCAGATCCTGTGTCATGCGTGGCCGGAGCAACGACCTTCACGCCGGAGAGGTTTGTGTATTCGGCAACATCCTTGCGAAGTCCTCCCAGCTGAGTTCCCGGCGAGACAATGTCGGGGAACATCTGAGTCGGAATGTCCAGCTTTCGCAGCATGTCGACGGCCCACGTTCGAGTCGTCGCGTTCAGCATCTGAGTCGTTGTCGCGTTGGTGAATTCGACGACGCGGCTTCCGCTGAGACACCAGTTGAAGAAGTCCGGGATCATCAGGAAGCGAGTCGCCTGAGACACCAGCTCCGGATCTCGTTCGCACATGGCCAGCAGCTGATACAGCGAATTGATCTGCATGAACTGCAGACCGGTCTGAGAAAAAATCTCGGAACGGGAAACTCGCTGCAGCGCTTTGGCCAGCATTCCGTCCGTGCGTGAATCGCGGTAATTCCAGGGTTGTCCCAGAAGCTCATCGTTGCGATTCATCAGAACGAAGTCGACGCCCCAGGTGTCCACACCGACTGTTGTGATCGAATTGCCGTAGCGAGCCGCCGCTTCCCGCAGCCCGTTCTGAATCTCTGACCAGAGACCGATCAGGTTCCACCGCAACGTTCCGCCCAGCCGAACGGGGCCGTTGCTGAACCGATGAATCTCATGAAGCGAGACATGGCGACCATCAAACCGCCCCGCCATGACTCGGCCGCTTTCCGCGCCAAGGTCGACTGCCAGATAAGTCTTTTCTGTCATATTTCTGCCAAATTCTGCTGCGTGGTAACCATCCGGCGGACGCGCGCAACGCGTGGGCGTCATTCTGATCTGCCACCGGAGCGGCAGATGATAGCGGTCAGTCCAGGAATTGTCGCAAGAATCTGGCGGTTGTCTGGGTGAATCAAAGGCATGGGAATGACGAAAACGATTGGAATTCTGTGAATGACGGGAATCCTGGGAGTTGGCAGGAGCCCGGTGTACCGCTGGCAGTGCCGGCTTCATGATTCCCCGGCTTCCCATCACTCCCATCGCGGTCCCTGCCACGGTTACACTGCCTTCATGAGGCATCGGCTGACAACTCTTCTGATTTTTCTGGCGGTCTTCCCGGCGATGGCATCGCGCGAGGCAGGTGCGCAGGAATTGTCGGACGGTGATGCAGAATTTGTTTTGCAGCTTCGACAGCGTGGGCTCACGGAACTTGCGGAAACACATTGCCGGCAGCAACTGGCGTCGGCATCGACCGTGGCCTTGAAGACTCGATGGCAGCTGATGCTGACCGATTGCCATCAGGATCATCTGTGGACCGTCAGCGGATCGCAGCGAGCCGACTATGTCACCATGGCGGCGTCGCTGATCACTGACTTTCTGAAGGAACAAAAGCCGGGCCGCAATGAGGACGTGGAACTTCAGGTCCGCCAGATCGAATTTCTCAGCGCGGCTGCGAGAGTCGAGTGCCTTCAGGCGGATCCGGTGGTCTCTGATCCGGATCACTCGTTTCAGGTGCGAGTCACACGAGATGTGGAGTTTGGGCGGGAGGTTTGTCGCCAGGCGCGCGAGCTGCTGGTGATTCTTCAGAAGCAGATTGAACAGTATCGAAAGGAGATCGATGCCGACGTGGTTCGCGTCGCTCGGTACAAGCTTCGATTCGCGGAAGCGGAGTTGCTGCTGAGTCAGATTCGGCTGGGATCAGAGCCCTCATCGCTGCTCGATGGACTTCAGGCACAAGGCGAGCAGCTGGTTCGCAGCAGCGGCGAAGCAGAGCGATTTCCAGTGCGTCGAATGATGACCGAGCTTGTGATTGCTCGCCGGGATTTCAGCGCGTTTGACGTTCGTGCTCGCAACGCACTGGCGGAAGCGCGGACACGCGAAGATCGACTGTCGATACTCGTGCTGCAGATGCAGGCCCTGTTGATTCAGGGACAACCCTCGGAGGCCATTCAGCTGACGCTGGATGCACCGGCCGAACTGCTGGTTCAGCAAAGTCCGGAAATCCAGGTTCTGAAGCTCCAGGCGCTGCTCCAGCTGAATGAGCTGCTGCATCAGCTTTCCGACGATTCGAAGGAACGAAGAGACTCGCTTCAGAAGTCGAAGGAAGAATTCCTCGCGCTGCGAAATCGACTGCCTGGTCAGCTGTCTGGAGTTTACATGGACCGAGTGCGGCGGATTGCTCAGCGATTCGACGCCGTTCAGCAGGTCGGCCCGCTCGGAGCTACCGCGCTGGAAGCGATTTCGGATCAGGTCGCCGCGGGACAGCTGAAGGAGGCGCACGCAGCACTGGTTTCGCTGGCATCAAAGCAGTCGCCAGGATCACTGACGGAAGCCAATGTGTGGCTCCAGGCAGGAGACCTTTCGATCAAGCTGCGAGACTGGTCGACGGCCGTCTCGGAGCTTCAAAAGGCCGTCGCGATCTACGAAAAACTGAAGGCCGCTGATCGACAATCGGCTGCGGACCTGCTGCGAATCTTTGCCATTGGCCAACAGTGGAATGCTCAGCCCGACAAAGTTCCTTTGGGGATCTATCGGACATCGCTCGACCAGCACATTCAGAAGTTCTCTGATCAGCCTGGCATCGTGAAGGCACTGGAATGGCGAGCCAGGCTGCTTCGTGATCAGGATCCTCTGGAAGCCGCGAAAGATCTCGTCGCCACATTTCCGATTCCAGCGGAAGCGGCTCCGGAAAAGCCTCTGACCGCCGACGACCATCGGCGCCTCTGCCAGCTGGCGGAACTCATCCTGACTGACATTGGTCGTTCGCGAATCACGGCCAGTGAAACTCGAACGTCTCTCGAGGCACGGTTCGATCAGCTGACCACCCGCGCACTTCAAAGCAGCGTGACAGGTTCTGCCGCGTCCTCACAGCAGCTGCTTCAGGCCTTCCATCTCAGTCGCGCGTTCTGGCGGCCTGCAGCATCCGAAGAAGCAAAGCCATTGAGTGAGATCGCCCAGGAAGCTGCGACACTGCTTGCTGCGATGACAAAGATGTTTGCGGCTCGGTCCGACGGTGCGAAGAACGAAGCGGCCAGCGCGGTGCCGATCAGCGATGCTCAGGCAGATCTGAATCGTCTGACGCTGCGAGCCGAGTTGATTCTGCGAAGTCTGAAGATCCTGAACAGCGTTCGTCGTCTCGAAGCGGACGCAGCGACTTCCGACGATCGTCGCTGGCTGCTGGAATTGCCATCAGAGCATCGTGAATGGACTGCGGAACTGCTTCGTCAGCAGTTGGCAACACCTCCGGCCGGTGCCATTCCGGGAGATCGCCAGCTGGCGGCTTTCCTGCTGCAACTACTGGCGGTAAATCCGGAAAGTTCTCCGAACATTGAGCTCCAGCTGAAGCGACTTCCACTGCTGCTCACGCTGGCTGCGACGGCCGATCAGCCGGGTCTTGCGGAAGAGCAGCTTCAGTCGCTGATGAATCAATCACTGTCCGACCAGCAGATTCAGCGATTGGCGGAAATGCTGGCCGGGTCGTCTGGAAGCGGTAACCTTCGCGTTCCGAAAGCGGGGCGAGAATTCTGGCTGAAGATTCAGAAGCAATCGCGGCCCGGTCAGCCATTATGGTTTGAAGCCGCCATCCAGCTGGCTCAGATGGAACAGCAATCGGGTTCAAAAAAGGAAGCACTCCGTATCCTTGGAGTGGTGGAAGTTCTTCATCCCAACTGGGGCAGTGAAGAACGACAGAAGCGAGCGATGGCGTTGCGAACAGAACTGGAAAAGACCCCATGAGACCTCGCTGGAATCTCTCCGCTGAACTGATTGCTCAGACCGCCGTCGACATTCGACAGGCACTGCCACCTCATGTCCGCTGGGCGCCAGAGATTAGTGGCGACTTCAGTCAGGCGTGCATCAATGCGCTTCAAAGCGAGGCCTTTGCCTGCCGAAGTGTGCCTGTGGCCGATCAGCTTTTGCAGTCAGGCAGCCTCGTCCATTCAGGGCGAGCAAACGAATCCCAGGTCTTGGCCGCGATGATCGTTCGTTACCCAATTGTGCGGGCGGACGATGTCGATGTGCTTGTTCGAGTCTGTCGTCAGCTTACGATTCAGATTGTCGTCGATCATTTTCGACATGCAGAGCTGGTGTCGGATGCGGCTGTGAAGGCGGGCACAACCATCGGGCTGTTGATCGATGTGGATCTTGGTTACCAGCGCACGGGAGTCCGGCCTGGTCCGGATTCTGTCCTGCTGGCTCAGGGTATTGTTCGTCTTCCGGGTCTGAAACTTGAAGGCGTGTTTTTGAGGACCAGCGTACTTCCGGAAAGCCCTTCGCTGACTTCTGATTTGCAGAATTCTGTCACCGTGGGGTGTCACTGTCAGAAGTTCATTCAGTCGGCAGAGATTGCCTGTCCCAATCTGGTCATGGAAGACAGTCGAGGTCTGCTGCTTTCTCCGGATGTCTCCATGATTCTGAATTCTCCACTGCCTGTCGCACCGGGACAGATTCAGGAGCCTGTGTCATCGGAGACCGTCGAGCAGGTCGCATATGTGATTGCTCGCCCATCGCTTGAATGGTGTGTCATCGACGCGGGCACGAATGATCTTCGTACGATCGAGGTTCCGAATGTCCTGAGACCCGGCGGAGCAACTGTGCGGACGATGGACCGTGAGCAAACAACGCTCAGTCTGGCTGATGAGAGCCTCGATCTTCGGATTGGCGACATCGTGACGTTATCGTGTGGCCGATAATCCCTGGACTGAGAAGTCGGCGTTGATATCGGCCAGGCAGGCTCAACTTCCGGCAGTTTCCTGAACTTCGGTCTTGAACTGTGTGCACACCCGGACCATGATTCCTGAAAGCATCGGGCATTTTTCATGGATTGGCGTGGAACTTGCTGCCGATTGGCAAAGTGTGCACCGTCCCTCCCGTGACTTCCCCTGCTTCTGTCTTCAGTGGCTTGCATGTCGTCTTCTCAGCCAGCTCAACGTGGTGTCCTGCAACAGGTAATGTGCCTGTTGTTGTGTCTTGCTGCGTGGCGAGGACCGATGCCTGTGCTGCATGACCATGCGACGTCTTCGAACGGCGGGCAGCTTCAGGAGCATTGCCTGAACTTTCATGGAGATTGCGACGCTGACTGTCACGGCCTGCATTTTCACTTCGCCATGCCTCGTGATGTGTACGGTGATTCCTGTCCGGATTCGGATGAAACGATTCCTGAAATCACAACGTTTGCATGTGCGACCGGAACATCCACAGCGCCGTTGAGTTTGTTTGAGGATGTGCAGTCACTGGACGCCGTCGATGCCAGCATGTCTGTCACTCCACAGGTAACCGCCGTTTGCCGATTGGATTCACCTCGGCATCAATCAGGGTCGTTTCTGTCGACTCTTTGCAACAGCCGCTCGCTGTCGTCAGTGATCGCTTCCTGGCGGCTGTAACCCGCGATTGCTCGCGGCAGTTTTCCCTGTTGCGACATTCTTCGGTCTGTTTGCTGTCCCTTTGCTTCGAGGACAGCGGCTCTGTTCCGCCTCTCCGTTCAGCGTGTTTCCGCTGATCATTTCTGCCAGTCTTCGACGGATCATTCCCTGATCGGGAAGCGCGATCCACGAGATCAATAGGTGACCTATGAAGAACTCCGGATGGATCAAAGTTGCCGCAGGTGTGCTGGTTGTCGGCAGTGCGTCAGCGGGTCTCTGGTACAAGTGGTTTCGTGATGTCCCGGAAGTTGCGGACACGTCGGCTGAAAAACCGGCGGCCGATGAGGTCATCACTGACGTGCTGGATTTGCCCAAAGAGAAAGTGGCTGCCGCTGAACTTCAGTTTGCAGCGGCGACATCCACAGAACTGATTCACGAACATGTCGTGCCGGGCCGTCTGCAGTATGACGACAGGCAGCATATCGTTCTTCGATCGGCCACTCACGGAATCATTACGCGTCTGCTGGTGAAGCCGGGACAGGTTGTTCAGGCGGGCGATACCGTCGTGGAACTGAATAGCCCGGAAGTCGGCAACGCCCGCGCGGATGCATTGTTGCGACAGTCTGAACTGAAGCTGGCCGTGGAAACGCGCGACTGGGAAAAGGCCACGTGCGACGGACTGACGAAGCTCTCGGAGGCCATTCGACGCCGTGATGCCGTCAGTAAAATTCGCAAGGACTTTGAAGGCGTGACGCTGGGAAAATCACGCGAGACTCTGCTGTCCGCGTACTCCGATCTGCTGCTTGCGGAAACACAGCTGGCCGCCGCCGAAGAGAACCAGCGCAATGGAGTCATCTCCACAAGAACTCTCGAAGAGCGAAGCAGCAATCGCGACCAGTTCGAAGCGGTGCTCACCGCGTCACTTGAAGAACAGGCGTTCCTCGCCAATCAAAGTTGTCGCAAGGCCGAAGCCAGCGTGAAAGATGCTGAGCGACGGCTTCGCATCAGCCTGCAGAATGTTCGCACGTTACTTGGCAGCACCGCCGGGACTGTGACCGCCATCAGCACAGACTCCGCGAACGCAGAAGCGGAAATGGCGGACGACCAGCTCTCTCTCGTTCAGCTGAAGGCTCCATTCGGTGGTACGATTGAACGATGCAATTTTTCAAATAACGAACGAGTCGAAGCGGGTGAGCCGCTGCTGACGCTGGCGAATACAACCAGCCTTTGGGTTTCAGCGGACCTTCGTCAGAGGGAATGGCGAGCCTTGCAGCTGCAGCCTGGTGACAAGATTCGCGTGATGACCACTCTGGAAGGCATCGAAAGCCGGGAAGCTGTTGTTCACTTTGCCGGCCGAGAAGTCGATGTCGCGACGAACGCTGTGCCACTTGTCGCGGTCATTGAAAATCCTGACGGTCGACTTCGACCAGGCATGTTCGTGCGAGTAGCGATTCCTGTCAGCGATCCTCGCAAGTCTCTGGCCGTTCCTGAGTCAGCGATCCTGGAACATGATCAAAAGACCTTCGTGTTTACGCCGGAAAACGATCACACGTTCCGCCGCATTGATGTGGAGCCAGGCCTGAGGACAAATGGCTTTGTCGAAATCCTGTCGGGCCTGAAGGATGGAGATCAGGTCGTGGCCAGCGGCGGTTTCCTGCTGAAGAGCGAGATGCTGCTTCAGGGGGAATCTGAGTAGCCGAAACGGATTCGTAAGGCTCCGACCAGTATCGCTTTCCTGTCGAAACACTCGCTCCGGACACTCCACATGTTGGCTCAACTGATTCGTCTGACTCTGGAAAATCGCTTCCTGGTGCTTGTCGGCACAGGCCTGATGGCACTGGCGGGCATCAATGCGGCGATGCACCTTCCCATCGACGCCGTTCCCGACATGACCAACGTTCAGGTCACCGTCATCACGGATGCCGGGTCACTGTCTCCGGTCGAAGTGGAACGCTACGTAACTCAACCGGTCGAAGTGACGATGGGCGGACTACCGGACGTCGAAGAACTCCGCAGCATCTCGCGTTTCGGCATCTCCGTCGTCACGATCGTTTTTGAAGAAGGCACGGACATTTATCGAGCCCGTCAGCTGGTGGCCGAACGAATTTCTCAGGCCTCATCGCTGATTCCCGAAGGATACGGCACGCCGGAACTGGGCCCGCTCACAACGGCGCTGGGAGAAATTCTGCAGTTCGAAGTGCGAGGCGAAGGCAAGTCGCCCATGGAACTGCGCACGATCCTGGAATGGGACGTGGCGCCACGATTGCGTGAAGTTCCGGGCGTGACGGAAATCAATACACACGGCGGCTACTATCAGACGTTCGAAATTCGCCCGGACCCTGATCTGCTGAGCAGCTACTCACTGACCTTCGAACAACTCTTCTCGGCACTCGAAGCCAACAACGCGTCGGCTGGCGGCGGATATGTGGTTCACCAGAATGAACAGCGATTTCTGCGAGGCCAGGCGCTGGTCACGGGGATCAAAGATATCGAACAGATCGTCGTTCGTCGCGAAGCCGGAGGAACACCTTTGCTGGTTCGCGATGTGGCCGAAGTCTCCATCGCCCCGATGACTCGCCAGGGCGCTGTGACTCGCGATGCGCGAGGCGAAGCGGTGACGGGCCTGGTGATGATGCTGATCGGTGAAAACTCCCGCGAGGTTGTCGGGCGAGTCAGCGAACGCATCGCCGAAATTCAGAAGACGATGCCGCCCGGAGTCACCCTGGAAATCACGTACGATCGTTCCGCCCTGATTGGGCGAACTCTTCACACCGTGGTGAAGAACCTGATCGAAGGCGGAGCACTGGTGATTATCGTTCTGCTGGTCATGCTGGGCAGCTTTCGAGCCGGCGTGATCACGGCTCTTGCGATTCCTCTGTCGATGCTGTTTGCCACTAGCATGATGCAGATATTTGGAGTCACCGCGAGCCTGATGAGTCTTGGAGCGATCGACTTCGGTCTGATCGTCGACTCGTCCGTCATCATGGTCGAAAACTGCATTCATCGCCTGTCCCACAATTCACAGGGACGCCGCCATGTGGACATCATTCGAGATGCTGCGATCGAAGTTCGAAAGCCCACGATGTTCGGCGAGCTGATCATTTCCATCGTGTACCTTCCGATTCTGCTGCTGCAGGGAACGGAAGGAAAGCTGTTTCGCCCGATGGCTCTGACGGTTCTGTTTGCTCTGCTTGGCTCGTTGATTCTGTCGATGACATTCATGCCGGCGATGGCTTCCCTGGCTCTGCCTCGCAAGATGCAGGACAAGGACGTCTTTCTGGTTCGGTGGATCAAGTGGCTCTATCGTCCAATCGTCTCGCGAGCGATCAGCTATCCGAAGATCACGGCAGCGATTGCCCTGGGCGTGTTTGCCATCAGCATTCCCGTCGGCCAGCGTCTGGGTGGCGAATTCATGCCTCGCCTGGAAGAAGGTGACCTCCTGATTGAAGCCGTGCGTCTCCCCAGTGCTTCACTGGAAGGAGCCATCACGATGTCGCAGCAGATCGAAGAGCAGGTCATTAAGTTCCCGGAAGTCAAAACCGTGTTCTGCAAGACCGGTCGACCGGAAATCGCCAACGATGTGATGGGTGTTCATCAGACCGACGTCTGGGTACTTCTGAAAGATCATCACGAATGGCGCGAAGGGATGACTCGCGACAAACTGATTGAAGAACTTTCCGATGTTCTGAACCGGCATGTTCCGGGCGTCGCCTTCGGGTTTACTCAGCCGATCGAAATGCGAGTCGACGAGCTGGTGGCCGGCGTCAAGGCCGACGTTGCCGTTCTGCTGTACGGTGATGATCTGAATGAGCTGGCACGAATTTCCAAAGAGATCGAAACGACGCTCAGGGAAATCCAGGGCGCGGTGGATGTGAAGGCCGATTATCAGGCCAACCTGACGACAATCACCATCGTGCCCGATCGAGACGCGATGGCTCACTATGGCGTGGATGCTCGGCAGGTCATGGATGTTGTGGAAGCGATGGGCGGTCGACAGGTGGGAACCATCTTTGAAGGCCGAGCACGGTTTCCGATTCGTGTTCGACTGCCGGATGAATGGCGTTCCGACATTGAGCGTCTGAAGCAGTTGCCGGTGGGCGAAGCTGGCGGGATGCCTGTTCCTCTGGAAGAGCTGGCCGACGTTCGCGTGGAAGAAACACCTCCGTCAGTCGACCACGAATCCAACCGTCGCCGGACCTTCGTGTCGGCCAACGTTCGAGGACGTGACGTGGCAACGTTCGTTGAAGAAGCTCAAAAGGCGGTCGAGAAGAACATCAAAATCCCGGCGGGTTACGAAGTGAAGTGGGGCGGTGACTTTGAAAATCTCCAGTCCGCCAAGATGCGACTGATGCTGATCACCCCGGTTGTGCTGCTCATGATCTTCCTGTTGCTCTACACGTCGTTTAAGTCGACTCGCCTGGCACTGCTGATCTTCCTGGCCGTTCCGATGGCAGCTAGTGGAGGGATCTTCGCGCTCAAGATGCGAGGCATGCCGTTCAGTATTTCGGCCGGTGTTGGATTCATCGCGCTGTTTGGTGTCGCCGTGCTGAATGGTCTCGTCTGGGTCAGTGCAGCCGAACATCTTCGCAAGCGCAAGATCCCGCTGGAGGAAGCGACTCGCGAAACGGCTCTGTCCCGCCTGCGCCCTGTCTTGATGACCGCGTTCGTCGCCAGCCTTGGGTTCCTTCCGATGGCCATGTCGACAAGTGACGGTGCAGAAATGCAGAAACCACTGGCGACTGTGGTGATCGGCGGACTGGTGACCTCCACGCTGCTGACGTCACTGGTGATCCCGGCGATCTATCCATGGTTTGCACGAGGACTGACAACTGAAGAAGATCTGGAAGATGCCGTTGTCGAAGAACACTTCGGCGATACGATGGAACCAGGCCCGGCCCACTGATGGGCAGTGATGACCGTGGCGGGATCTTCTGCGGAATGGAAGTTCAGGTCAGCGATGTCGACACATTCGATTCAGCGTATTGGCGAGTCTGCTCGATGGGCCGACGTCGTGATCCATTCCGGAGTGGCCCGCTGGGTCGAAGTTGCCACAGATCGATCGCAGGACGTGCGGGGGCAGATCACGCAGGTGTTGTCGCAGATTGATGAAACGCTCACGCAGATTCAAAGCTCGCGCGAGCATCTGCTGCAGATCCTGATCTATCTCGCAGATCTGAATGATATCGGCACGCTGAACGAACTCTGGGATACCTGGGTCCCCCGAGGTCACGCCCCCGTCCGCGCCTGCGTGCAGGCCGGCATGGCGGCCGATTGCCTGGTGGAAATGATCATCACCGCGGCAGTACCTGAGTAGATCCTCTCTGCCGGAGAGGATTTTCGCCGCCAGGCGAACCTTTGGTCTGAAGCGAGCATGATGCCCGACGTCGTGGGTTCCCATGACGTGGCGTTAGCCTGTTCCGCGTTTCTGCGGGAGAAACTGGCACATCGCAGGGTCGCTGTTCGCGTCGAGGCCGCGAGGTGCTGCCCGGCAGGCAGCACCTACCAGCGCAGTGACGCCGGAAACAACGGCGTAGCTCCTGGTTGAGTACACGTCCACGAAGCGGCATGGCTGGCTCGCTGATGCACTTCGGAGAGCGGTCGCTTCAGTAGCAGCCCGATGCTTAACGCGGCGGTAAAGGCATCACCTGCTCCGACGGTGTCGACGACGTTGACTGGCTGACCAGCGATCTCGCTGTGTTCGCCATTCTTGCCGAAGATGGCAGACCCGTTTGCTCCGCGAGTCAGCACGAGCCACTTCAGGGGAAACTGCTGCAGGATGCCCCGTGCGATGTCTTCGTCCGTGCCGGTCAGTTCCAGCAGCGAACCCAGAATGCGAATCTCGTCGTTGTTCAGTTTCAGCACATCGGCCAGCGGCAGGGAGGCACGAATAACTTCGGGAGTCCAGTACGGTGGCCGCAGGTTAATGTCAAAGATCTTCAGACAATCCAGTCGAGTCGCCTGGAGCAGTCGGCGAACGGTCTGTTCCGATTCGGGTGCTCGCTGACCCAGTGTTCCAAAGCAGACGGCGTCAAGACTCTTCGCCAGATCTTCCAGCGCCTGGTTGTACTGAAGGTGATCCCAGGCAATGTTTTCCAGAAAGCGGTAGCTGGCTTCACCTCGTTCATTCAGCTGAACAATCACCTGCCCCGTCGGATACGGATTACGCTGAACAAAGGACGTATCGACGTTCCGTTGATGAAGCTCCTGAATGGCTCGATCACCTTCCGGATCCTGGCCAACGGCGCTGATCATCAGAACGTCGACCAGATCACCGCCGACACCCGCCGCGCTGCAGGAAAAATTCGCCGGTGCTCCGCCAAAGTGAGCCGCATCGGGGAACACATCCCACAGAATCTCGCCAAGGCCCGCAATTCGAAATCGTTGCATCGTGTTCATCCGTTGGCGAGTCACTCCCTGACTCGAGCCTGATTCCCTGCATGCGGTATTGCCTCATGTGCATGGCGTTTGGCTCGAGCATGACGTTTGTGCGATTCCCTTTTGAGGCATTGTAGAACAGTCCTCGTCGCGGTGCGACTCGAAGAGCAGTCGGTCATGGAATGACCGAGCTACGTAGGCGAGTCATTCCATGACTCGAACCTGGTTCCCTGCATGTGGTATTACCTCATCTGCGTGGCGTGTGGCTGGAGCGTGAAGTTTGTGCGATTCCCTTTGAGGGCATTGAAGAACAGTCCTCGCCGCGGTGCGACACGGCGAGCAGTCGGTCATGGAATGACCGAGCTACGGGCGCTATCCTGCCGTCGCGGTGGCGGGCTGAGCTGTCTCTGACGAAACGTCAGCCGCCTCTTCGCCATAGGCCGCGATGAGGCCTCGGCGTTTGAGATCCTGCTCTTTGTTGACCGCCTTGATCATGTGAATGATCATCAGGATTCCGGCCACGGAGCACAGGACCAGCAGCGGAGCTTCGTAGCGTAGAGCACCATCGGCATCGCGGGAGAAGAACACACCGTCGGCAACGATGCGGCCAGCTTCTCCAGCATGCAGAGTTGCAATGGTGTTGTTCAGGAAGTGGAAAGCGATGGCCGGGAACAAACTGCGGCTGTAGATGGCGAGCAGTCCAAGAACAAGACCGAGCAGCGCGGCGTTGAAGGCCTGTTGAGGAATCATGTGGATGATGCCAAACATCAGGCTCGAAATCCCGATCGCGATGGCCAGTCGACCGCCTCGAGCCAGTCCGCTCAGGATGAAGCCGCGGAATGCCAGCTCTTCACAGATCGCTGGTGTCACGGCAAAAACCATCAGCATCAGCCATGTGGGCTTTTCCCCCGCCTTCATCAGCATCATGACCTGTCGAGCAGATTCCGGCAGTTCCGGGAAAACTCGATGATCCACCAGAAACTGACTGAGTTCGACACTGAGCGGATGCACGATCACAGCCAGTCCGATGGCAATCAGCATGGCCTGAATCGAAGGACGACGCAGTCGGAATGTCGCACGAAGGCTGGTCGTCAGGAGCACGCCCATAAAGACGGCCGGGCACGCAACCATGGTCAGTTGCTGCACCACAATCAGTCGCATCATGGACAAACCAGGGTCCGCGCCGTTGAGGTCGGGCTTCATGTAGGTCATCGCCACAAACTGCAGCATCACAATCAGGATGAAGCAGAAGCCCGCTTCCGGAAACGCCGGAACAGCATCTTTGGTTCGCAGAAGCTGTCGGAACCACAGGCGAAGATCAAACTTCTCTGCCTCTCGGAACAGAACATCTTCGCTGTTATACAGTTCGATGGCCCACCAGATCGCCAGCATGCTGTAGCCGATGCTGGAGATCAGCACAGGGACCGCATACACGACCAGGTTTTCAGAGCCCGGTGCATTCAGCAGCAGTCCCTTCAGAAGCAGCGCAACGTTGACGACGGGAAGCACACTGTAGAGCGGCGTCATTTCCACAGCGGGCGAGAGACAGAACATCGTCAGTCCCATGACCACCATCAGCAGCGGCGTCAGATAGTACTGACCTTCCTTTGTCGATTTCGCAAACGTAGCCAGAGCCAGACAGAGCGCACTGAACAGCGCTGACAACGGCAGCAGCAGAATCACGATCCACATCAACGGAGCGAGCCCCGGAAATTCCAGACTGACCATTTCCTTCGCGCTGGCACCGACGACGGCCGCCATCTGCTGGCCCGTCAGGCCCATGCTGAGAAGATTCAGAAGAGCTGTCAGGATACTGAAGACCATAATCGTCCCGAACTTGCCCAGGACCACTTCGACTCGGCGTGCGGGACTAATCAGCAGCGTCTCCATAGTGCCGCGTTCTTTTTCTCCGGCACCAAGGTCAATGGCAGGATAGAACGCTCCGGTCAGAGCCATGATCACCAGCATCGCCGGAAACAGTTTGCTCCACACACTGGCTGCCACCTGTTCTTCCCGAGCCACTTCAATCCAGGCAAGGCGAGCAGGATGCTGCAGATCCGGAGGCAGATTGGCGGTGATGAAGCTCTTTTCACGAACGGCATCTTCCCAGGCTCGAAGCGTCTGCTGAACTCGCGAAAACGCGACAGCCGACTTGTCATCCGCGCTGTTGCGAATGACCAGGACCGGTGGCATTGCGGTACGTGCTGCTTCTGAAGTGTGCTGGCCATGAGATTCGTCGCGAATCGCCGCCTGCATACGTTCAAGTGACTGTGCGTATCCTTCCGGAACAATGACCAGGACCTGAAATCCGCTGGTGCCAAAGAGCTGGCTGATTTCATCCTGAAGCCCGCTGACGCTGACCGGAGCGGCAGTGGCACCGTCGGCACCAGTGTCTTTCGCAAAACCGGGGACGGATGTTGACTGCACGCCCTTCAGACCATGCAGTGATTCAATTTTCTCCGCAAGAACTCGGGCGGCCGCGAGCAGTTCCGCATCCGACTTCTGTCCTCTTCGCGGTTTGGAAGCTGGTTTGGGAGACTCACCACCGGCAGTTGCTGTTTGCGATGTGGCAGTACTGTCAGAGAGTACTCGCAGGAGGGACGGATTGTCGCGACCTTCCGGGAAGAACGCTTCTGCCAGCTTGTCGCCTTCCAGCAAAACGGGCTGCTGAGGAAGATCGTCGGCATTCAGCACCACGACGACTCGCTGCTGTTCGCTGAACGTCAGCATCATTTCCACGATGCCAAGGCCCAGCATTGGATACAGCAGCACTGGAAGGATCGTAATCATGAACAGCGTGCGACGGTCTCGCAGCTGGTCACGTACTTCTCGCATGAAGACGAGTCGGATATTTTTCCAGCTCATGCGGATGCTCCTTCCGGCTGGCGAGCTTCACTGGCGACTTCCTCTTCACGACGCTGAATCAGATCGAAGAACAGTTCTTCGACGTCCGGCTGTTTGTAACGATCAGCCAGTTCCGGCAGCGTTCCTTCGGCCAGAATGCGTCCTCGGTGAATGACCGCGATGCGATCACACAGCCGTTCAACTTCCCGCATGATGTGCGTCGAGAAGATAATGCACTTTCCTTTTTCCTTCAGAGCAGCAACCGCCTGAAGAACGGCTCTGGCCACAAGGACGTCCAGGCCCGACGTTGGTTCGTCAAAGATGATGACGGGTGGATCGTGCACAATCGTGCGGGCGATCGACACCTTTTGTTTCATGCCGGTCGACATCTTTCCGCAGAGCCGATCGCGAATATCTTTCATCTGCAGAACGTCGAAGATTTCATCGATTCGAGTCTGCAGCTTCTCTTCCGGTATTCCATAGAGACGGCCGTAATACTCCACCATTTCCCGGGCTGTCATGCGGTCGTAGATGCCCGTGTTGCAGGACATGAATCCGATGCGGCATCGCACGCCTTCCGGATCCCGTACCACGTTGATTCCATCGACTTCGGCGAGTCCGCGTGTGGGACGAAGCACGGTGCTGAGAATTCGAAGGCACGTTGTTTTGCCGGCCCCGTTTGGTCCCAGCAGGCCATAAATCTCACCGGGCCGCACCTCAAATGACACGTTATCCAGCGCACGAAAGACGCCGTTACGCGGGTCAGCGAATTCCTTGTAGAGGCCCCGAACTCGAATCATGTGAGTCTCACGGCGAGAGGACAAACCGTTTCCTGACCCCGCGCAGCTGGCGAAGAATGCTGTCGTGCAGAGACGACGCTGCAATCACCGCGCGCAACGAGGCTCCTGCAACTTAGCACACGGTTTGGACGCGTGAGGGCGATGCGACGGTCGGACAATTCGATTCGTTGAATTTGCTGAACAGCGACCGCCTCAAATGCAAAAGGCCCGGCTGTTCTTCACAACCGGGCCTGCGAAAGGCGTGTCACTCAGGACTGCAGAATCGGCAAAACCGGTGCAGTCGGTCGAGCCGCAAAGTCCTGAGCCTGATCGATGTACTCGTAGAAGACGTTGCGCTGGCGAGGAATGTAGCCGACGTTCTCGATGCAGCGTCGAATCGTTTCCACGGTCAAATGATGAACGGTCCCGGCCTGCGAAACGACATTCTCCTCGATCATCAGG
>CAZIGZ010000086.1:0-8413 GCA_964538835.1 uncultured Chitinophaga sp. | reverse complement strand
CTCTCCCTGAGTCACCCACGACGACTGGATGTTGGGAATGTTGTCCAGGTACAAACGGCTGACAGCCTGCGTCTTCAGGTATTCGAATGCACCGGCGGGTGGCAGGTGAGCCATGTCGGTATTTTCCGGCTGGAAGGTCCAGCAGATGTACGCGGTGAAGCCGCCGGTTTCGTCCTGAAGCTGACGCAGACGTTCCAGGTGCTCAATGCGCTCCGCCAGTGTTTCCACGTGGCCAAACATCATGGTTGCGGACGACTTGCCACCGATCTGATGCCAGACTCGCATGACATTGAGCCAGTCATCGGACAGCACTTTGCCGCGAGTAATCGACTTGCGAACACGGTCCACCAGAATCTCACCGCCGCCGCCAGGCAGACTGCCCAGGCCAGCATCACGCAGACGCTCCAGAACCGTTTGCAAAGGAAGCTTGCTGATCTTCGTGAAGTGATAGATTTCCGGCGGGCTGAAACCGTGAATGTTCACCTGAGGAAAATGCTGCTTCATCGTCCGCAGCGTCTCCTCGTACCACTCCAGCGGGAGTTTCGGATGCAGGCCGCCCTGCAGCAGAATCTGATCACCGCCAAGTGCCACGGTTTCTTCGATCTTCTTCAGCAGCACTTCGATCGGCAGCACATACACTTCCGGATGCGCTGGCGGACGATAAAACGCGCAGAAGTCGCAGACCGCCGTGCAGGCATTCGTGTAGTTGATGTTGCGGTCGATGTTGTACGTTCGGAAAGGCTCCGGATGCAGACGCTTTGTCACCGCATCGGCCGCCGCGCCAAGTGCTGTCAGGTCGTGAGACTGCAGCAGCGCGAGGCCTTCAGCCGGAGTCAGTCGATCGCCGGCGACAGCCTTCTCAAGCAGTGACGAGATCGCGGAAGATGATGTCGACATCGGGCTTTACCAGGTTGTGCTGAGCCGCCAGTTCGCAGAACAATCGCAAACCATTTCGCTCAGCAGACGTCAGATGATAATGAAGATTCTTCGTCAGATAGTTGTAAGCCACGTCCTCGCTCAGTCCCAGCCTTGGAGCTTCCTCGCGCGCAATTCGCTCAACGTTGGCAAGACCCAGGTCGCGTGCCTGTGAAAGCACGTCCTCTACGCCGTCCGTGTTGGCATCCTGCCGAGCCACCCACATTGCGAAGACAAACGGCAGCCCTGTCCATTCGTACCAGAACTGACCGAGGTCGATTACTTCCGCAAAGGACTCAGGAGGATTGTGCATGGCTCGGTCGCCGATCAGCAGCACTGCATCCGCACTGCTGTCGACCGTCGATGATTCCATTCGCAAAGGTTCCGTCTGAGGAATCACACCAAAATGTTCCGCCAGAATCACCTTGGACAAAGCCGCGCTGGTGCGCGATCCTTCGTCCAGAGCCAGCCGTCGGATCTTGCCCGGATGGACCCGGCAAAACAACTTCACGCTCAGGACTTCACCGCGAGCAGCCACGCAGGCGTCGGACACGACCTCGTAGCCCGTCCGCCGGAAATACTCCACGGAGGGAATCAAGGCGACGTCCAATGAACCCGCTGCCAGCTGATCTGCCAGCCGGCTCGGATAGTCCAGTTTCAAATGACCATTCGTCAGCAACCCACTCAAACCCTCGACAAGTGGACGAGAGTTCAGGTAGCTGACGGCACCGACCTGGAGTTGTTTTTCTGGGAAGGCGTTCATGGCAACTAATTCGTTTTCACAAAGTTTCCAGCCAACGCTGAGAACACGGGACAGTATAAACCTGCCGACGGACGGCTCAACAGGGTCGACGCGGAAGGAATCCGCTGTTTCCGGACATGGGTCCGTATTTTCTGATTTGCAAAAGGGGGACGGGAGGAAATCCTTCGGAAGAAATGTGTCGGCTGTTGAGTCGTTCCATTTTCAACCGATCCTGAGTCCCAACCGTAATTCCCTCGACTGAATTAACGCCTGCGGAATGGTTCGATGTCACAGACTTCTGAATTGAAGATTGCCCTTGTTGGATGCGGAACGGTCGGTTCCGGAGTCGTCCGCATTCTGCAGTCTTCCGGCGACCAGCTGACGAGACGGGCTGGCCGACGGCTGGTGCTGAAACACGTGGTGGTGAAAAACCCTGATCGCCAGCGAGATGTTTCGCTGGACAACTACACTGTCAGCTCCACGATTGACGCGGTGGTCAATGATCCGGACATCCAGGTCGCCATCCATGTCGTGGGAGGCATTCAGCCGGCTCTGAACGATGTGACTCGTCTGCTGAAGGCGGGCAAGGACGTGATCACGGCGAACAAGGCTCTGCTGTATGCTCACGGTGAAGAACTCTTCGCGCTGGCCGGAGAGCTGAACAGGACCATCTGCTTTGAAGCGGCGGTGGCTGGCGGCATTCCGATCATCTCCGCAGTGAACACCGCACTGACGGCGAATGACATTCTGTCGATTGAAGGGATCCTGAACGGCACAAGCAACTTCATTCTGAGTCGTATGTACGATCGTCGTCAGACCTACGAAGAAGTTCTGCGAGAAGCTCAGGCGCGGGGATATGCGGAAGCGGATCCTGCGATGGACGTGGATGGAACCGACGCGGCTCAGAAACTGTCGATCCTGACTCGGCTGGCCTTTGGAACTCGCGTTCCCCTGGATGCAATCGTTCGCCAGGGCATTCAGCATATTGAGTTACTGGACCTGATTGTGGCCGCAGAGCTTGGTTATCGCATCAAGCTGCTGGCGACGTCACGACTTTCCAAAGGCCGACTGGAAGTGTCAGTTCAGCCGACGCTGGTGCGGGCAGATCGTCCCGTCGCTCTGACTTCCGGCGCGGACAACATCATCTCCATCGAAGGCAGCGCGCTGGGAATGCTGAGACTGGCCGGAGCGGGTGCCGGACAAATGCCAACGGCGTCAGCGGTCGTCGCCGATATCATTGATTACGCAACCGGCCGCGCGGCTCTGACGTTTCGGTCCCTGTTGCGAATGCAGCAGCGTGAACCGATCCCCATGCAGCCGCAGGAAGAACTCAGTCGCCGATACTACCTGCGATTCACGGTCGCCGACCGTCCTCATGTGCTGGCGGATATTGCGGACGTTCTGGGACGCAATGCCATCAGCATCAGCAGTGTTCGGCAGGACGAAACAGAAGACATGGCCGATGGCACCGGCGTGGCTCGTCTGGTCATCATGACTCATCGCACCACGGAAGGTCGCCTCCGTGCGGCAGATGCCGAAGTGGCTTCGCTGAATTCACTTCGCGGTGCCAGAATTCGAATGCCGATCGCAGACTGATTGATCGAACGAACATTTTGGTCGAAGACGAAGCCTTCGAAATGGACACTTAACTTTCTCTGGATCCCCTGTGATGAGCACCAAAACTGTACTGAGCATCGGCCAGTGTCGTCCTGACAGCGCCGCGATTGGTCATTATCTGAAGTCCAATTTCGGCGTCAGCATTCTGACGGCGGACCTTGCTGATGAAGCGATGAAGACGCTGAAAGAGAACAAGGTGGATCTCGTCCTGATCAACCGAGTGCTCGATGCGGACGGCAGCGACGGCATGTCCATCCTGAGGTCCATCCGGCAGAACGCTGATTACGCTGCCCTGCCCGTCATGCTGGTTTCGAACTACGCCGACTGGCAGCAGAAGGCGATTGCCGCGGGAGCCATTCAGGGTTTTGGCAAAGCCGAACTCAACCGCCCCGAAACCCGCACCCGCCTCGCCGCCGTACTGACGTAGTGCAGAGCAATTGCTCCGTGCTCACGAATTGCTCCGACGCTCATCACGACTGACGGTTTTGGGGCTGACAGAAGATGAGTGACAGAAGATACGGTGGGAGCGGTTGAGGACAACCGCTCTACGTTAGGCGGCTTCGCGTTTTCGGATCGCTGGAATGGCGGGCAGTTCCGGGCCCATGGAGGAACTGCGTTCGACGATGCGGGCCGTCACCTGCCAGAGCACTTCTCGCAGTTCTTCACGACCGGCGTTCAGGTGGTCAGCCAGAAGCTTGAGCTCGCGTTCTGCAGCGGCGGCGTGGTTTTGACTTTCACGAGGAGCTCGGAAAATCTTCTCGTGAACTCGCACCGCATTCTGTTCAGTTTCGTAGAAGAGTTCTTCGTAGAGCTTCTCACCGGGCCGAAGTCCTGTGAAAACAATGTCAATGTCATCCGGATATCGCTGGCCGGACAGATGAATCATGTCTTTGGCAAGATCAACGATGCGGACCGGTTCACCCATGTCCAGAATCAGAACATCGCCGCCTTCGCCAACCGCTCCTGACTGAAGAACCAGCTGCACGGCTTCCGGAATCGTCATGAAGTAGCGCTTCATTTCCGGGTCGGTGACGGTGACTGGTCCGCCTTCTTCAATCTGTCGACGGAACGTGGGCACAACACTGCCTGCGGAATTCAGCACATTCCCGAATCGCACAGTGATGAACTTTGTCTGAGAACGGCCCGCCACGGCCAGCAGATACTGCTCGGCAATCAGCTTGGTGGCTCCCATCACGTTGGTCGGACGAACGGCCTTGTCCGTCGAAATCATGACGAAGCGTTCCACCGAAAACCGATCGGCCAGATCCACGAGCACTCGTGTTCCGAAGACGTTGTTTCGCACGGCGGCCTGAGGATTGCTTTCCATCAGCGGAACATGCTTATACGCCGCGGCGTGAAACACCACAGCCGGTCGGTGCAGCATGAAAACTCGACTCATCGCATCTTCATCGGTGATATCTTCCACGATGAATTCCAGATTGATGGCACTGCGAGTCGGGTCTTTCTGGAGCTGCAGAAATTCCTGCTCCATGTTGAAGATGCCGAACTCGGACTGGTCCAGCAGGACAATCTTGCGAGGACCAAAGTTCATCAGCTGGCGGCAAACTTCGGAACCGATACTGCCGGCAGCTCCGGTCACCAGAACGACTCGGTTACGCAGTGTCGTTCGAATGCCGTTCAGGTCCAGCTGATTCGGTTCGCGGCGGAGCAGGTCATCAATGGTGATATCACGCATCTTCAGCTGGAATCGTCCCGTCGGAATTTCATCCACTGCAGGGACCAGATGAGCATCCACGCCATTCTGAAGACACACTTCGCTGACTTCGCGAATCGTTCGGCCAGGCAGCTTCGACGGAAGCAGAACCATTTCCGCGTGAGTCTTCTGGATGATGCGCTCAAGACCTTCGGACGCATCAAAAAGCTGAACTCCGGCGACCAGCCCCTTATGAGCCGTGTTGCGAGGTGTCACGATGCCGACGATGCGAAGGCTGGATGATCCGGACTGAACGGCGTTGACCATTCCCACCGCTTCACTGCTGCGAGCGTAGATCAGGGCCCGAGCGGCCTTGGGGTTGCGGCGAGCATTTCGCATCGTGCGAAGAGTATTCGCGGCGACTCGGGCTGAGGCCAGAATGCCGGCCGACAGAATCGTGTCGATGACGATCACGCCTCGTGAAATATGCGGTGCGGCTTCGTGCGCAATCTGAAGAGCGGCTGTCAGAACACCACAGCCCAGGCAGATCCCGGCGGACCATCCGATATCGTGAATCGTCGAATAGCGAAGCCGTCGACGCCATTCTCGCGAAAACAGAACAACGCCAACTTTCAGAAGCACAAGAACCAGCACGCTGTCTCGGAAGACGTCCTTCGCGTACAGGAACTGCTTAAATTCAAACGCAGCCAGCCCCGTCAGCCCTTCCGGCATCGGTGCCCCGTTTCGCAGAATGCACAGAACAAAGTCTGCCGCATCCAGGTCAAAACGCAACACGAGCGCGAAGAAGAAGGAAATCGCGAAAATCGCTGCGTAACAGCAGACGGCAATAGCCAGTCGCGACATGGCAACAACCTGACGGGAGAGAGGATTACAGCGGGAGATGCTGCGAGAGGACAACAACAGAGAGGACTAAAGACGGGAGCCGGACAGTCTGAGATACTGTACGGCTGGTGATGTGGAGACCAGGTGAGAAACCAAAGATCGGCGAAGTCTGCCGAAAGTCCGAAATTGTGTCCAGACCAGTCTGAACCGCGGTTTTTCCGTGGAAAGCGATTGTCCTCAATCGCTCCCAAAACCCTCCCCACCCACGCGAAGCGAAGGGAAGGGAGTGGTCGAGCGAGCGCCAGCAAGCTCGGGGGCGGGCCGTGGCGTGATTCACGCAAAGGATGCACAGTCGAGCGTCGGTCCTCAATCGCTCCGCTGTGAAGCAACACGCCTCTTTGATAACCTCGCGAACCCAATCGACGAAGGACTCAGGAGAACTCAACGATGCGAGACGTGGCCTGCAGGATATTTGTGGCAATCGCAGCGATACTCGCTGCCACCCCGGTTGACGGCTTTGCCGATCAGCCGCCCAACATCGTGCTGTTTCTGGCCGACGATCTTGGAGCAAAAGAACTGTCCTGCTATGGCAGCCAGAAACACAAGACCCCTAATCTTGACCGCCTTGCCAGCGAAGGCGTTCGCTTCGAAACCTTCTACTCCATGCCCTTGTGCACACCGACACGAGTCGCCCTGATGACGGGGCAGTATGGTTTCCACAACGGATTTCTGGGGATGCAGGATCCGGCCTTCAAGCCTCTGCCGGATTCCCCCAAAGCGTCCATCGGCAACCACTTCACTCACGCAGATCTTCTGAAGTCGCGAGGTTACACAACAGCGCAGGCGGGTAAGTGGCAGCTGAGCGGAAAGCTACCGACTCTGATTCACGATGCGGGCTTTGACGAATACCGCATGTGGGCTTACGACCACAATCTGCCGGATGGAATTCGTCATCCGTCGCATGAACGGCCGGGTGGCAACACAAGCCGCTATTGGCACCCCAGCTTGGTCGAGAACGGAAAGTACCTGCCAACAACCGCGGACGACTATGGGCCGGACATGCTGAATCAGTTCGTGCTCGACTTCGCACGCCGGAACAAGTCTGCACCATTTTTCGTCTACTACACATCCCTGCTGACTCACGGACCACACCTAGAAACTCCCGATCCGCAACATCCCGGCCAGCGCTGGCCGGCGGGGTTTCATTCCAATGTCGAGTATCTCGATCACATCATGGGCCAGCTGCTGGATGGTCTGAAAGCCGAAGGGCTGGACCAGAATACGCTCATCATCTTCATCGGGGATAACGGCACAGGCGGCGACGGAAAGGGAACCCTGACCGAACTCGGCGCCAGAGTCCCCTGCATCATCCGTGGTCCTGGTGTTCAGCGAGGAGTCGTGGCGAAGGCGGTTGCGGATCTGACGGACATCATGCCAACGCTGGCCGAATTCTCCGGGGCGACACTTCCGCAGGATGTTCCCTTCGATGGACACAGCCTGGGGCCGGTCCTGCGAGGCGAAAAGGCGTCACATCGCGACTGGATCTACAGTCATCTCGACGACGGTCGCATTCTTCGAGATGCTCGCTGGCTGCTGGAGATTGACAAAGGCGGCAAAGGGGAACGCTTTTTCGATTGCGGTGAGTGCCGCGATGGTTCGACGTATGTGAACGTCACGGGTTCCACAGAACCAGAAGCGGCTGCTGCCCGAGAACGATTTGCGAAGATCCTTGCGTCATTGCCCACACCACTGCCTCATCCTCAGTCAGCAAAAGAGTCAGCAAAAGGCAAGAACAAGAAGGAAGGCCAGGCGGAGAAGTCGGACAAGCCAGGCGAAACCGACAAAAAGCTCGAACGCTTCCAGATGCGAGATCGCAACGGTGATGGCACGATTGACCGCGACGAATTTGAAGCGACCGCTGTCGTCAAAGAGGAAGCGGCCATCCAGACACGGTTCCGCAAAATGGACAGCGACGGCGACGGGCGGATTACAAAGGAAGAATTTCTAGCCCCCCAAAAAGGCGAGCGGCTGGGCGTCAGCCCTCCGTGTCCGCGCACCCCCTCCCATTCTCCATCCTAATCTTAATCTTAACCCTAATCCTAATCCCCATCACAAACTCGTCCGCACACAAACAACGTCCGCCACCGGGTTGACCCCGGTGGAACCCGGCTTCTGCACTACCAGGCATCCCCTGAAGCATCAGCCCGCGAACCCAAAGCCACATTGGTTCCGGCATCCCTTCGTACTCGTACTCAGCATCGCGGTACTCGTACTCGTACTCGAATCAATCTTCCGAGAGTCGTTCAATCCGTCGAAAGCCGCTGAATGTCGCGTCGTTCATGATCGACCGTCGGCTCTTCGGTCCTTTCGAGTACGAGTACGAGTACCGTTGCACTGAGTACGAGTAGGACCGTAATGACGCGGCGTGTCACCCTGGAATCATTTGCCGCTGAGTGAACCGCGGATGCTCGCGGATCAGGCACAACAGCAGCACGCAATCATCTGTCTTCAGCTGCAAAGCAGCGACAGCAAATAGCCTCGGGTGACAACCCGAGGTTCATGCAATCCACAAACCGTCCCGAAGCCGCGAAGCGGCAACAGAAAGTGCCCCGTCTCTGCGACTCAGGCCCGAAGGGCAACGA
>CAZIGZ010000085.1:0-28569 GCA_964538835.1 uncultured Chitinophaga sp. | reverse complement strand
GCTCGGCAAGCGGCACCTACTGTAGGTCCTGCTTGCCGAGCAGGACTTTCGCCGCCAGGCGAACCTTTTTCTTGTACCCACATGATGCCAAAGCCACTCGGCCCAAGCGAAAACACTTCGCGCTGCAGCGTTTCCCCGTCGACCAGCGATCTTGTGGCACCTCGTCTGGTCGCTGGTTGCGGCGATGCCGCAAAGTGCCGCTCGGCAAGCGGCACCTACTGTTTTACTTCCGCTTCGCTCGCATAACGAATGCCTGAATGTCCGGCGGGAGCTGCGAAGGCCACCTGAGTCGGCATGCGGTTGATCTTCATGCCATGAGGAAGGCGGCGAGCAACTGCGACGTCCGATTTGAGCGTTCCGTTCTGCCAGGGTCCCATTCCGAAGACGTACCAGTTGTTGTCATCCGACTGAGCCAGTGAGACTCCGCCGTCGCCCAGGACTTCCTTGGTCTTCGCGTCGTAAACAACCATGCCAAGTTTGGAATAAGCGTACTGAGTCTTTCGTTCGGTCAGACGAATTTCTGGAAGGGTGAGCATTCCCGGAAGCGTAATCTCGGGCATCCCGATGAACGCATCATTCGTGTCCGTACCGACGCCGCCTGATCGAGGTTCCATGACGACATCCGCTCCATCCGCCGCCGCCACCAGCGTCCCGCCGGCGCGCATAATGCGATGACGAATCGAACCGAGCAGATAACCCTTGTCGACACAGTCCAGGTACTTTTCTTCGATGAAGACCTTCTGGCCATACAGCGGAGCAAAATCGACCTTGTCGAGCGACTGATCAATCGCATTGGAGATCAGCATCTGCTCCTTCGCAGTCCTCGCCGTGTTCGAAGTCGTGCTGGACGTACAGCCGGTTGTTGAACTCAGAAGTAAGAGAAGTCCGCAGACAGTCAATCGAAACATCAGGTCACTCCGTTTCAGTCGCACACGGCGCGCGCATGCTTGAGCAAATCATGCCCTTGGCCCGGCCGAGCGAACTCTAAAGTCGACGAAGCGAACCACTCAATTCGATTCAAAACCATCCACCACCTTTTCGCAGACCCCAATCGTTCAACCCCCGATCCTCCCGTTAACAACCCGCAGAAACTGCCGAGAGCCACTGTTCCCAATCGTCATCCTGGCCCCCAAATCGTCATTCCCGCGCAGGCGGGAACCCAGTACGGCATTTTGTAACCGCGGATAAACACGAATCGACGCGGATCGAGCAACATCAAACACAGCCCTGCGAGTGGCGCGTGTTAACACGCCGGTCTTGCCAATGTTCTCGTACCGGCGGAACGTCAACGCGCAGGACCGCCAGGGAAATTCGCGTTCCTGCTTTTTCGAGAATCACAGATGGGAACACTGTTCTGCGGTTACCGCCACTGATTGGGGCAGGACGGGAATCGTGGAACCCGACCCTTTCATTTTCTCTGATGTTCGTTCTTGCCAAACTGCATTCCGGGCCAAAGGCCCAAACATTTGCTTAGCCTGGGCCACCGGCCCAGGTTGGCCATTCCCATGCACACCGAGGTCCAACGGACCCGCCGTTTGAGGGTGTTGCAAATGGTCGGCCCTTCAGGCCTTTGGTCATGATGCGAATCTCATCCTGGGCCGGTGGCCCAGGCTAGGCAAACGGATGGCCCCTTGGGCCGGAAACTTCAAGATGTTGGTTTATTGCAGGTAACGTCTGGATGCCGCTTCGCTAGGCAGACCATGCAAGTGCCTTTCACACGCGTTCATGTGCAGTCTGCCAATGAGGCTGCATTTGTGCAATTTCGTCGTCCGCTTCCCGCAGGGCCGCACCGCCCCTTCGCCCCTTCGCGTGACGACCAAGTTGCTGTCCCTGTGCTACGCCGTGGAAGTGAAACTCACCGAAGCCGAATCCGCCAGCCAAAGGCGC
The DNA here is from genome assembly GCA_964538835.1 of uncultured Chitinophaga sp. GTDB lineage: Bacteria > Planctomycetota > Planctomycetia > Planctomycetales > Planctomycetaceae > SXXK01. The sequence continues at coordinate 26,682 of CAZIGZ010000085.1, read as the reverse complement.
GAAGCCGCCGGCAGGGTTGTGTCGGCCCTTCAGGCCTGAATCGCAATTTTGGTGGGATGGCTCGGAGGTGTAGTTGTCAAACCAGCGGTCCACCGGCGTGAAGCCGGACGGGGCCGGGCATGGTGCTGGGTTCCCGCCGTTCCCGCCCTCGCGGGAATGACGGGGTGATGTCCGGGCAGTCGGCGCTCCCCCGAGCTTGCTGGCGCTCGCTCGACCGCTCCCAAACTTTGTTTGGGAGGGGGGCGTTTTATGCCATGTTGCGGGCCAGGCAACTATGCGAACAGGGCTGGAATCACGTGGCCGTCGCGGACGATCATGACGGGGCGGCCGGTGGGGGTGTGGTATTCGTAGGTGTGGTTGATTCCCAGAGCATGATAGAAGCTGGCGGCGACGTCGTCCGGTGAAAAGCCTTCGTGCTTCGGCAGGCTTGCGGTTTCGTCGCTTTCGCCCAGAACCTGACCGCCTTTGATTCCGCCGCCACCAAGGATCATGAACATGTTGCGAGGATAGTGGTCGCGGCCGACTCGTTCGGTATTAATCTTCGGCGTACGACCAAACTCACCGGTGACGTAGACAACTGTCGAATCCAGAAGGCCTCGAGCAGCCAGACCGGTGAACAGGCCGAACAGCGCATCGTCCAGAGCGGGCAGCTGGCGAGTTTTCAGTGTGGTCCAGTTGTCGCGATGAGTATCCCAGCCGCCGTTGGTCACGGTGACAAATCGCACGCCGGATTCGACCAGTCGCAGGGCCAGAAGACAGCTTGCTCCCAGTGCGGATCCACCGAAGTTCTTTGAAAACTCGGGCGACTCTTTGCTGATGTCGAACGCTGCGCGAGCCTTCGTGGACGTAATCACAGTGTGAGCCTGCTGACCAAACTCATCCATGCCGTCCAGCAGCTGGCTGTCTTTTTCGACATCGCTGAAAGTCCGGTCCAGCTGGTTCAGCAGACTGCGACGACGTTCGATGTCGGCGATCGTCAGACCACCGGACATCGAGATGCCTCGCACTTTGTACGGCGTACCGATCACAGGCGTCGACGTTGTGTTCATCGGAGCATACTTCACTCCGAGATAGCCTGGCCGCTGAGCACTGTTGGGGATGGCGACAAACGGAGGAAGTTCCGGGATGCCCGGTCGTTCTTTGGTCACCACCGAACCGTAGCCCGGAAACTCCAGAGAAGGCAGCGGACGATTTCCCGTGTTGACGTACTTCGTTCCCAGCTCATGAGCCGCCACGGCATGCGTGACACCTCGAAGCAGCGTGAACTTGTCCATGCACGTGGCCGTCTTCGGCAGATGTTCGGAGATCATCACGCCCGGCAGGCACGTCTGGATCGGATTGAACTCGCCGCGGTATTCCGAAGGAGCATCGGGCTTCAGGTCGAACGTGTCCATGTGCGACGGACCACCGTTCAGATTCACAAAGATCGCTGCCTTGGCTTTGGCGTTCGGATTCAGCGCGTTCTCGGCCTGAAGCTGTGAATATCCTGCCAGGGACAGTCCGCCAGCTCCGATCACACCCGCCTTCAAAACGTCTCGTCGTCCAACACCATCACAGGTTCGGAAGAAAGCCATGAACTGCTCCTCAGACAATTTCAGATTGTGTTCAAAGGGAAGGTCTGTGTGTGCACATCTCTGGGTGAGGAATGAACTGGAAAGTAGCGGAAGGGCGCGAGCCCTCCGGTTGGTTCGGCACCGGACGGCTTGCGCCGTACCGCTATCTCGACACATAAACTCCGTGCAATGTCTTAGTGGTTGACAATGAACTCGCGAGTATTCAAAAGAGCCCACAGGACTCCTCGAATTCCTTCGACAGCATCTGGTGATTCGGCGATGTAAGTCTTTGCCGTCTGGAGTTCATCGGCGGTTGGGAAGCGAGACAGAGTTCGCAGGTAGGCATCGTTGATCACTTCGTCTGTGTTCAGTGTGGACGCTGGAGTCGCTGGTGCGGCGGGAGAAGTTTCCGCGGCCGCGACGGCCGATTCCAGTTCCGCTTCCGGAGTACCGGACTTCTCGGCCTGGTCACGGATCTTCTTCAGCTGTTCCTTCAGCGAAGTTACCTGAGCTTCGCGGCCGGCTTTTTCTGCTTCCGCGATGCGTTCTTTGAGTTTCTTGATCTGAGCCGTGAAGCGAGCCTTTGCCTGGTTGCGTCGATCCTTTTGAGCATCATTGGCGTCCGGCGTGCTTCGACGAGTGAACGTCAGATTGTTTGCCTTTGCCATCGCGGCCAGCCATCCGTCGTTGGCATCCAGCTGGGAAAGGAACTGGCTGTCGTTTCGAACGTAGATGGTCTGCAGCAGACTTGGTTCTTCCGTGCGGTCACAGTCGCAGTTGCTTTCGCGGATCGAACGACCGAAGACCGTCAGAGCATAATCCGCTGGTGTTCGGCCGCGTGCTCGAAGACCCGAGCCTGGAATCGCGAGTGCTCGCTTATCCATCTGTGTCACATAGTCGGCATTCTTTTCGTCGTTCAGAGTTGCCTGGACCATGATGTCGTATGCGACTTCGGCCGGCAGACGTCGAGGCACCGCGCGGCTGAAGTTCTTTTCATCCAGGCGATTCGTCGAGTTCGGAATCCAGCTCAGCTGATACGTTCGGCTGTTCAGGATTTCGCGATGCAGCCACTTCATGTCGAACTTGTGTTCGATGAAACCCTTCGCGAGGTAATCCAGCAGCTCCGCATTGACTGGCGGATTTGCCAGGTTCAGGTCATCAGACGGCTGGACGATACCGGCGTTGAAGTAGGCCGCCCAGACTCGGTTCACGAAGGCTTTTGCGAACAGAGGATTGTCCGGAGATCGCAGCCAGTCCATCAGAGGCTGACGCACATCTTCGTACTGAGCCAGTTCGATGACAGGCCCGGCCAGGATCTTTGCTGTTCCAGGCACATTGCCGCCGCGACGATCCGGGTTCTTGTTGTTCTTGTTATTCTTTCGAACCGGCTGAGCCTTCACGGTGTAGACTTCGGCCAGAGGAATCGTCGCGCCCTTCTGAGCCTGTTCGGCCAGGATGCGACGCAGGTCGTTGCCCTTCAGGCCTTCAGTGCCTTCGAAGCCCTTGACCATCTTTTCATAGTCTTCCTTGGCGTCGGGGCGAGCATTCTGACGACCGACTGTTCCCTTGAAGAAGCCTTCAAACTGTTTGAAGTCATCCTGAGTCCACTGGTCAAACGGATGCTTGTGGCACTGAGCACACTGGATGCGAGTTCCCAGGAACGTGTAAGCAAACGCGATGACTCGATCTTCGGACGTCTGGAAATTCTGACGAGCCCAGAAGTGAGCCAGTCCCTGTCGGTCCGCGTAACCGGCAGCACCCGGTCCGCCTTTGTGATACAGCTTTGAAACGTTCGTGCAGTAGTCCTGATACGATTCACCAGAGTTGCGACTGACCGCGAGCACGATGCCTTCGACGATCTGATCGTACGGCATGTTGTCCTGAACGCGTTTGTGAATCCACGCGTACCACTGTTTTGATGCTTCGGCCTGAACCGGAGTCACGTTGTTCAGTTTATCGTCGCTGTTTCCTGTGAAGTCGCACAGCTTGGTTGTCCACCAGGAAACATAGCCCGGTCGCTCCAGCAGTTCGTCAATCTTGCGGCGACGCTTGTCCGGCGTGGTGTCAGCCAGGAACTCGCGCACTTCCTTTGGCGTTGGCAGAGTCCCCGTCACATCCAGACTGACTCGACGGAGGAATTCTGCGTCGGTGCAGGTTTCGGACTGAACGATGCCGACCTTTCGAAGCTTCTGAACGACCAGTTCATCGACCTTCGTCGGCGTTGCAACCATGGGGTAATTTTCGCCGAACTGAGGCGACACGGGACGGATGACAGGCACCGGCACAACCGCGCTGTCATAAGAGGCCACGACATGCGTATCGCCTGGAGCATTGGCAACGACGAGTCCTTCCTGATTGATGTCGGCCACCTGGTCATCGTTTGTCTGGAAGCGGCAAAGAGTCGTGACGTCTTCGCGAGTTCCGTCGGTCCAGATGGCAACGGCTTTCAGTTGCTGAGTTTGTCCTTCGGCGCTGAACTGGATTTCGGAAGGAGTGACTTCCAGTCGAGTCAGCGTTGGAGGGGTTTCAACGCGACCGCCTGCATCCGCCTGCACCCAGCGAAGGAGCAGGTGATGTTCCCAGCTGCCTTCCTTCATGCGCTGGCCGCCTTCGTGCTGATCCTGCATGAGGGCTTTGCGAAGGATCATACTGTCGGCAGGGACCTCCGGATCCAGCCGTCCGTAGAGTTCATCGTGGTCGGTCTTGAAGTCGTAGCCGAACAGAGACAGCCGGAAGCCGCCTCGACCCTGAAACGATCCGTGGCACGATCGGCCATTGCAGCCAAGCTTGCCCAGCAGAGGAACCACGTGCTTCTGGAAGTCCGGAGCCGCGGTGTCTGTGGACACGAATCGCTTCGCAACGGAATCCATCACAGGCTGATCATCAGCCAAAACGCTGCTGCTGGAGAAACAGCAGAGCGTCAGGCTCATGACGAGGAAGCCAATGGAAAGCGGCGAATATCGAAGGGCTAAACTTTTCATGTTCCTGATCCTGGTCCTTAGAAGCCGGTCGAACGATCTTCAGCAAGCCACCGTCATGGCGACTGACCCGGTTCTTTCGTTTTGCTGGTGGTCTCACGGCGGGCAGCAGACACTTTGCGAGACAGTTGCTCCCATTCTGCCGTGACACGTTCTTCAATTGGTGTATTCATCGAGGCTTTTTGTTCTTCGATCCTGCGAAGCTGTTCTCGCAGGCGTTTTTCATCGGCGTCGAGCTGGCTTCTTTTCATTTCCAGACGTTGCGCGAGCAGGTCACGGATCTGTTTTTCCAGGGCCGAATCTTTGGTCATCGCCCAGCGAGCCGTCAAAACCCTAATCTGCGAATCCAGCTTCCAGGCCGCCAGCTGTGACTCATAACGAGCGGGGTTGCGTTCTTTTGTTTTCTGGATGGCCTGTGTCTGCTGATGCAGGTCTCGGATTCCTCGTGAGAACTCCGCAGGCCGGGATTTCTGAAGTTGTTCCAGAAGTCGAAACAGCTCTGGATGGTGCTCTTTCGCGAAATCCATCGCCAGCTGCTGCTCCTGTTCTGAAAGAGCCGTCTTGCCTGCCTTTCGAGCGGCCTCGGGCTTCGCATCAGCCTGTTCTGAAGACTGCTGGTCGCCAGCAGGTGTTGTCTTTTTCGCTGGCGATGCTTCCTGGGCGTGCAGAGACATCTGCAACAGGCAGGCGCACAGACATCCGGACGTCCATTTGACGAGAGCGCTTCTTACTGAGAGTGAATTCACAGCAACGCTTTCTGATCTAAATGCTGGAATCATCCAGAGAATCTTCCGGAACGGACTCAGTCGTGTCTTCAAGTTCGATCGCCGTCAGGAGCCAGTTGGGTGTCTCCAGTTCCTGCCATTCATAGTCGGGAATCTCCAGATCCGCTTCTTCGACTGCAGATTCGGAATTCATGATTTGTGAAACCAGTTCCGCTTCGGAAATCACGCTGGTGCTCGACAGTCCTGCGACACCGAGTGTCAGCATGACAATGGCGATCGTGCTGCAGATTGCCGCGAGTGGGCGAAACTGAGAAGGGCGGCTGCCCGGCGAAGGGATCGCTGGAGTTTGAGACAGCGTCACGCGTTCGGTTGAATGTTGCGATGTCCGGACCAGTCCGATCAATTGCCCGGCTTCTGCCAGGGAGAGACAAAGATCTTCATCATGGCAAAGCTGCTCTTCGAACAACGCGCGTTCTTCCGGCGAACACTCGCCAAGGGCATAGAGAGCTGCCTGCCAGAATTGGTCATCATCCGCAGAAGTTTTCATACTGTCATCTCGTATTGAGACTTTGCCTGGGCCGTCACAACAACTCACGTATTCGAGGATTGTCCCTGAGCTTCTCCAGTCCTCGCCTCATCCATGTCAGTACCGTGCCAATCGGCACTCCTAATTCTTCTGCAATCACCAGGAACGGTGTTTCACCAAAGAGCCGCCGAGTCAGAACGACTTGATATTCGGGAGGTAACAGTTCAATCGCCTCTCGAACAATTCTGACAGACTCCGCATCTTCGACTCGCCGTTCCGCCTCCGAGTTTTCCCTGCTGCCGGGTTCCTTTGGAAGACCGTCGAGCAGGCTGGATTCGTGCTGTTTCCTTGTTCGAGTGCTGCGAATGATCTGGCGAGCTTCATTCAGAGCAATTCGAAAAAGCCACCCGCGCACCTTCGCGAGATTGACCGAATCCGCCGACTGAATGGCCTTCAGAACTGTTCGCTGGAAGCCTTCTTCAACCAGTTCCTCCCGCCCCAAAATGCCCCTAAGAAAACCTTTGATTATTCCCTGGTGAAGGAGGCATGATTTCTCGACAGTCTCTCGCTGAGACAATGGCAATGCATTAGAGGCATCGGTTGCCACGGAATCGCTGTCTGACGACAAAGAAGGAACTCCCCGGAGCCTTTGGGCGGCATGGTAACGATGTTCGTGACCGGGCGATTATTTCAGAGTAAGCCGAAATCCATTGGGTGCCTGTTCATGGGTATAGTTTTCTGGATGTCTGTGAGGGTGTATGGCGGTTCTGGGATTCAGACGTCCCACGCAGGAGCGGTCGTCCGGTTGGAACAATCGGGTTGTGACATGGGGATGAAAAAACGATGCAGAAATGAGGTGGAATGGTGAGTAGGGGTGAAGCCAAATGGGCACCTGCTTTCGTAAGTTTTTTCGTAAAAATTGGAGCATTTGCTTGCGGCTTCCCATATTCTCTCATCCTTCTTACCGGAGGGATCGCCGGGATTCTGTCAACAGATTGCACAATCGCGGGATCTAGAAATCTTCTGTTGGCTTTCCGGAGGGTTTGACGTCCGATAGTAACCGGGAGTGTTTTTGCCGACATTCCGGTTGCGCTCAGGGGTGTCTTGACGATCTGGCGGCAAGTTCCGTGGAAACTGTTGCAAGTGATCGTCGGCCAGTATCGTATTTTGCCCGGTGTTATTTTCTCAGTGACGTTTGTCGGGACCGAACGATGGGATCAAAATCTGGCGTCTGGAAAGTATTTCGGGCTGTTTTCTCAGCTGAAAAACAGCAGCGTCGTACAGTATATCGTCGCGTTGGTGCTGTGGACGTCCTGGAACAGCGAATCGTTCCTGCGTTGCTGGTTCCTGCTCTGAACAGCATGCCAAGTGCTCCGGTGAGTATTTACCTGGACTTCGACGGGCATATCGAAAGTTCCAATTGGAACAACGGAAACTCCTTCACCACGCCTGCCTACAACATCGATGCGGATGCGACGGACTTTAACGCGGAAGAGCTTCGCCGGATCGAAGAGATCTGGTATCGCATGTCCGAGGATTTCGCGCCCTTCCAGATCAACGTGACGACTGTCGAGCCGACCGCAATTAACGACTTTGAGTCACTTCGCGTTGTGTTCGGCGGGGACGGAGCATGGAGCAACTCCGGGGCTTACGGTTTGGCTTTCATCAATTCGTTTTCCAACAGTGCATCCAACAGCGTTTTCGTCTTCACCGCCGTTGACGCATGGCCAAAGAACGCGGCCGTTGCTGGATCGCACGAAGTAGGGCACGCCTTCGGTCTGAATCATCAGAGTACCGACGTCAATACGAACGACTACCGTTCAGGGGACAACCGTCTCGGACCGATCATGGGCACGCCATACGCAGGCCTTCGAGATACCTGGGATAATGGACCGAGTTTCGGTGCCGGTGGTCTTCAGGACGACATGGCTCTGATTACACGAACACAGAACCAGACCGTTCGCTATCGCACTGACGCCTACGGTTCGACTCGACAGACCGCATCTCTGCTCCCGGCTTCGCAGACGGGAGTGGTTGATTTCAGCAGTATTCTTGAGACGAACACTGACAGCGATTTCTTCTACTTTGATGCCGACGCAGGTCAGGTGACATTCACGCTTGAAGGGCTGAACGTCAATAACTTTTATGCAGGGCTGAATCTGAATCCAGGATCGAATCTGGATGCGATTGTTAGGCTCTACGATTCGGCTGGAACATTGCTGGTTGAAGACAACCCAACCAACAGCCTCGGTGGCACTGTCACATACACCGTCAGCGCGGGCCGTTACTTCCTCGAAGTGACCTCCACCGACGAATACGGTTCAGTGGGTGAGTACTTCGTTGACGGTTCGTATACTCCGATGCCGGGTATTCCAACCATGCTGGGGCCGACTGGAACGCTCGCCAACGCCGTTCCTGACTTCCAGTGGACACAGGGGGCAGCAGCCGTTTCCTACGACCTGCTTGTCGAACGCTTCAATGCGACAACCGGAGTCTGGACCAACTACTACACAAGGAACGTGACGGGTCTCAGCCATACCGCCGTTCAGCAGTTCCCTCAGGGAGATTATCGAGCCAGCGTCCGCACAGTGACCTCAAATGGCTCGGTGAGTGCCTATAGCAACGTTGTTTCGTTCACTGTTGATATTCCAACGCCGACATCACCAGTGATTATCCGACCACGTGGAGATATTGGCGTCTCGTTCCCAACGTTCGAATGGACGGCTCCGGCCAACGCAGCGACATACAATCTGTGGGTGACGCGCGTCAGTAACGGCGAACGTGTGATTTACCGCACGGCTTATGCCGGGACCTCTTACGTTCACTTCAGTGCTCTGCCGGATGGAGTCTACCGAGCATGGGTCCAGGCGGTGAACACCGTTGGCGAAACCAGTGCGTGGAGCGCCATGGTGGAGTTCACGATTGATGCACCGATTCCGGCGACTCCCGTGCTGACAGCTCCTGCTGCCACGACGACCAGCAGCAATCCTCGATTTACATGGAACCTTGTCGAGGCTGCAGCCTCCTATGATCTGTGGGTGAATAATCTCACAACAGGCAAGGCTCAGTACCTGCGTGTCAGCGATCTGCCCTACGACAAGGGCTTCTACGATCCACCGGCCTTCGATCAGGGGAATTACGTCGCCTGGATTCGAGCGGCCAACGGCAATGGCGAATACAGCCCATGGAGCACAGGTCTCCGATTCACCGTCGATATTCTTCCACCGTCCACACCGGTCATGACTGGACCTGTTGGTGCGACTGGAACACCAAAGCTGATCACGACGCTGAACCCCACCTTCACATGGACGGCCGCAGCCCGTGCTGTTCGCTATGAACTGTGGGTCAATAACATGACGACGGGCCAGTTCCAGATCATCCGAAGGTCGGACATCACCACAACCAGCTTTACCTCGCTGACCAACCTGACTCAGGGGGCTTACCGCTCCTGGGTTCGTGGTATCAACAGCGCCGGAGAAGTCGGTGAATGGAGCCCGATGTTCACATTCACCATCGACGAAGCCACTCCAGTCATCCCGGTCATCACTGATCCAAAGGCGAATCTGGCAGGCAGCGTCGAGAATCCCAATCCGACCTTCATCTGGACGATGTCCACCAAGGCACCGTTCTACGAACTTCAGATCGACAACGTTACCCTTGGAACGACTAAGGTCGTGAGTGTTTCGGGTATCACAACCGAATCCTACACGATCCCGACGGCTCAGAGACTTGGCGAGTATGCCTACTCAGCTCGAGTTCGAGCGTACAACGCGTCCGGTGAAATGAGCGAATGGAGTGAGCGATTTTCCTTCCGGATCGATGTTCCAAATCCGGCGACGCCGACAATCATCGGACCAAAGGACACCATTACTGACCGCACGCCGACCTTTACCTGGACGCACGACAAAGGCTCATTCCGATACGAAATTCTCGTCCGTGACATGGTTCGCAACGAGAACATCGTGCTGAATGTGCTGACGTTCCAGCTGAACCCGTCCGGAACAGAGGCGTCTTACACGCTGCCCGATGGTCAGGCTCTGCGACCCAGCACTTACCGGTTCTGGATTCGAGCCTTCAACTCACTTGGACAGTCCAGCAACTGGAGCCTGGCTCAGGCGTTTGTGATCGCCGCGAATGATGCGCCAGCGAAGAAGAATGACGCTCCGGTTCTCCTGGCAGCACTGCAGCCGGAACTGGCTGTGTTCGCCGACGAGGCTTCCGAGCAGATTGCTCCGCCTCAGTCTGTCATCGTTGCACCAGTGGAACCTGTTGAGCCACCAAAGGTCATGGTTTCTGCAGAGTCTGCAGAGGCCGTTGTGATGGCCAGCGAAGGTGCCCTGATCGACGAAGTCATGGCCGAGATCATGCAGAGCGATGCTCTTCTGAATGGCTGATGACTGAGGATCTGACTCAGAGGACAAGAGACGCCCGGCAGTGATGCCGGGCGTTTTCGTTTCAGTCCCACGGCGTTCGGATTCGTCGAAAACGCTCCTCCGTTCCGGGTCGAACGACGACCACTTTTGGCTTTGTCTGGCCTGCCGCTCCCAGGAGCCAGGCGATGGCGAATCCGGCTGCAAAGCCGCCAATGTGTGCCCACCAGGCCACGCCTTCCGCTTCAGCCGTTCCAACCGCAAATGATCCCTGAAGCAGCTGCATCAGGAACCAAAGGCCCAGGAAGAACGGGGCCGGAATGACCATCGTCTGAATCAGAAACCCAAGTGGTACCAGGGCCAGAACACTGGCATGAGGATACAGCAGCAGATACGCGCCCATGACTCCCGCAATCGCACCGCTGGCACCAATCGTCGGGATGGTGGAACCCGGGTCGGTCAGATAATGAGCAAAGCTCGCGGCAATACCACAGCCCAGGTAGAAGATCAGGTAACCAAGGTGCCCCAGTCGGTCTTCGACGTTGTCGCCGAAGATGTAAAGAAACCACATATTGCCCAGAAGATGCATGAGGCTTCCGTGCAGAAAGACACACGTCAGCGCGGTCATGAAGGCCGGGATTGGAGGATTTGGAACTTCTGTGCGAGCCGTTTCTTCGCGAAGACCGAATGGCGTCTGCACGAGTTCATGGTGTTCGATCACGATCGGCTGATCCGGCTTTGAGACTCGGCTGGGAATGAAGCCCCACTTCAGTGTGATTCCGCCATCGGGATCGGAGATCTGAACCAGAAAGGCCAGGATGCAAAGCCCGATCAGCACGTAGTTCACAACGGGCGTTGTCCGGGAAGGAATATTGTCTTTCAGCGGCAGCACGGTCTGGATCCGAATTCAAAAGGGCGAACGAAAGTGCACAGAGGAAAGACTCTCAGAACGAGTCACGCGTTTCGTGCTCAGACCTCTAAGGATCTTCCTCGACGGCATTGTGCCAAAGGCCGAGGGGGATTGGCACTGACTCAGGTGAGCCACGGCTGAATGACGCGTCCACCCACATCGGTCAGTCTGAAGTCACGGCCCTGAAAGCGGTGAGTCAGCTGCAGATGATCGAGACCGAAGAGATGCAGCATGGTGGCGTGAAAGTCATTGATGTGGACCGGGTCACGCGCAATGCCCCAGCCGATTTCATCAGACTCACCGTAGATCTGACCGCCTCGAATTCCGCCGCCCGCCATCCAGAGCGTAAACGAGTACGGATGGTGGTCTCGTCCTGTGTTCGCTTCACGACCTTTGCGATTTTCACCCAGCGGAGTACGACCAAATTCCGAGCCCCAGACGACCAGCGTGGAGTCCAGCAGTCCTCGCTGTTTCAGATCCTTCAGCAAAGCCGCGATCGGCTGGTCCACGACCCAGCAGTTGTATGGCAGATCTTTGTCCATATCGCTGTGCTGATCCCACGCTTCGTAAATGATGTTCACAAAGCGGACACCGCGTTCCACCAGCCGACGAGCCAGCAGGCAGTTGCGCGGGAAGGTCAGGTGAGCATTCGCAACGTTTCCCCGACCGGCAGCCTTTGGATGCTGAGCCCGATCGAGCCCATACGCATCCAGCGTTGAACGCGATTCGCCCGACAGGTCCATCAGTTCCGGAGCGGCGGACTGCATTCGAAAAGCCAGCTCGTAGCTTTCGATTCGACTGTTAATTTCCGGATCCTGCATCTGTTCAAAGCGTTCCTGGTTCAGCGATCGAATGGCATCCAGGCTGCGCCTCTGCAGTTCGGGACTGATGCCTTCCGGGTTGGAAAGATTCAGAACAGGATCGCCCTGATTTCGAAACAACACGCCCGCATAATGAGATGGCAGGAAACCGCTCGACCATAACGACGCTCCTCCGCTGGATCCTCGTCCACTGGTCAGAACCACATAGCCTGGCAGATTCTGTGACTCAGTCCCCAGTCCGTAAGTCAGCCAGCTGCCCATCGTTGGCAGCCCGAAACTGGCGCGCCCGCAGCTCAGCAAAAGCTGCCCGGGGTGATGATTGAACTGCTCCGAATGCAGCGATCGAATCATCAGCAGATCGTCCGCGCACGTGGCGATGTTCGGCAGGTAATCACTGAAGTCCATTCCGCAGTCGCCATACTTGCGCCAGCGACGTTGAGAACCCAGCAGCACGGCTCCTTCCTTCTGGATGAACGCAAAACGCACTTTCTGAAGAAGGCTGTCCGGAAGCGGTTTGCCATCCAGTTCGTTGAGCTTTGGCTTGGGATCAAAAAGGTCCAGATGCGACGGAGCACCTGCCTGAAAAAGGAAGATGCAGCTTTTCGCCTTTGGTGCAAAGTGTGACAGACTGCCTGGTGCACCGGATGTCAGTGCTGATTGACTGTCTTCGGAACGACACGGATCCTGAGCCAGCAGAGACAGCAGTGCGGCTGATCCCAGACCACTGGCCGACGATGTCAGCCATCTGCGGCGAGTCTGTTCCTGAAGATCCAGAAGGTTCATCGAGCATTCTCTCTGAGAAGGGCGGATCGCGTGCCCGAAGCAGAGTAAGACTCTGACGCCTCAGTTGGAAGTCTCTTCGGTCGTCATTCCGGCCGGGACAACGTTGGGAGAATTCAGGGCGGGAACCGTGCGGATGGAAAGATCATCCAGATGGACTTCTGCCTGACCGACCAGACCAAAGCTCAGGCGAAACGGTCCGCCGTGAGAGATCGGGCGTGTCATTTCGAAGGGCGTCCATTCGGAATCCAGCTCTGTTCTGATGCCGCATTCAGGTCCGAGTTCGGAATCAAAAATCAGCAGCGGGCGGGACGAAGCCGCACTGACCGCGCGGCCGCGTCGAACTCGCCCCTGCACAATCACAACATCGCCCGGATTCACGTCGACAGGGGGAGACGTCACAACCAGGGGAGTCAGATCATCACGACTTCCGGTCCTGGCGGAAGGATCGGAATGCCACGCAGCCAGCCGAAGTATCTTGCCCGTTCGGCCGTCTGAGATGATATCCGCTGTGGCAGAAAAGATGCTCTTGTCGGCCGCATCGCGACTCCATCCGGCCTGAAGGATCGTGCGGCGATCTTCGAAGTCACCGCCGGCCAGAAGATTGTCCGTCATTCGGAAGCTCTGCTGGTCCAGGTAGTGCATCAGCCTCCAGTGTTCAGGCAGGGTCTGAAACGAAATCGTATGAGGCGAAGCCGTGGCGGATGTCAGTTCGGCAATTGCGTCCTTCCAGCACAGCTGCTGAACCTGACGCAGATTTCTCATGGCATCGCGAGCCAGCAAAGTGGATTCCTGATAGTCCTTCGTCTTCAGTTCAAACTGGGCCTTATCCAGCAGCTGGCGAGCCGATGCGATCAGGGCATCACTGCCAGGCGGAATCTCATGTTCTTCGCGCAGAATCTCCACGGTATTCAGCACTCGCAGGTATTTGAGTTCGGCAAGTTCAATGTGCTTATCCGCTGACCGTTCGGCCATGCTGTGAATCTTCTGCTCCAGCGTTCGAATGACGCCAGGATCTGAAGTTACGATGATGGCGGCCGACTGATCGAAGTTTCTGATTCGCAGTGAGAGCCCGCCAGCCGTTACTTCTCGCGGAAGGCTGCTGATGCCACTGGTGGAAATCTGCCAGGCCGATGCTGTTTCGGAAGCGGCTACGATCAGACTGACTTCCCGCTCGAACATCGGGCCCGGGACAAACTGTGAAACCGAATCCCAGGCTGTCCCCAGAATCAGTGTCGCATTGTTACTGCTGATCACCGCAGCATCGTGATCGCGCGGACCTTCCAGGCCTGTCACAATGACGCTTGCTTCGGTGCCGCTGAACGACGAGGCGAATGAAGGGCGACCCTTCTTTCCGGTTCGTGCCTTCGAGGCTTCCGTTTGAAGCGCCAGATAGCCTTCCCGGCGTCCTCGGGCAAGAAACGGTTCCAGCAGATCGACTTCCATGCAGGCCAGTTCAATCGCCAGACTCGTCTCGCGGTCGGCAGGATTATCAATCTGAAGCTGTCGAGTCTTCCAGAATCCAAGGCCTCGATAACCGGCTGACAGTGCGGCATAGACCTGATGATGAATCTGCTCGGGCTCAACGTATGGCAGCAGGCCATTCTGCCGCCAGTGCATCTGAGTGGCAGAAGGCTCAACCTGGATCCAGGTCCACGGGAATGACAGCTGACCAGCGGCTTTTTGTCGCTGCAGAAGCAGGTTCCTCAGAATCCCGAAACTCTCTTCGCGTCCGACAACGTGACGCCCCATTCCCACCAGGTCGATCTCTCGAGCCACGGCGCCTTCCGCGGCGGTAACGTCCGCCATCTGGAGACGCTGAAAGACTCGATCCGCGCTTCGCACTTCTCTTGACCACCCCAGCAGCAGGGGAAGCGATGATGGGGGAATTCGAGTCCCGTGGTACCAGGCAGACACATTCGGACACTGCATATCCAGCGGCGGCAGCGACTGTGTGACATGCGTGTAGTCGTCTGAATCAAACGCAGGCAGTGGAGGAGTGGCCAGAACGGCGAGCCCGGATTGCCAGAGCTGCCGTGCCCGGTCTGTGGCCTGATAGTCAGGAACCCAGACAGCGTTAATCCCCAGCTGCTGAAGCGTCTCCACGTGCTCTGAATGATCGGGCAGTAGTCGAAGTATCACAGGGCGCTTGTCGAGCATGATGGCTCCCAGCTCGACATCCATGGCCACAAAGTTCCGTTCCGAGTCGCGACTCTTTTCTTCACGCGTAATCTGTCGGATCTTCTCCTGAAGCGAATCCTTGGGAGTGATCGAAGGACCCCATTCGGCACGCCCAATGTCCAGCCAGTTTTCACCAGGCGATGCTTCCATCACCATCGCCAGGCCGACAACGACGGCATCACGCGACTGAATTTCGGACTGATTCAGTTCAGCCCGCGTTCGTCTGAGCAGAGTCTCTACAGCCTTTCTGGAAACAGCGACCTTGAGCTGCTGATTGCTTTCCGCCTCGGTAATCGAATCCCCTGGCAGAAGTACCGTCAGAGGCAAACCTGTCCGCGGGTCCGCATAGTGCGGCAACAGAATGACCAGCGACAGTTGAGCACCAGTGGTCGTTGCGTCAGCGTTGACCGTTGCCACAAAATCATTGTGCAGCATGGACGGTGGAATGCTGGCTTCGATACGGACGAGCTCCGGTGTCCCCGGATTCAGAATCTGAAAACGTTCGAAAGACTCCGACGCTTCCGTCACCGTTTCGCTGTTGACCTGCGTCGCTGAAAGAGTCGACGACGTGGACCATCGGAGCGGCTGCCGTGTCGTTTCATCCGACGCAGAAACCGGAGCGGACGCCACCAGCCAGAACGCCAGAAGTCCGCCGAGCAGGCACGGTCTGGACCTTGAGAACCACCGATCGCCCGGCGCACGATCAGCGCAAACCAAAGCATCAAGCCGGCAGACCGGCTTCAGGTTATTCTTCGTTCGCAAGCGACCGCTCATCGACGTCCATGTCCGGATCACAAGTTGAAGAGGCTGGGTAGTTTACCACTATCATGTGGATTTCACCGAGCCCAGAATTTCCGATTTTGACGATGATGCGAATCGGTTTCCAAAATGGAAAGCCTGTGAATTCGGGTTATTCGGGAAGGCTGCGTTTGCAGCCGCTGGATGATCGTCGAACTTTGGAAAAAGACTCAAGTCGCTTCTCCAATTTGCTTGTGAGAGCCTGGGGTGCTGACAAGAATCATTCAAGTCATTTCCTCCCTCCAGCTCCCGGCCTGCAGGAACCGAGTCATGTCTGCTTCTCGACGATTTAATGATACGGAAACCGAAGCTCTGCCGGCGGAAATGCTGGAATTGGGACGTCTGATTCAGGCCATGAAGGGACCGGAACAGGAATCTCTGGCTGCGGCCTTCAACCGTGTTGCCGATTCGATCCACCGTCGGCGTCGAATCCTGAATCTGGTTCAGGAAGCACTTTCTCAGCTGCGTCTGGACGTTAAATATCTGATGTTTGACCTGGAAACGACTCGTCGCGAGCGAGATCAGCTTCAGGCACAGCTGGAAGAAGAAGACAAGGGCTTCTAAGGCTCCCTCGGTGATCGTTGGTCAGGTGATGGATCCGCTGGGGTTTGAGTTCTTTGACCGGCCGACACTGCTTGTCGCCCGAGAGATGCTGGGCTGTACGCTTCACTGGGACAATGTTTCCGGGACGATCGTTGAGACCGAAGCCTACGCTGCAAACGGAGACGAAGCCTGTCACACGGCCTTTCGTCCGTCAGCCCGCCGGTTCTTTGAATCGAATGCGCCCGGTACGGCTTACGTTTACATCAACTATGGCATCCACTGGATGCTGAATGTTCTGGCTCATGACGGCATTGTTCTGTTTCGAGCTCTCGAACCGCAGTCGGGCCTGGATACGATGGCTGAGCGTCGAGGAGTGGACCGCCTTCATTCGCTGTGTTCCGGACCAGGGAAGCTGGGCCGGGCGATTGGCCTGTGCGCCGCAGACCATGGATGCTCACTGCTGACCGCAACTCGAAGACTCAGCGCGCGTCGATCGGACTTCGATGCATCGAAGATTGCCGCGGACACACGAATCGGTATCACACGATCAGCCGATCTTCCCTGGCGATTCTTGATCCGGGGCAATCCGCATGTGAGTGTTCCCGTTGGAAGTAAGTCACCGGCGCGACAAAGGAAGCAGAGTTGATGGGAATCGGCTGAGTGAACCGAATGGCTAAGTGATGTCCTTCAGTGTTTGCCGGCGATAGCTCAGATCCAGCAGTTCCATCGGGTGAAGAACCGGAACGGGCTTGCCACGTCGCTGCAAATGAGTCTGGATCTGCAAGGAGCATCCGGCGTTGGCCGACACGATCACGTCCGGCGTGACCTCGAGAAGTGCATTCACTTTTCGCTGTCCCAGGCGATCGGCCATATCGGGCTGTGTCAGGTTGTAGCTTCCCGCGGCGCCGCAGCAGAGTTCCGGTTCGGCGATGTTGCGGAGCGAAATGCCCGGGATCAGTTTCAGAAGGTCGCGAGGCTGTTGGCGAATCTTCTGAGCATGCTGCAGATGGCAGGCGTCCTGATAAGCCACGACGGCTTCGATGCGACCTTCCGGTTTGACGGGACCCAGTGCAGCCAGAAACTCCTGAACGTCGCGAACTCGGCCCGAGAACGCAGTCGATTGTTTCACCGCGGGGTTTTCGGTTTCGTGACCGTGAAGCTCTTCGGCGATGTGTCCATAATCCTTCAGCATCGAGCCGCAGCCAGCGACATTGACAATGATGGCATCCAGAGAAGGATCAGCGAACGCTGTCGCGTTCACGTCCATCAGATCGATGGCCGGCCGCGATGCTCCGTTGTGGTAATGAATGGCTCCGCAGCACGACTGCGAGGAAGGGATCACGACATCACAACCGTTTTCCTGAAGGACTCGAGCCGTCGCCCAGTGCACATGACGAAACATGGCGTCGGCGACGCAGCCCAGGAACAGCCCCACACGTGCTCGCCGCTGGCCTTTGGCCGGCAGAAATTCCGGAAGGGCCGGTTCTGCTTTTCGAAGTCGCGGCAGTTGCTCCTGCATGCGCTGAAGCTTTTTGGGCAGAAGTTTCAGCAGCCCGGCCTTCTGAGCCAGCCGGTCCAGTCCAAGCTTCTGCATCCATCGTGCGGGCATCAGAGCCCACTTCATGCGATCTCGATACGGGAACAGACCAAACAGGATCCAGCGCTGGAACCAGTCATCTTCGGAACTCTTGGCAGGTCCGGATTCCTGGGGCACAGGAATCTGCTGCATATCGACACGGAATGGTTCCAGAAGTCGTCCGTACTGAACGCCGCTGGGGCATGCGGTTTCACAGCTGCGGCAGTCGAGGCACAGATCGAGATGATTGCGAATTGCCGGAGTCAGTTCGGTTCGACCGTCCACCACGGCGCGCATCAGATAAATGCGCCCTCGAGGACCATCGTTTTCGTTTCCCGTTTCAACGTACGTCGGGCAGGCGGCCGTGCAGAGGCCGCAGTGAACGCAGTCCAGAAAACGATCATACGGAATGGAACTTCCGGGAGTCTTTCCGTGCGTCACTGAAGAGGGTTGTTCGGACGGAGTCACTCCACAGATTCCTTTGAAACAAGAGTTCGAATGCTCTTCCTGATCGTCGGTTGGTCTCGGGGCGATTTATCCCAGGGACCTTGCCCATCGACAGATTGTAGTCCTCGACCACCGAAGTTCATCACCTTACGGCCGTTCCCAGCAGCGATCGCAGCTGATCGGAATAACTCTGAACCGCCGAGGAGGGCAGGGTGCTGCGGGCCGATGAAGACTTCAGCATCTGCACAGCCCCCGTTCCATCCGCTCCGGTTCCCTCTGACGTCAGGGACATCAGAGTCGTGAATGCTCTCTTTTCATCCGGCGTGTCCGTCACGATTTGATGTGACGATGGCCGGACGTACAGAATGCCGTTCCCGGCTCGACCGAAGATATCACAGCCACAATCGTGCAGAACCTTGATCGCCGAGGAAATTCGCGACGGCAGAGTCGAAAGTCTGGCGTGCCATGCACAGTCTTCGGATGGCCGAGCAGCTTTCTGCAGAGTTCGACAGAAGGTCGCGGACGCGAGACTGCTGTGAGCCTTATGAACCCACTCGGCTGTTCCATGAAGCTCGTCTTTGAACGCCGTGGACTGCCATGTCAGCGCGGAATCAGGTCCTTCGAAACCCACAACCAGGATTGCCGCTGAGTTGGCACATCGATCGGATGCCAGAAGCTCCGGCATGGAATCCTTAAGCAGACTCTCGGCCGCGTAACGACTGACAACGTCCAGGATGACAGGTGTCGTGGATGAAACGTTAAGCCGGTCCAGGGCAGACTCCAGTTCGCGCAGATTGCGGAACCCACACGCCATCAGGCACGTCCCGACAGGCAGCGGACGCAGCTTGAAGGTGACTTCGGTAATTGTGCCGAGCTGCCCCTGAGCCCCTGTCAGCAATCGGCAGAGATCGTAGCCGGCAACATTCTTGACGACTCGCCCGCCCGAATGAAACGTCCGGCCCTGGCCATCGACCGCGGTAAGTCCGATCACGTAATCCCGGAGTGTTCCGTAGCCATATTGACGAGGACCGCAGAGGTCCTGATCGACCATTTGCTGAATCGTGATTTCGTCGCTGGCAACATCCACCGGCAGCTGTTGGTTTTCCTTGTTGAGCAGAGCCGAGAGTTCGCCGAACGTGATTCCGGCCCCAACGGTGATCGTCATGTCGCGTGCGGGATAATCGATCACGGCACTGGAAGCTGCAGAGTCTGTATTCATGGGTGTCTTGAGAGGTGGCAAAATCGCGGTTGGAAGCCAGTGTGGTTCTGGGGTTCAGTATCGCAGGGTACTGAATTCTGCGCAGGAAAAAACCTCTCCCAGGATGTGCTGAGCAAACGCTTGTTGACGCCCATTGTCAGAATAAAAGGTGGGCACCCGACGCCCGGGTCATGTGATCCGAGACATGGTCGGCGTGACAGTCGGCCGGGATCAGACCGGGTTCCCTATTGGGTTTATCTGTAGGGTCAACTTGTTTTGCTGCAGACATCGCTGGCAGAGGTTCTGCACAAAGTGCATACTGACGATACGCTCCTCAGATGGGACATGCAAGTGAATTGCCACAGTTTGCCATAAGGTCGACTGCGAGCCGTTTTTCACCCGGCGAAGTCCGCATGTTTTCACAACGTGGCAACCGAACTCCATTGATCCCGCGCCGGCCTCTGCTGTCATGCGTTCCGCTGGGATTGCCTGGAGTCGTTCGTCTGACCGCCGGTGGATTCGCGTCTGCGACAGCCTGCTCCGCATCGTTCGCAGAGGGTGAAGAGATACACAGCCCGGAGCGAACAGGATCCTTGATCTTCGTGTTTTTGTTTGGCGGGCCAAGCCAGCTTGATCTCTGGGATATGAAGCCCGATGCACCCCTGGAGATTCGCGGCGAGTTCCGTCCGGTCTCCACTTCGGCGCCGGGAATCCGGATCTGTGAACATCTGCCGATGCTGGCGACGCAGATGCATCGAGTCTGCCTGATCCGATCGATGCAGCATCGCATGCCCGTTCATGGTCCTGCGTGCTCGGAGATCTACGCCGGTCGACCGTATCCGCTGCCACCCACAACTGATCAGGCAAGACCTGAAGACTGGCCTTCGCTGGCTTCCATGGTGACTCGATTCTGCAGCGCACCGCCGGGGCTTCCTCCCGCCATTGTCACCCCATGGCATTCGCAGTTTTTTGGGCAGCCGGTGCGGATCGCCGGACAGACAGGCGGCCGCATGGGGGCTCAGTATGATCCCTTTGTCTTGCCCGCCAGTCTTGAATCAGGCGAGTTCGATGTGGAGGGTCTGACCCTGCCGGAAGACGCCGGATCGCTTCGGCTGGAGCGTCGTCGAGGTTTGCTGAGGTCGCTTCAGCCGGCAGGGCAGGGGAGTGTTTTCGGAAATTCGGCAGATCGCTTCGAGGGATTTCAGGAGACGGCGGTTTCCCTGCTGGGAGACGGGCGATTGTCGCGCGCCGTCAAACTGGATGATGAACCGGTCACACGCCGCAATCGATACGGAAATACAATGTTTGGGCGGAGCCTGCTGGCTGCCAGGAGACTCGTCGAAGCCGGCGTTCCGCTGATTGTCGTCAACTGGCACGACACATCGTTTAATGACAAGGTGTCACCTCACTGGGACCAGCACAACCACATCTTTCCGGTCCTGCGCGAAAGGATGCTGCCGGTGTTTGATCAGGCCATGTCGGCACTGATCGATGATCTGGGAGAACGCAGCCTGCTTGACAGTACGATGGTGGTTGCCACCGGTGAGTTTGGTCGAACGCCAAGGATTGGGCAGTTCACTCAGAATGCGATGACCGAAAAATCAGGACGCGATCATTGGCCCCATGCATTCACCGTGCTGACGGCTGGAGGAGGAATTTCCGGCGGGCAGGTCTATGGGTCAACAGATCATCAAGCCGGACAGGTGCGCGACAATCCGGTGAGCCCTGCGGATCTCAGTGCCACCATGCTGGCTCATCTGGGTGTGGATTTCGGCCAGCGATACTGGGATGCGATTCAGGGCCGGCAGCAGCTTCTGACGGAAGGTCATGTGATTCCTGTAGAACGCGCCTGAGGGTGGAAAGCCATCGCCGTATTGCAAAAGCTGATTGCAAAAAGAGCAGGTCTGCTGAATGAACTTGCAGCAAAAAGGTGCCGGAAGAAATCTGTAAAATCATGAGGAACCAAATGCCGTAACCCGGTGTTTAAGCCAGTGCCCGTGAATTTCAGAAATGTTGAGTTTTCTTCAGGTTGACTTGATATTCCCGATGCTGGAATGAGTGCTCATATTTTTGCAAGGCATGCTATTTGCCATCATGGGTGATTAAGCCGTTCGGCATCCCTTCATTGCCTGTGGTCTGAGCCTGCGCAGATCTCATCGCCCTTTTTTTTTCCCTTCGGGAGCGTCTTATGAAACTGCGCAGTGTTCGTGGCTTTACATTGATCGAACTGTTGGTGGTTATTGCCATTATCGCCATCCTGGTTGCTCTGCTGCTTCCGGCTGTCCAGCAGGCTCGTGAGGCGGCTCGCAGGACTCAGTGCAAAAACAATCTGAAACAATGGGGCCTCGCACTTCACAATTATCACGATACTTACAATGTGTTTCCCGCCGCTCTGAATGGCTCCGGTCGTCTGAACAGTACGGCTGTGTACACGGCGACGCACCGAGTGCAGAACACTCCCGGATTTGTGATGCTGCTGCCCTACATTGAGCAGTCTGCTGCGTATGCTCAGTGTGACTTTAATCAGACGTTTAGTTTGTCGAATCCCTATGGAATGCCGATCGCCGGCAATACGGCACTCAATCCCAACGTCGCGATTACTTCAATGGCCTTGCCTGCATTGCAGTGTCCATCGCATCCTCAGTCGAACGAAGTCAGCAGTTCGGGGATCACGAGCCAGTCGGATTTTTACAGTCGCGAGAACGCTCGACGTGCGAGTTATGCATTCAGCACAGGAAGCATGACAGATTACAGTGCGCCTTACACCGCTTACAGTGGAGACATTCGTCAGGGGGCATTCGGAAACAGTGGCGGAGCAAAATTACGCGACCTGACCGATGGCACAACCAACGTGATTCTGATTGGTGAAGCGTGGGGTGGCGGACGCTACAAAACGAGTGCGTCATTTGGACCATGGGGACTGAACGGAACCCATACCTGCTGTCACCTCTATACGCCATCGGGAAGCTCCACTGTTCTGGATGCGACCACGATTGCAGCCTACGTCCCGGACTTCAAGATCAACGCCGCCTACCAGAATGACTCACTGAAGCGTCAGTACGCATGGGGTTACGGAAGCGGGCACACCGGTGGGATGCAGGTAGTGCTCGGCGACGGATCTGTGAAGTTCCTGAGCGAGAACCTGGATGCTCTGACCTTCTGGCGACTGACCTACATTCATGACGGTGCCGTCGTTGGTGAATTCTAGTCCCTGTGACTGAGTCTGCATGAGTAACGTTGGACCGGCGGACATTCGATGTCCGCCGGCCGCGTTGGTTTCGTTTCTTCGGAAACTCCTGACACAAAGAGCGATGGCGATGAGAATTTCTATTCTGTTTGGACTATTGCTGGTGCTTTCAGCTGGCTGCGGCGACTCCGTGAAACCCAGTCGTGGTGTACCGGTTTCCGGCAAGATCACATTGGGTGGCAAGCCTCTGGCCGATGCAGACGTGTCGTTCCTGAACGACACCTTCATCGGGTTTGGGAAGACGGATGCAGAAGGAAACTACCGTCTGGTTCAGGGCGCAGCGCCGGGCAAAAACAAAGTCTACATTTCCAAGTTTGAAGGTGGCGCGGCTCCTAAGGTTGCCGGGATGGAACTGAATCCGGAGGCGGGTATTGACGAAGGACAGTTGGCAGCGGCCCAGATGGGAGCCGCAGGCACCAAGAAGCCAGAAGGTCCAAAACAGCTTGTACCGGCCGATTACAGCAATCCTTCCACAACCAAACTCAATTATGATGTGGGTGCGGATGGTGCGACGGGTGTTGACTTCAACCTGTAGGCAGCGAATTCTGTCCGTTCGAATTGTCTTGAAAGCCACGCGTTTCGCGTGGCTTTTTTGTCGGCCAGCCTGTCGCCTTCCAAAACGGAATTCAATTTACGCAGGCAGCTAAGGCGTGGATTCTGTGTTCGTGGTCTTGCTGAAGGTGCCACGCAGTTCGACAACCTCGGCATCATCCGGAGCCTGAACTTCCAGGATCCGCAGATGTTTTTCTGCTTCGGTCGTCTGGTTCTCTTTCAGCAGCAGCCAAGCCAGGTGAATGCGAGAGGCTTTCTGCTCCGGAGCCAGTCGGACGGCTTCTTCAAATGCGGTGACTGCCTCGGGGAACTTTTCCAGTTTCATCAGACACTGGCCATGATTGTGCCACGCGAGGACATAGTCCGGAGCCAGCTTTGTGGCTTCAAGAAAATGCTGATCCGCCTGGGCCCAGTTGTCCTGAAGAGTCGTCACGACGCCCAGTCGAAAATGCAGCTCCGCCTGTGAAGGATGGCGTCTGATTTCCTCCTGCAGAATGGCGATGGCTCGGTCTGGACGATCTGTTTCCGCATAAAGCTCTGAAAGACGAAGAGCGACGGCCTGGTTTTCTAACTGACTCTGAAGAGCTCGTTCGCCGGATTCGATTGCCCCTCGGATGTCTCCGGACTGAATTGCCTGAAGCATTCGGTCTTCGGCGTTTGATGCGACCAGTCGCTGAGCCAGCACGTAGCCAGCGTGAGGATCTTCCCAGGGAAGCGGTCGATCCGGCAGCGTCTGCATCCTGGCCAGGGTCTTTGATGCATCCGGGTTATTCAGTCGGTGTTGAGCCTGAGCCAGGACCTCCAGCGCCATGCGTGAATCGGGCGCCGCCTCGACGGCTCGGATGGCTTCGATCAATGCCGGAATGTACTCACCGCTCGCCAGGAATGTACGGGCCAGTGCCTGTCGAGTTCTTGCGGACGGGCGCGAAGAAGCAGCCACTGCCTTGCTAAGAAACGCTTTCGCTTCCGGAAGCTGTCCCTGAGCGAGTTTCAGTTCACCCAGTCGCGCGAGCGTCCAGGGATCGTTTGGACTGACCGAAAGCGCTTTCTCGAACGCTTCAGCGGCGGCATCGCGATTGATGGCCGTGAGGGCAAGACCGAGACAGTAGTGCCAGCGAAACTCTTCCGGGTCCAGGGCGGAGGCATTCTGAAAGCAGGGCGCGGAGTCCCGGTCGAATTCATAAGCCAGCAGCACCATTCCCAGTTGCCCCCACACATCCGCGGAATTCGGTGAGTCCACAACGGACTGTCGAGTTGTCGTCATCAACTCCCGAACATCCGGACTGACAAGAGTCGTGTTTGGCTGAGGCAGTTCTTTCAGCGGGGGAGTGCTGGGCCAGAACCACCATCCGAGGCAGCCGGCAGCTATCAATGCCGGGGCCGCCGGCCAGTAACGTCTGAAACGTGCTCGGCCGCCAGGAACAGTGAGAGCAGGTTTTTCTTCAGGCGTCATGGCGTCTTCAGGCTCCCTTCGCCATGCTTCAGCACGATGGACTGGTCTGCGGACGTCGCCGGAAAAGTCTCCGTGGTTCCATCGGGCCAGAGAATCTGCAGTTCCTGAATTTCTGTTTCGGAGCCCAGTCCAAAGTGGAGTGAGAAATCGGACGAGCACTGATAGCTGCCTCCTCCGTGCAGCCACAGTCGACGAGTCTGCTTCTGCGTCTTCAGGGTCACAGTGGCACCGATCGCATCGCGGCCGCCGAGTGCCGGCTCGATGACGCGGACATTCAGCCAGTGTCCGGAGGGATTTGTTCTATTTTGAAACAGCATGGCAGGCTGATCCAGTGAAGTCACAAGGCAATCGGTCAGGCCATCACGATTGATGTCTGCGAGACACAGGCTTCGACCAATGGACTTCGTTTTGGAAAGCATGTTGCTATCGGTGGTGTCGATGACAAAGTCGGATCCTTCACAAATCAGGACATCGGCTGCCTCTGCATATTCGGAGGAAAACGACGGAGCAGCACCATTCGAACCGGGCTGTTCCGAAGACCGTCGAACGCGCCCGTTCAGAACGATGATGTCGGAGTCGCCGTCATTGTCGAAATCCGTGAGTACCGTTCCGAAGCCCGTTCTTCCGAAGGACGGCCGCGAAATTCCGCGCGCCATCGACTCATCTCTGAAACCACCTTCTGAACTCACATAAAGCGAGTTGGATTCACCATCAAGATTGGTGACGAAGAGATCAGCAGACAGATCACCGTTCACGTCGCCAATCGCCAGCCCCATACTTCCCTGGCCCTGACCTGCGGCGTCATAGGCGACCCCCAGGAAAATGGCTTCGTCTTTGAATGTTCCGTCTTTCTGGTTAATCCACAGAACGTTGGCATGCCCGTCGTTGGCCACATAGATGTCGATCCATCCGTCGTTGTTGAAGTCTGCTGTCAGTACCCCCAGTCCCGCGCCTTTGACGGCAGCGATCCCCGATTCTGCAGTCACATCCTGGAATCGCACCTTTCCTGGTGAATTACCGCTGATGTTGCGGAACAATCGATCCGTCGTGCGCGGGAAGACTGCCGGGTTGCAGAAGTCGATGCGACCACTGCTGTCGATGCAGTCGTGACCAGGGTCGTATTCGACGTAGTTGGCAACATACAGATCCAGCCAGCCATCGCGGTCGTAATCGAGGAACGCCGCAGAGGTTCCCCAGCGGGTGTTCTCAATCCCGCTTTCTTCCGTGGCGCGGCGAAATCGTGCTCCGAGGTTCAGAAACAGCTGATCCGGGCCCCAGGCAGTGATGTAGACGTCATTGAGTCCATCATTGTTCACATCGGCCACTGTGCAGCCGGTGGCATACGATTGTGGCGGCATCTCGATTCCATGATCATGCGGAGCGTCCACAAATCGTCCAGAGGTGTCCTGAAAGAACAGGAAATTCGGGTGGTGATCGACCAGCTGTGGATCGAAGTTGGGCAAGTGACTGTCGAGCAGCAGGCAGTCGACGTCACCGTCGCCGTCAAAGTCATTCAACGCTGCTCCGCCGGCCATGATGGCGGGGAAGAAGTATCGTTCACGTCCTTCCGCATGGTGCTGAAACTTCAGACCCGCCGATGCAGCAACATTCTCCAGCCGAATCGCGCCCTGCTGAATTCGATTGTTGCGGGACTGGTCCGGCACGGAAGAGGCTGATGGATCTGACGGGCGAAGGCAGCCGGAAAGACAAATGGCGCAAATCCCGGACAGGGACAGCAAGAACGCTCGGCCACAGAAGATGGTCCGAGCACTCTGGTGGCGAAAGCCTGGACTGGGGAAGTGTCGGTTCTGGATCACCATCAGCTTACCTGACTTCGGTGCAACGAATCTTTGCTGTGTGGGGAGACTCAGTTTGGTCGTGAGTGATCGCGTTTTGAAGCTGTGACGAAGATTTCAAATTGGAAATTGGAGAATCAAAATCTTCCTGTCCCGGGAAACCCCCGCAGACCATTCAAAAGTCGAGCTTTTTTTGAGAGGCCGACTCGATTCCGGAAACCGGACGCC
>CAZIGZ010000084.1:0-28650 GCA_964538835.1 uncultured Chitinophaga sp. | reverse complement strand
GCCCGTCACCATATCTGTGTGAGACTCGTTACTTCGCGATTAACGTGAACGAGGAGAAGATTGGCGATCGGAATGTGCGAGTCATGGTGCTGGACCGTCTTGTTCATTCGGCAATTGACCTGAACGATCCGGGATTCCTGCATTACCCGCACGAAAAGATTCAGGGAGACATGATTCGCTGGGCCACCGAGCTGGCGGAGTCTGAGGGACGTCGGGCTCGGGTATTGATCATCGGAGGCGGCGGATACTCACTTCCTCGCTGGATCGAATCGCAGGGCGACCTTCAGCAGACCGACATTGATGTCGTGGAGATCGATCCGGGTGTGACTCAGGTAGCGCGAGATCATCTGGGGCTGTCGAAAGATACTCGCATCCAGTCTCATCACCTGGATGGACGACAGTTCGTCCGCAACACACCGGAGGGGTCTTACGATGTGATCATTCAGGACGCCGTGAATGACTTTTCTGTGCCATCCCATCTGATGACTCTGGAGTACAACCATCTGATTCGACGTCTGCTGAAGAAGGACGGCGTCTATCTGCTGACGGTCATCGACAGTCTTGATTCCGGAGCGTTTGTTGCATCGGCTGCGAAGACGATGGACAAAGCGTTTCCGGAGACACGGCTGATGATTCCCAGGGAAACGGAGAAGCTGCGAGACCGGAGCGTGTTCATCATTGCGTCCCGACTGAATTTGCAGGCTCAGAGTGCCTTGGAACCGATGTCTGACAGGGTCATTCTGACTGCCATCTCGGACTGGTGGAGTCAGTGGTCAACGGCGATCGTTGTTCCAATCTCGGAGATCCACCAGCGAGTGCGGTCTGATGTGTCAAAGGCCGTTCTTCTGACCGATGACTATGCTCCGGTGGATCAGCTCATGATGCGTAATTTTCTGGACTGAGACGGACATCGGTCCTGGGAAGAAGATTCGGGCTCGAGCGAACCTGCTGGCTGGTGGAGCTGTTGGATCGGAGACCGCAAGTCGATGGACGATGGGCTTTCGACAGGCTTTCGATGGGCTGTCAGGCCAGGCCTGAAATTGGTTCACCGTAGTAAACCTGATGAGGACGATCGACTTCGTCGTACCAAGCGACGGTGCGAGGAAGTCCGAGGGATTCGTAGATTGTTGCGGCAAGGTTTTCCGGGCGTTGCGGGTCGGCCACTGGGTAGGCACCGATGGCATCGGTCGCCCCGATCACGCGGCCGCCCTGCACTCCCCCACCGGCGAGAAAGACGCTTTGAACCGCGCCCCAGTGGTCTCGTCCGGGCAGTTTGTAATGCGCGGGCAGCAATGTGATTCTTGGCGTGCGTCCAAATTCGCCCGCCATGACGATCAGAGTCTGGTCCAGCAATCCGGATTCGTGAAGATCATCCAGCAGCGCGGCGAGGGCCTTATCCGTTGGAGGAAACAGATTGTCCTTCAGATGAGGAAACGCATTGCCGTGCGTATCCCATGTTTCGTCGTTTCCAAGGTTGACCTGGACCAGATTGACGCCCGCTTCGACAAGGCGGCGAGCCATCAGGAGCGACCAGCCGAAGGAGTTTCGGCCATAGCGATCCTGGACCGCATCGGCCGCCCGAGTGACATCCAGAGCTTCGCGGACTCGCGCATCGGTCAGCAGTGAAATTGCACCTTCGCGATACTGATCGAATCGAGCAGCCGTTGCAGCTTGTTCCAGCGTGCGCGACTGCCCTTCCAGTTCATTCAACAGCGAAACTCGACGCGACAACTGCGGATTTGTCATTCCATGAGGCAGCGTCAGGCTTGGCGCTTCAAAATGGCGTTCGTCTTTGTTGCCTCGATCCTGATGATCAAACTTGTAAGACGGAAACGCGCCGTACGAAGTCGAATGGAATGGCGATGCTTCGATGAACCAGGGATTGCGATTCACGCCCAGCTGGCCCGCGAACTGTCCCGGAATGATTCGGCCGGAATAGTGGACCAGCTGTTCCGGCAACACCGCAGCCGGAGGAAGATTGTTGCGAGGCTGAGTGACCGTGTTGGCAATGGCGGCAATACTGGGCCAATCCTGTGGTCTGGGAGAATTCGGATTGAACCCCGGTGGCAGCTCGGTTCGCCCGGACAACATGATCTGGTGTCCGGCGGAATGATCATTCGAGGGATGTCCGAGTGATCGACAAAGCGACCACAGGTGGCTGCGAAGCGCCAGCTGAGGCAGATGTTCGCAAATCTGAATGCTGGGAGTCGACGTCGCGATTGGCTGAAACTCTCCGCGGACTTCTGCAGGTGCGTGTGGCTTGGGGTCAAAGCTGTCCTGCTGGCCAAGTCCTCCGGACAAAAAGATGTAGATGCATGCTTTGAATGGAGTCGATTTGGATTCTCCGGCCATCGCGTGCAGCCCCTGCACGTGATTCATGCCAAGGCCCAGAAGGCCGATGCTTCCCGCCTGAATCGCCGTTCGACGCGCAATGCAAGGGTGGCTCGGGGCAATTGATGGAGGCATAAGGAACCTCACAATGATTGGGGAAGGAATGGGCGGCAGGAGGGAAGGAAGCTGGTCTTTTGTGCAGAATCCGAGGTGTCAATGGCGAGGCTGAATTGTCGGTTCGAAGTGTCGTATCACCATACTGATCGGCTGGATGGTAACCACCTGATCAGCAATCGGACAGAGGTTAGCCTTGACTTTTGGCCGGAAAATCCGGCCGAATGGGCCTTCTCTCGTCCGGATTTTTACCCCCGACAGAACCAGTTTCAGGACAGCGGATTTGCCAAAGAGCGGGGTTTCGGCGTGCTAGAAGCCGAGTAATTCTCAAAGCCACCACCCGCCAGCGGTCATTTCTTTCGGACCGTGCGAATTCAGCGCCAAACCGTTCACAAAACTGGATTTTCGTGCGTAAGATCCAACAGGATTAGAAACTCGGAGAGTATCCAAATGGCAGAGCAGACACTGGAACAAGACGTGAACGTCACAGACGCACCCGCCCAAGCTGCATCACTCACAGGCAAGTCTGAAGCGGTTTCCCTGGGCGGCACCGAATCGCTTCCGGCCGAACCTGCGTCGGGATCAGAGCAGCGGACATCGTGGGCCTCGGATGTCGGCGATGATTTCGATTACATCCCGATTTCGCCATGGGCTCCCCTGGCTCTTTGCCTTGGACTGCTGTCGCTTACTGGATTCATTGGGCTGTTCGGGCTGTACGTGGCGGCGTTTGGCATCTTCATTGGGCTTGCCGCATTCTTTCGTATTCGTGGAGCTGCTGGAGCGGTCAAGGGAACGGGAATGTCGGCTATCGGGCTGGTGTTGTCCGTTGCCAGTCTGGTTTTGGGCTCGGCAAAAATGGCGCATGCGTATTCGACGGAAGTGCCGGACGGTTATCTTCGGGTGAATTTTCCCAAGGAAATCGCAGAAAAGCAGTTCTACTACGTGGGCGGAAAGAGGAAACTCGACCAGGACGTGGCAAAGCTTGTTGGAAAGAAGGTCTACCTTAAGGGATTTATGTGGGCGACTCAGGCCACCGACGGACTTCCTCGATTTATCCTCCTGAAAGACAACGGGGAATGCTGCTTCGGAGGCAAGCCGAAGTCACATGACTTCATCACTGTGACATTGAATTCGTTTCCGGATGGCCAGCGACCTCCTTTGTCGTACCGGTCGTCGGGCATGTCAGAGATGGTGTTAACGGACGAGCAAAAGGAAAAGCTGGGAGCCGAGTTTTCGAATCAGCTGACAACCAAGGCCTACATCGGAATGGTGGCGGTGGCGGGTGTCCTGCAAGCCGATGTGAAGGCTGGCGAAGGTAAGAGCGGGGAAGACTACGAATTCGCGCCGGTCTATACGATGGATGCCGAACTTGTGGAAGACGCATGGACTCGTTTCTAACCGGCATTTCCCAGTACCCGAAAGTACGTTCGGCAGTGCAATTCTGCTGCGTTCCATGGATTCCGGCCAGAAGGAAGTAAGTCGGCCTTTGATGTGACCTCACAAAACAATCACCTTCGTTGCATGACAAAGATGATGGAGCTGCGTACCCTGTAGGAGCCTTGAATTCCTCGGGTGTCGCTGAACGGACGCTGAGACGAAGGACTGCTTTTTATGAAACGATTACCTGTCGAATCTGCGTTTCTCGCAACCCTTGTGGTCATGGCTGGTTGCGGCCAGAGTTCATCGCCCGACTTCGTGGATTTCAAGCAAACAGCTCCGTCAGAGCTTGATCGGGAGCAGGAAAAGAAGGACGACGGGAGGTCGGAAGCTGCGTCCGTCGAGGTCGCGCCAGTGTCCAATTCGAAAGTGGACATCGCGAACGGTAACACCACGCTCGCTCAGCCGGTGCCAACATCGGAGAACACTGGGTCGGAGAACACTGGGACCGCCGCAACGGCAGCGGCGCCGGCTTCTGCCAATTCTGAGGCGTCTCCGGGCAAATCTCCCGATGCCGGCCAGGTGGGTGATGTCGCGGACGCCACAGTCGGCGCTAACCCGACTACGACCGCTTCCGGTGAAAAGCTGGTCGTATCGAAGCAATCCGGTCTGACTGGGCCCGCGGACAATCCGGTGATTGATAACTCCGCCGAGGGAGAGCAGCGAGAGATTCAACTCCTGATCCCCGAGAAGCATTTTCGCAAGGAACTGGGCCAGGCGTATCGTGTCACCTACGACGATCTCGACCTCCTGAAGGTTTTGAACATGGAACCTGTGCCTGCCGATGCGGTGTCACACTTTCCGGCATGGCTTTCGGAGCTTGACGGCAAGCCCGTGCGAATTCGCGGTTTTATGTTTCCGACGTTTTCCGCAACCGATTTGACGGAATTTGTCCTTGCGCGTGACAATGGCATTTGCTGCTTCGTGCGAAAGCCTAAAGTTTACGATATCATTGGGGTTACGCTGGCGGACGGTGAGAAGACCGACTACATCGAAGGACGGCCCTTCGACGTGCAGGGAATTCTTCGCATCGACCCGGCCGCCGACGACAACAGTCTTACCCGCCTCTATCGGATTGAGCAGGCCAAAGTCCTTCACTAGGCAGGCTCATTCCTTTCTCTGAAAGGGAGCCTTATGCGAACTTTGCTCGCAATTGCCGCTCTTGTACTGACCGCATCAACCGCCTCCGCCTCCATTTGTCCGTTCTGCGATGCGCCAACTCTGGTGCTGGCCGAACAGATTCAAATGTGCGATCACCTGCTGTTGGGGCGATACCTCGGCGGGACCAAAGCCACTGACATCACTGGCGGATCGACACGCTTCGAAGTACTTGAAATCGGGTTCTCCCTCGGCGATCGTTACCAAAAGGGACAGATTATCGAGTTCCCGGTGTACTACGGAGGAAACAAAGACGGCAAGTACACGCTGATGGGACCAAACGATCGACTGGAAGACTGGCATGCTCCTTCCGAGGTCACGGATGTCGGCTGGGAATATCAGTCGAAGATGCCCAAGCTGGCCACGGACCCCAAGGATCAGTCTCAGCGACTGCTGTACTTCATTCCGTACTTCGAACATCCCGACCAGATGGTTGCGAATGATGCATTTGCGGAATTCGCAGCGGCTCCTTACAGCGTCATCGTGCCGCTCCGCGATCAGCTTCCTCGCGAGAAGATCCTGAAGTGGCTGGTTGACGAAAAGACTCCGGTCACCCGAATTGGCTTCTACGGCCTGATGGCGGGACTCTGCGGAAAACCTGAAGACGCTGACATTCTGGAAAAGAAAATCCTGGTGCTGGATTCAGACTTCCGCCTTGGCATTGAAGGCGTGATGGCGGGCTACATTCTTCTTCGAGGTGAAGAAGGATTGAAAGTCCTTGAAGACGCCAAGATGCGCAGCAAGGTGGCTGTCGACAAGAACGGCAAGGAGATGAATTTGCCGTTCAGCGAAACGTACGCTGTGATGCAGGCCCTGCGTTTCATGTGGACGTACGAACCAGACCGCATCTCCAAGGATCGGCTGAAGCAGTCTATGCACATCCTGCTCGATCGACAGGAGCTGGCGGACCTGGTGATTACCGACCTGTCTCGCTGGAAGGACTGGAGTGTCCAGGACCGCCTTGTCGCCCTTTACGACAATCAGGACTTTGCGATTCCCGCGATTCGTCGCGCGATTATTCGCTACCTGATCGCCTGCAGCCAGGACAAAGGCCCCAAGCAGGCGGACGGCACTGAGGTTGTGCCCGACTACGCCTTGCGTGCCACGGAACAACTGAAGGCGATTGAACAAAAGGATCCCAAAACCTACGCAGACGCAAAGCGATTCCTGGTCAGGTAACGACCCGGACAGACGACGGCACAATTTTTTGACAATCGACGCCGTGTCAAATCTCAACTCCTCCGAAACGGCCCGACGCTTCAACGTCGGGCCGTTTCCGTTGCGAGTACCATCTGTCTCAAAACCCGCCCCGAAGATAAGGGGCGATGGTTCATTTCATGGTAGAACGGTGATTGACGACGGCGGATTGAATTGAGCTGTTCGCCGAGCTTCTGGGCGGCTTCCATTTCTCATCAAAACGGTCCGCAAGAGCGTCACTATCGTCTCACTGACGCCCAGGTTCGCCAGGCCCGGCGGCATGAATTCGTGACCGTTCCGGCTGGTCAGGTCGAATGCGGCGACATGAAAAACGATCGGGAGCACGTTCTGCGATGGTTACTCGCTTGAGCCGGCTCAATTGGGCTTCGACGGGCTTGCCGCGTGCTGGTCGATCAGAATCGGGTTTCCGTCAGGATCGGTAATTGTCAGAAACGCCGGGCCCGTGGTTGTTTCGTCTGCGGCAACATCCAGCTTGATACCCTGCTTCTTCAGTTCCTGCTGAATCGCGCGAACGTCCATGAACTCCGGAAGTGTGTTGCAGTCACGATCCCAGCCAGGGTTGTAGGTCAGCATGTTCTTTTCAAACATCCCCTGGTAAAGCCCAATGGTGCTTGTTGCGTTTTGCATCACCACATACTTGTGTTTGACATCGCCACCACTTTGTCTGAACCCCAGTTTTTCATAGAAGGCTTTGGAGACATTGATATCGTTTCACAACGAGACTGACAGAGAAGTTTCCGAGTTGCATGTTGGAAGCCTTTGGAGTGTCCTTATCATCACTGGCCGAAATTGGGACTGCTGGCTGAAAAAATGTTGCCAGCAAAAATGAGAACAAGCATGGAACAACGTATCGCATGTTTCGCCTTCTCTGAATTGCCGTACGGGTCGCACATTTCCGTGAATCCACCATGTCACACAGTTCCTGACTTTCGATGCGACACGTTACAACAGGGGGAAATCCAGTGCTTGACAGATCTTGCGATTCCATATGAAAAAGACAAACCCCAAAAAGGCGGGATATGTTGAACGCATCAACCGTGTGCTGGACGCGATTCATTCGGATGTGACACAGCCCCTTCGACTTCAGGATCTTGCTATCCTGGCCGACCTCTCGCCGTTTCATTTTCACCGGATTTTTCAGGCGATGATCGGCGAAACACCTGCCGATTTCATCAAGCGGCTTCGCCTGGAACGTTCGCTGTCTCTGATGTGCTACGGCAGGCAAAAGAACCTCACGTCCATTGCGTTGGACTGCGGCTTTTCATGTTCCTCGGACTTCACTCGATGCTTCAAACAGCGTTATGGTGTTGCACCCAGCAGGTTTGATCTGAAGGAATGGCAGGCAAAAAGCGGAGAAGAGATCCGTTCTGCCACGGACAATTCGCCGTTTCGACTTCAGGCACCGCGATCTCGATCAAATCCGGATCATTTTCGAGTCAACATTCGGCGATTGCCGGCACGGACCGTGGCTTATATCCGTGTGTCAGATCCCTACCATGGCGATGGTGTGGTGAAAGCTGCCGAGCGGCTTATGGCATGGGCTGAAGACCATCGACTGGCCGACGGGCAGTGGCTGGGGTATCAGTTTGAGAATCCGAAAGTGACGGCATTGGAAAACTGCCATTACTATGTTGCTGTGGAAGTCGAACAACGATTCCAGCCCGATGGAGAGATCGGGAGATATCGATTCCCGGCGATGCTGGTCGCCGAAGTGGACATGAAAGGCGACATCTACCGCGAGATTCGGTTATTCCAGTGGCTCTATGGCAGCTGGCTGCCGCGAAGCAACTACGTTCCGGCGGATCAGCCGTCGTTTGAGGCCTGGCATGGCAAGCCCTTTGAGCATGGTCTGGAACACTTTGAACTGAGCGTTCAGCTTCCGATTCGCTAGAGAATGCTCGCGGAACTCTGCAGGGCCGTGGAGTTCAGAGAACGGGCTTCCTACCTGCCGCATCCCCAAAACTCCGCCAGCGGTTGATTTCATCTCAAATCGGCGGCAATCGGCCTTCCGTGGCCTCGAACAGCAGCAATTCCGCGTCGCTCGTGCCCCAGAATGCGGATTTGCTCGCCTGACTGTGGCTTCGGTGGGATTTCTCCTGAAACGGGCCCAGGACGCGGTGCAATTGCGGTCTTTGCGGCTAAACTTCTGCGCTTGAGGTTTGGCGGCGCGTGCCGGCAGCCAAGCTCGTGAAAAGTCGCGTTTCCGCAGGTGCCACAACGAACCATCGTCCAATGAAGAAACTGGAAATCGTCCCCCATCCGCACCCCGCCCTTCGCTGGAAGTCGAGGGAGATCACGAAGATCGACGCGGAGCTTTGTGACCTGATCGAACAGATGTTTGACCTGATGTATTCCGCCAAAGGAGTTGGCCTGGCGGCAAATCAGGTGGCGCTACCATACCGCCTTTTTGTGATCAATCCCACGGGCAAGCGTGAAGAAAAGGATCAGGAATTCGTCTTCATTAACCCCCAGATTACTCGTCGCAATGGCAGTGAAGAAGACGAAGAGGGCTGCCTGAGTCTCCCCGAGATCTACGGCCCGGTTCCTCGTGCCACACGGATTGTCGTGGACGCGTTTGACCTGAATGGCGAACAGTTCGAAATGGAACTCGAGGACTTTCCGGCACGAGTCGTTCAGCACGAATATGACCACATTGAGGGCATCATGTTCACGGACCGAGTGGCATCGGCGGCGATGGCGAAACTGCAGCCGCTGGTCGCTGACCTCGAACTTCAGTTCCGTAATCGGCAAAAAGAAGGCACAATTCCGTCCGACTTCCAGTTGAAGGCGGAACTGCTGGCTCTCGAAAAACTCAGAACGGGAAAATAGTCTTCGGTCAGCCGCACCTCTTTATTAACCTCCGAAAATTTGACCAGGCTGTTGATCCCTGTCGCCTGAAATTGAAACACGGTAATTCGACATGACAAATTCGCTCTTCGATCTGACTGGTGAAACTGCAGTTGTGCTGGGCGGCACAGGAGTGCTCGGCGGAGGCATGGCATCTGCTCTCGCATCGGCCGGAGCGAAAGTTGTCGTGGTGGGACGCAGTGAAGAACGAGGGCTCGCACGAGTTCGGGAGATTGAGCAGGCTGGCGGCCAGGCGTTGTTTCAGTCCGCCGATGCTCTCGATGTCGCTTCATTGACGGCGGCACGTGACGCGATTCTGGCAAAGACCGGATCCATTTCGATCCTGATCGCGGCAGCGGGCGGCAATCGTCCGGATGCGACTCTGCCACCAGGCAGCGACTTTTGCAAACTCTCCAGGGAAGCCTGGAATGGCGTTTTTGATCTGAACCTGGTTGGCGGTTCACTGCTGCCATCTCAGGTGTTTGGCGAAACCATGCTGGCTCAGAAAAAGGGCAGCATTATCAACATTGCGTCGATGGCGGGCATGATTCCGCTGTCACGTGTTGTGGCCTATTCCGCAGCTAAGGCGGCCGTGATTAACCTCACGAAGTTCCTTGCACGCGAATGGGCGACACGCGGTGTTCGAGTCAACGCGATCAGTCCGGGATTCTTCCCGGCAGAACAGAACAAGGCTCTGTTGTTTAAGGACGACGGCAGTTACACCGAGCGAGGAGCGCAGATTATCGGCCACACCCCGATGGCCCGATTCGGCTCGGCGGAAGAACTGGCGGGAGCAGTCATCTGGCTGGCTTCCCACCGGGCTTCTTCGTTCGTCACCGGTCAGAACATCGTGGTGGATGGCGGTTTTTCATCCACAACAATCTGACATTCGGCTGTGCTCATGACGGCAGTTGGATCTGACGGCCGTTGTGTATGAGCTGCCGCAGGGGAACAACCTGCGGGCCGAATCGTTCATTTGGTGACTTACTATGTCCACTGCTTCAGCACGCCGTTCACTTAAGAATCTGCCTGTCAGTCGCAAGGCTGATCCGGCATTGCGTGAGACCATCGGCAGCGACAACGCGGCTGCGTTCCATGACTGGTATCAGGATCATCTTGCAAAACCTCGCAAACGCCTGCGCAAACTTGTGAGTGACAAGCAGATCCTGGCACTCTGGTCAGAGAACAGCCTCGAACTGACCGGTCGCGAACGAGAGTTGTCCGTCAACCTGGATCGGACCACGGGGTTGTTTTCGAAGTCCGGTTCAAAATCCGGACGAAATCCCGGTCCGCTCGAGACACTGTTGTCTCAGTGGTGCGCGGATGCCAGCGGTCCACTTGGTTCATGGGAAGCTGTGTGTGTGGCCGAAATGCTCCTGCGCGGAGGACAGCTTCTGACGCCGGAGACATTTGCCGCATGCCTCAGTATTCTCGCTCGAGGAATGCTGAATGAACCGCTTGGAGGTCTGTTCACAGAATCCGACGTGGAGAATGACGCAGACAATCCGCTGCGACATGTGATCGCACGCGGGGAAGCACCATTCCTCTGCGGCCTGCTGCTGGATCCGCTTGGTGGCACAGAAACTCTCAGGAAATCTGGCGCTGATGTGCTCCAGGCCGTGTTGATGAACTCGACTGACGGTGAAGGCATCGTTCACGCTTCACTCGTGGCCCGGCTTCCTGAGCATCTGGCGCCAATTGCACGCAGCACGGCCTGGGCCCGAGCGTTCAAGGCTGAACTCTGGTCGGAGGACCACGAGGCCCGACTGGATTCGCTGGTTCAGAAGTCGTCCATGCTGGTTGTTCCTCCGGCTCCGGTGCATGGTGACGACGAAGATCTGGAGTCGAAAACGGCGGAACTGTCGACTGTGCTGGAACTGCTGCTCGACACGGTGTCCTGCGACTTTGAACAGCCTCTTCGGAAGCTGCTGAAGAAGTCACGCCGGCCGGTCAAGCGGATCTCATCTCCCGGACGCTATCGAGCTCCCAGGGAGGATGATGCCGAAGAGTCGGAAGCACCGGCAGCCGAAGCTTCGGAAGCCGCTGCGAAGAAAGATAAACAGGAAGACCGCCCTTCGCTGACACGATCGTGGCAGTCGGACACTTCCTTTTGCGCGGTGATGCGTTCGTCTGTCTCAGGTGACGCCGACGTTGTTTCCGTAGACTGGCACACGTCAAACATCAACATCAGGATGACCGTTGGCGGTGTCCCACTGGTTCACGGAACATGGACCTGGTCTGTTCGGCTGGATGAAGAAGCGGTTCCTTCGCCGCTCGCATGGAAATGCAGCTGCTGGTTCAACGATCCGGAATGTGTCTTTCTGGAGCTTGAAGGGGAGAACACCGAGCAACAGCGATGCATCCGCCAGATCGTGCTTGTTCCCTTTGAACGATTCGCGATTTTCACCGACAGTGTCACGACCGCGGCGGGAGAGCGACGCGTTCATCTGACCACCTCGCTGCCACTGGCCGAAGGTTACTCCACGGTGGCGGACGCAGTGACCCGCGAACTGACTCTTTGTCATCCACCGGCGCAGGTGCGAGTCTTCCCGTTGTGGATGGAAGACGATCGAATTCAGCATGCTCTTGGGCAGTTCCGTGAGCATGATGGTCAGCTGGAGATGACGGGGCCCGGGCTTGGCGGAGTTACCCTTCCGCTGGCGATCGACTGGCATCCGGATCGGTCAGGTCTTCCGGCTGACTGGTGCCGACTGACTGTCACGGAGAACCGACGGATCGCGGAGAATTTCGAAGCTGCGGGATTCCGAATTCGTGTTGGTGATTTTCAGGTGCTCGGCTATCGCAGCCTTAAGGCGGGGGCAAACAGTCGTGCTGTGCTCGGGCTGCATACATGGGACGAAACGGTCTATACGCGAATCACCCGAAAGGACGGTCCGATGCGGCCGTTGGTGGAAGTGGAAACTCCTGAATGACGAAACAGGGGGCTTTGCGGTAACTCGCCAAAGCCCGCCTCAACGACGACCGCTGCGGTTTCCAAAAAATGTGGCAGCTGCACTGCACAAGTGGAATGAGGAAAGGTAAGCTCTGTCCGTCACGTCGTTTTGTGGACCGGGTTTGAAGAGTGTGGCCGGCCTTGACCAGGCTGGCTCAAAAAACAGGACGAATGTCACAAAGCGGCCATCCGAGATTGCAGATTTCACCGCAAGGTCACGTGGCCAGCGATGAAGGATGCTCTGCCTGCATTGGCGGTGTGGTTACTGTTTGAGAGCAAAGTCTTCACGGAGGGAAGCATGCGAATTCAGCCCAGAACCAGCCCGGAAACTGATCGCTGCATGGATTTGATTCAGCAGCTTGCCAGCGTCGTTGTTCACGAGCTGTGTGTTGACGTCGGCTTTCAGACTGTCACACTCACAGGCCGCGCTGGCTCGTGGTATGCCAAGCAAGTGGCCACTACGGCAGCTCGGCGGATGTATCCCAACCATCGAATTGAGAACCTGCTGCAGGTGACAACCGTTCGCTGACCGAGCGGCCTGGATGAAAGTCCTCTGGTTTCTGCGCGGGCTTTAAGCGAAGGAGCCAGTGATGACTCAGGCCGGGGACTTTGGCGCGACAGGAGATGGCCAGACCGACGACACCGACGCGCTGCAGCATGCCATCGACGAAGGGGTCGGGGAACTGGTCATTCCTCGCGGTGACTACCGGATTACTCGACCGCTGACCATCAATCTGGCTCAGTGCGGTCGTACGTCCGTTCGAGGTGAGAGTGGAACTTGCCGGATTCTGATGCAGGCGGTCGGTCCTGCGATCATCCTGAAGGGGACTCACTCGACAACCGCGGACCCGAATGGCTTTCGTCCTGAGGAGTGGACTCACGAACGCATGCCGCAGATTCGTGATCTGGAAATTGTCGGACAGC
This sequence comes from uncultured Chitinophaga sp., assembly GCA_964538835.1. GTDB lineage: Bacteria > Planctomycetota > Planctomycetia > Planctomycetales > Planctomycetaceae > SXXK01. Next base: position 15,668 of record CAZIGZ010000084.1, on the reverse strand, counting down.
ATCCGGAAGCGGATGGAATTCGCATCGAAGGAGTCATGCAGCCCACGATCACGGGCGTGCTGCTCCGTCAGCTTCGTCACGGGATTCACATCGTCGGACGTGCTCGCAATGTGCTGATCAGCAGTTGTCATCTCTATCACAATACCGGAGTCGGCATCTTTCTGGATGCGGTCAACCTGCATCAGACAATCATCAGCGATTCACACATCAGCTACTGCCGCCTGGGCGGGATTCGTGTTGAGAAGAGCGAGATCCGGAATATTCAGATCACCGGCAATGACATTGAGTACAACAATAATGGCGGCCACAGGATTCCCGGTGCCGACGGTGTTCCCACCGCGGAAATCTGGCTGGATGCCAGTGAAGGCAGTATTCGAGAAGGCACGATCTGCAGCAATACGATTCAGGCCACCTATAGTCCCGGCGGTGCCAACATTCGAATCATCGGACAGCCTGCCGCACAGAACGCGAAGGCTGGAATGCTCACGATCGCCGGCAACCTGATTGGCAGCCAGTGGGTGAACGTTCATCTGAGTTCCGTGCAGGGAATTGCGATCTCGGGGAACTCGATTTACTCCGGCCACCATCGCAACCTGCTGATGGAAGACTGTTCGCAGGTCACTGTCGGAGACAACTGTTTCGGCCATAACGCGGACTACGGCGTAGACCGAGAACTCTGCACCGGGGTGACTCTGGTCAAGTGCCGCGACACCATCTTTTCGGGCAACATTCTTCAGGACTGTCAGACCGGACGGCATCGGTTTCCAGACGCTCCGGAACTTCAGCGAGAAGCGTTGCTGGAACTGCAGGACTGCCGCAACGTGACCATCAGTCACTGCCAGATTCTGGACTCAGCGCCGTATGGGATCAGAATCAGGGACAGCCAGGAGATCCTGCTGACCACAACGGTCGTCGCGGATCGAAGAACGCCACCCCTGCAAAAATCCGCAATTCTCTGGAGCGGTGACTCGGGAGCCAGCATGATTCACGCCTGTCGATTTTCCGGCTTTCTCGAAGCAATGGTGGTCGCGCCGGTGCAGCCCGTCCTGTGCCTTCCCGCCGTTTCTTCGGCTGGCTGACGATTGCGCAGTCTCGCGTCGTAGATACCGGCAACAATTCGGCATGGAACATTGGACAACAGCCAGTGCCCGTTGGACATTAATGGTCGTTGATGGGCTTGGTGATTCAGGAATCTGTCCCCAGTCAGGGACGCTAAACGAACGGGAAGGCCGCCTGCCCCAGGTGGTTTCTGGATGTCGCTTCGAGTTACGAATTTTCGCACCCCGGTCGAGCTGCCCGAATCGCAGCTGTCCTCTGAACTCGCGCGCAAGCTGGATGTGGGCGCGGAAGCGATCCCCGGCTTTCGGATTCTTCGCAAGAGTCTGGATGCAAGGAACAGGCATCGCCTGGAGTTTGTGTACACGCTGCTGGTCCCGTCGCCTGAAGCCTCCGTCGGAAACCTTCGTGGTCGAGATGGGATTCAGATCGAATCCTGGGCTGAGCCGACGTTCGAAGAACCAGAGATCGGAACGGAGCCAATGGCCGAACGACCTGTTGTCGTTGGGTCCGGGCCGGCGGGATTGCTGGCAGGGTACTTCCTGGCACTGCGTGGTTATCGTCCTCTGATCATTGAACGAGGCCAGGCGGTTCGAGAGCGAGTTCCGGCGATTCGTGAGTTCGACGGCGGCGGTCCTCATGATCCGGAAAACAACTACCTGTTCGGCGAAGGAGGAGCGGGATGCTTCAGCGACGGGAAACTCACCTGCCGCATTACCGGCCCCGATGTCGACTGGGTGCTGAGAAGCTTCGTCGAATGTGGCGGACGTCCATCTCTGGTTTATGAGCATCGTCCCCACCTTGGCAGCAACAAGCTTCCGATGATTTGTCGAAATTACCGGCGCAAGATCGAAGCGCTGGGCGGGGAGTATCGCTTTGGCTGTCGACTGGAAGGACTGAAGATCTCCGACGGACGACTGCAGGGGATTCAGACGTCGTCCGGCTTTATTCCCGCAAGCGTTTGTGTTCTGGCCATTGGCCACAGCGCTCGTGATACGTATGAGATGCTTCTCGCTGTCGGGCTGCCACTGCGACAGAAGGCGTTCCAGCTTGGTTTAAGAATCGAGCAGCCTCAGGAAATCATCAACCAGCACAAGTACGGTCGCGATTCCTATTTGCAGTTGCTGGGGGCAGCTGACTATTCGCTGGTCGCAAAGGGGCAGAAGGATCTGTTCACGTTCTGCATGTGTGCCGGCGGCATTGTGATCCCCAGCGTGTCCGAGCCGAATCGCTACTGTTCGAACGGGATGAGCAATTCCCGGCATGACACGCCATACGCCAACAGCGGCCTTGTTGTGACGCTGGAGACGAGTGAGTTTGGCAGCAGCCATCCTCTGGCGGGCGTTGAGGTGCAGCGGAAGTACGAAGGCATCGCCTTTGAGATGACCGGCCGAAACTATCTCGCGCCGGTTCAGCGAGCAAAAGACTTTCTGGCCGATCGAACGCCCGGGCTCGGCGAGAAGATTCCTTCGTCGTATGAGCGAGGAACCAAAGGGGCCAATCTGGCCGCTGTGCTGCCGCCGCCGATTTTGAAGGCGATGAAGGCCGGGCTGCCGGTGATGGATCGACAATGGAAGGGACAGTACCTTCCAGATGCGGTGCTTGTCGGACCGGAGATGCGAGGCAGCTCGCCGGTTCGCATCGATCGCAACCCGGAGACGTTCGAGATTCCGGAAATCGCCGGGCTCTACCCAATCGGCGAAGGCGCCGGGTATGCTGGTGGCATTGTCACGGCCGCCGTCGACGGGCTGCGAGTCGCCAAAAAGCTGGTGGCTCGATATCGGCTTCCAACAGGCTGAAGTCTGATCCAGATTCTCTGCCCGCTGCGGTTCAACAGAGATAATCTGGTCGTTCCGAGTGTCCGGAATGTCCCGCAGTTTGCTGGCCTCGATTGTTCCAGTTTTTTGACACGTGACTGGACATATGCAAGAACGGTGCCACAATCACGTCGACGCGCATCTGTGAAATCGACTACACTCGGTCGTTGACCACACAGAACACGTTTTTTCAGCGAAAATTCGGCCAAAATCATGCATCTGAACATTTCGCAGCAAATGAAGATGAGCCAGCAAATGAAGCTGGCGCCGCGGATGATCCAATCAATGGAGATTCTGCAGCTGAACATGATGGCACTGAACGAACGTATCGAGCAAGAGCTGGTCGAGAACGTAACGCTTGAACGCAACGAGAAGGATTCCGACGGCTCGGTTCCGGACGGGGATTCTGAGTTTGTTGCTTCGCCGGACAATAGTCGCGAAGCCAAGGAGCTTAAAAAGGACGTCGAGAACCGGGAACTGGTTGTCGGTAAGGAAACGAATAACGAATCGGATTTCGAGCGGCTGCTGGAGATTTCCTCCGAGTGGCCTGAAGACAACGTCGGCTTTGGCGGCTCACGTCCGTCTTCGAACCAGATCAGCGACGACATGGACCGTCAGCACGACGTCATGTCGAACATGCTCGCCCGTCCACAATCGCTGCACGAATACCTGCTGGAGCAGTTTTCTTTCAGTGCGACGAATGATCTGCAGCGTCAGTTCGGCGAGTATCTCATTCAGCACCTGGATCACAACGGGCGTCTGCAGAGCATGCTGCCGGAGATTCTGCAGCAGTTCAACCGCCTTTATGAACATCAGATGACCATGGAGCAGGCGGATGAAGTGCTGAAGCAGATTCAGCATCTGGATCCGCCAGGCGTTGGTGCTCGCGATTATCGTGAGATGCTGCTGCTTCAGGTCGACGAACATATGCCGTTCCACGACGTCGTGGAGACGCTGATTCGCGATCATCTGGAAGATATTGCTTTCAACCGACTGCCACTGATTCAAAAGGCGACTGGTTACTCAATCGAGCTGATCAAGATCGGCATTGAACAGATTCAGACGCTGAATCCCTATCCGGGCCGTGGCTTTGAACAGCGTCCTGTGCAGCGAGTCACGCCGGACCTGGCGGTTGAGCAGGACCATACCGGGCGCTATGTGGTTCGGATTCTGGACGAGTACATTCCGGAGCTTCGCATCAGTCCTCGTTATCAGCAGATGCTTCGTGAGAATCCAACTCAGGAAACTCGCGATTGGATTCGTCGCAAGATTGAATCCGCACGATGGCTGATTGAATCCATTGAACAGCGTTACAACACGCTGCGAAAAGTCGCCCAGGAGATTATTGACCATCAGCAGGAGTTTCTGGACAAAGGTCCGGAATACATCCATCCGCTGAAGATGCAGCAGATTGCTGATCGCGTGGGCGTTCACGTGACCACTGTGTCTCGCGCGGTCGACGAGAAGTGGATCCAGACTCCTCGTGGACTGTTCCCACTGAAGCGTTTCTTCGGTGGCGGGACTCAAACAGCCGACGGCGAAGAAGTTGCCTGGGATACGATTCGCATCAAGCTGCAGGAACTGATCGACAACGAGGACAAGCGTGATCCTCTCAGCGACGACGCGCTGGTGGAATCGCTGGCCGCACAGGGCATCAAGCTGGCTCGACGAACGATCACCAAGTACCGCAAACAGATGCGAATCCCCAGCAGCCGACAGCGCCGGGAATACTGACAAATCAAGCCAAAACCAGCGGAAGGGCGCAAGCCCTCCGGTGTCGACGGACTGCAAATCACTAACACCGCAAACTCGCAAGCCGCCCGGTTGCGCAAAACCGAACGGCTTGCGTGGTGTGGCGATCTGGAGCGTTACTTGCCGGCCGCCTTTGTTTCCGCAGGGGCCGCTTTCTTTAGCGCCTCAGCGCCTCCGACCACTGGCAACTCCAGAGACGTGTGGTCGAGGTCCACCTGAAGCTCCGTACCCGGATCCGGCCACAGAGTGAAATCGCGGTCCGTGCAGAAGATCATGAGCCCAATCTGTTCGCCGGCAAAGATCTGCTGATCGTCCGGCTGAAGATCAAAGCTCAGGTCGTAGAACTTGCCTGGTTCAAGTGGCTCGCTGGTCGTCAGTGATCTGGCATTCTGAGGATCCGCCCAGCCGCGAGTGATCACGTCGTCGGTGATACGACGACTGTCGGTCCATGGCAATGATACCAGCCACACGGAGAGATTTGCTGTCGGTCGATTCGATGCGACTCGAATCTTCAGCTTTGCCGTGCCGGAAATGTGAACGGGTTCGTTCAGCTTCGGAGTCGCGTAAAGAAGTCGGTGATTCGTCCAGTCGGCCTTGGCCAGAGTCGCGCCATCGAAAGAGAAGTTGTCGACAATCGTTTCCGATCCCTGGCCGCTGACCGCTTCCGTCGACAGAAGCGAACCGCGTTCGCCGCCCTTCATCGGATACAGCGTCACCATTTTGGCTTCAGGGTGTGGGTACTCGGGATAAGATTCCGGGCTATTGCGATCCGCACCTTCTCGAACGATCCAAGATCGAGCATCCTTCTCGACTCCATTTTCGATTCCATAAAGGTATCGAGTAAACCAGCGATTCATCATCTTCAACGGCGGAGGACCGCCGTGACCGCCCTGATGAAAGTACGCCTGAGCAGGAACGCCCTTGGCCTTGATGGCCTGATAGATGCGAACGCTGTGTTCAGGCATCACGTTCCAGTCGTTGAACGCGTGAGCCATCAGTGTTGCAGCCTTCAGAGGACCAAGATCGTTCAGATAGTCGCGCCCGGCCCAGAAGTCGTTATAGTCTCCGGTGACGCGATCCTGGTGAGCCAGCATGATCTTGTCGCGCACTTCGCAGTCGCAGTACGTGCGTTTCTTTGGGTCACCGCTGTTGATGAAGTTGTAGAGAACATCAATGTCCTCACCCATGTATCCGCCCGGATGACGAATCAGTCCGTTCGAACGGTAATAATGGTAGTACGAGGTGTTTGGTGCGACTGGAATGATGCACTCCAGACCATCAACACCGGTTGTTGCTGCAGCCAGTGGCAAAGTGCCATTGTACGACGTTCCCGTCATGCCAACTTTGCCTGTGGACCAATAGGCTTCAACGGTCTCGTTGCCGTCGATGGTCGTGTATCCCTTGGCACGACCGTTGAGCCAGTCGATCACGGCTTTGGGAGCCAGCGATTCATTGTCACCGCCGACGGTTGGACAGCCTTCAGATCGACCGGTGCCAGGCGAACAGGAATGGACAACGGCAAAGCCTCGAGGAACCCAGTCACCAACGTGGGTGTCCGAGATCATCTGCATGTCTTTTTCAAAGCCGATCGCAGGTGGAAGGTCATGGGCTTTGGGAAACTCACCAAGTCCGTGCCTTGGATCCCAAAAGAACGCCGGGGCGTTACCACTGACGCCGGCATAGTACGGACTGGTCTCGTAAACAACCGGGACCTTGAGACCCTCTGTATCGGTTTGCTTTGGACGAGTCACATCGACGTGCATTCGATCCTTCTTGCCATCGCCGTCCGAATCAAATTCTGTCTCAACCCAAAGATAATGTCGGACCCAGTCCTTTTTGAACGCGGGCACAATTTGTGCTTCCCCGTTCACGAAATGCGGCGCGGCCTTTTCTGTGGTGGAGGCTGCGTCTTTTGTCGCAGCTTTCTCGTCCCCGGACACCCGATTGTCCACCGGGAACAGAAACAGCCCGCCTGCCATCAGCCCGATGGCCACGTTCATTCGAACCATAGATGCACACTTTCAGAGAAAGTTGAAACGCGTTTCGAAAACACATCCCTGGTGCCGGTGTTTGCCCAACGATTCGTCAGAAACGAGTTGTGGGCGGACGATGGGAAGAGACTGTTGCCGCACCGTGAATGTTGCCCGGGAGAATACTCTCTGGCGCATGAAAGTTCACGCGAACACCGAACCTCGCTCTATCGCAGACCGAGGATCCCGTTTTGCGATGAACCTTAGCGTTCTGAACCATCCGGATTGGCGGTAGTACGAGGCACGTGCAGAATGACTTCATGCCCTTCGTCCTGCAGATCAAACTCCAAATGCTTGCGGTCGCTGCCGTCACTGCTGGGCTCCTCAGCAAAGTTCCAGTCGCGATTGATCATGACAACCGCGCCAAGGGCGACCGACGCAACGACCAGAAGGGTCGAAACCGCTTTTCGATTGGGATTCGGCGTCCTGGTCAGCAGGACACTGACGGCGGCGATCGTCAGGGCGATCAGAGCAATCAGGATTGAAAACGTTGAGATGCCAGCGGACGGGACGCTCTCCTGTTTCTCCAGCAGTTCTTTGAGTACGGTCTTTGGGATGACGATGCGATGCGGTGATCCTGCTGCGCCGTCTTCCACAACTTTCAGCGGGGCGACAACGGGGGGTTTTGGCAGGATCTTTGGGCCACTCGCGATGTCCGCGGAAACGGAGCTTGTCAGCAGCACCATCGCCAGAACGATTCGATGAAGTTGTCGGACCACGATGTCATTCTCCAAACCAGGGGCTGAATTTCCTTGACCCAATGGAGCCTGCGATCATCGGTTTGCATCACAGATGATGGAGAGCTTCCGATAGATCTCAAGGTCAATGTTCTGGGAAAGAAACCGGACAGCTCCGTCACCCAGACCGAAGTACGCGCCGCCCTCGTGCATGCTGCCGAAGCCAGTTGTGGGGTTTCGCCGCGGCATCCCGGCATTGATGCGAATTGCCGCATCGCCAAGGGCCATCGCAACTCCTTGAGCCTGTGCGCAATCAGGAACTGCGATCCATGTTCCGTGTCCGGTGACGGGCCGAGTTTCCATGTTGGATGTCAACGGAGAATATCGCTCGCCGATCATCAGCGAGTTGCTCGTTCCATCACAGAAATGGCCGAACGTGATGTGACTGTTTTGTCCAAAACTCCCGCCGAACTGTCGCTGGTCGCAGTACCAGTTGGCCACAGATGTCGACGTTCCACGATGACCAATGCTCCCTGCGTTAGAAAGCGGCCATGTGATCGTTGGATTGCCAGACGTGTTGTACTGAATCCCGTGAAAGGTCACGTAGAGATAGCCGGCGTTTCCAAAGTAGTTGGTCCGCGGAAACACACGAGACCATTGCTCGGCTGCTGAACCGACGGTCCCGTCTGAAACGGGTGCAAGGACCACATGGACGCTCTGAAGTCGCTCCTCCACGGGGTTCGACGGACATCTCAATGACGGAATATCCTGAGCAAGATCAGCGTGGTCGCGCACAGCAGCAATTCCGTCGGACTTCACGCCTGAAAACCTGGCGGCTAAGTCAGGATGACCCAACTGAGGCAGGATCTTCTGGTTCCAGCTCCAGCCCGTGTAAGGACCGTTGAGATTCAATTCAAACCCCGGCGGCAGAGCACCATGAAGGTCGTTGTATTGATGAATCGCCACACAGATCTGCTGCATGTTCATTTTGCAGCGGTTGCTTCTGTCAGACTCGCGAGCCTCCAGAATCAATGGTCCCAGAATCACAATGTTGATCAGGATTGTCGCCAGCACCAGCAGAACATCAAGAACTGTCAAACCTCGCGGCCAGGCAAACCGGTTGCCATGACTTCCCAAAGAACTCCACCGGCTGACTCGGTTCATCGTCTGTGCCCCCAACGTATTCTGAACTTACAGTTCCAGGAGCAGTCGGCCGTCACACTTTGTCTAACGAAAACGGCCCCTGACATGGCGAAGACCAGTTTGGATGGAAGCCAATTTGGATGGAAACCTGTTTGGACTGCTGCAGCCCAGCTGCAGCTTTCAGGCCAGCAGCCTGCTGCTGAGTCCTCATTGATTACTCCGAAGGCCGTTTTCACAGCGGGCTGTGACAAGAAAAGCGGCAGCTGGGCTGCCGCAGTCCAAGGGCAGACAGAATCTACTTGGGGGCCTTCAGCTGTTCGACCGCCCGGGACAGCTGGAGGTCAGCAGCCAGCATTTCCGATGGCGGTGTGCGGCCTGTAAAGCCTTCAACGCCATCGCGGGTTTTGGTCCAGGCGACCCACTGTTCTTTGTCCAGTTCGACAAGTCCGCCGTCGTCCGGCAGGACGCCCCACTTGTCTTCCTTTTTGGAATCTGGAAACCGGTGAATGTTCACGCCGTTGGGACGAAGGTAACTGGCTGTTGTCAGCTTCATGGCCGACTTCCCATCTTCCATCTGAATCACGGTCTGGACACTTCCCTTGCCCCAGCTACGTTCACCCACGATTTTGGCTCGGTGGTTATCCTGCAGAGCGGCACTCAGAACTTCACTGGCCGAGGCGGACTGACGATTGATCAAAATGGTCACGGGAATAGTCGCCGGCAGTTCCGTCCCCACTTTGGCCGTCCAGCTTCGCTCCTGCATCTTGCGACCGTCCACCGAGACGATTTTGCCTTCCTCCAGAAACATGTCTGCAATCGAAATCGCCGAATCCAGCAGCCCGCCTGGATTTGATCTGACATCCATAATCAATGCCGCCGGCTGCAATTCACGAATGGAACTCAGAGCCGCCTGCATCTCGGAAACCGTGTTCCGGCTGAAGTGAGTAATCCGCAGATAGGCAATCTTCGCGTCCGCATCGAGCAGATAAGTCCAGTTCGATTCAGGCGTTCGAGAAACCCCGGTCACCGTTGGAACCTGCACGGTCTCTCGCACGATCTCAATCTTCTCCGTGACCTCACTTCCCAGATGGCGAACACCCAGTGTGACAGGGCGTCCCACAGGTCCGGCCAGCAGTTTTCCAACTTCGCCTGGTGACAGGCCAGCCACGGACTTGCCATCAACTTCCATCAGCGTGTCACCGGAGCGAACGCCAGCGCGGTAAGCTGGTGATTGCGGCAGTGGAGCCAGAACTTCCAGGCGGCCGCCGACTGGGTGGACGTGAATGCCGATGCCGACAAATTCCTGATCCAGCACCTGCTCGAATCGCTGCATATCCTGAGGAGGAATCCAGGCCGAATAGGGATCCAGCTGAGCAATCATGCCTCGGATTGCACCGTCAACCAGCTGCCTGCGATCGACTTCTCGAACATAATGAGAATCAATCTGCTCGTACGCTTCGGCAAACAGTCGCATGAGCTCGAAGTCCTGACGAGCTCGCTGGGCCGGCGTCAGCTGGTCATCAGTCGCGGGGAGATTGCGAGCCGCCACGAATCCAATTCCGCAGGCAAGAAGACAGGCCGCCAGCGTCAAGAAACGACTCATTGATAGAACTCCGAACATTCGCAGTCGTCAGCAATCCGGTGGGAAACTCTGAGGATCAGCAGGATAGATCATTGGTGGGCGAGGACTTGACGGGACATCATGCCACAGCCAAGCCTCCGAAGAATAGTCCTCTTTCACGGCTTGGGAAAGTGCAGTGAACGGCTGCTAAGCTGAGTGGCGGCGGCTTCCGGGGAAACTGTGACAAGGTCCAGGTCCGACAACAGTTCCAGACCAGCGATGCGACCGGTCCTGGGAATCAGCTCCAGCATCCAGCGAAACGCTGGCTGGCGATCGATCCGACTGTGCGGAAGCAGCATGTTAAATGATGGACAGGCTCCCAGAATCGACGCCCAGCCTGTCACGATGTCACGAACAAACTCAGCCAGCTCTGTGAGGTGCTGATCTTCGACGTCCGAAAACCGCCACGTGACAGAATCCCGCGGAACAATCCGGACATGATAGGCGGTTCGAGAAGCAAATGGGCACAACGCCACAAAGTGAGCTGTCTCGCGAATAATACGAGCACCAGATTCCAGCTCCGCCGCCAGAAGCGCACTGACCAGATCGTCAGAAGCGGTCTTTCCGCCAATGCCGGATCGACTTCGATGGCCGGCCTGATATTCATCCTCACGCTGATGCCGCACCACGTCCATCGGTGTCATCTGGCGATGAGCAATCATCTGCGAATGATTGTGAGCCAGCGAGGCTCCTGCACTGAAGCCTTCGTTGCGAAACACGGACAACGATTGAAACTGCTGCGATGCGACGAGTTGCCCGATGCGTGTCTTCCATGCAATGAAGACGGCCGTCATTTCCTGCAACGTCAGGTCCAGCCAGCGACGACGCGAGTCTGGACATTCAATCACCACATCATGCTCACCAATCGCATCGGTCGTCGGGAAGAAGAACCAGTGACCGTCGGGAGCAGCATCCTGAACGTTGCCGAGGGACGGTGCGTTCGGTCCATCGTTCATCGTGACAGCCGGATACCGATTGGGGACAACTCGAAGCGACCAGCCGGGTCCATTCGGTTTCGAACCATCAGCCCGCAACGCGAATCGCTCACCAGGAGTTTCCTGTTCGTTACCTTCTGCGAAGGGATCGTCAGGCTGGCTGTTGCTCGCATGCCGATGCAGGGGCGGATCAGGAGTAAACGCAGACGGACGGGCCGCGCGTTCCGGCGCGATGATGCACTGGCGTCCCGTCAGGATGTCCGTGCGGAGTTCTGGCGACGCTCGACGCTCCGGAATCGACTCGCGGGAATCAGGTTTCTGCGGTCCTGCAGCGACGGCCGTTCGCTTCATGTGAATCAACGGATGTGGCCGGCCCTGATCATCGACTGCGGTCCGACCAATCGCGTGAAAGCCACAGGCCGTGTAGAAGGCGATTGCTGCCGCGTTCTCCTCATTCACGTCAACGAAAAGTTCCGAGCACTGTTCGGCGGCGTGTTCGACAAACCGCCGGCCCAGCCCCTGTCGAAAGTACTCAGGCGACAGGAACAAAGATTCAATCTTGCTGGCCTTCAACCCCATGAACCCCGCCGCAAGGTGACCATCACGCAGGACCCAGAATTCCGTTTGACTGTTGCCGAGGTAATCTCGAACGGCCGGAGTCAGTTCGTCCAGTTCTTCGCCGGTCATGAAGTGCCGATGAGTCGCCTCGACCGATCTTCGCCAGACAGTCAGAAGGTCGTCCACATCCGAAGCCGAGGCTCGTTCAATGTGCATTTCCAGCGTCCCTGCTCACAGCGCAAGAAAAAGCCCCGGAGTTCATCCGGGGCAAGTTGCGAGAGGGGGGAGTTGAACCCCCACGCCGTTTAAGGCACAGGATCCTAAATCCAGCGCGTCTGCCAATTTCGCCACTCTCGCGATCGATTTTCAGCGGTCGAATCTCTCCGACATCTGAGACGACCCGAATCGTGGCAACCGGGTGCGCTCATTTCAACCGGCTTCGTTCGATTTTCCCAGACTCACCTCTATGATTCCCTCGCCGCTCCGAAAACTCCGTCTGATCAGCGTCGGACAAGCGGGAGCGATGATCTTGCTGGCCCCGGATTGATACTCAACAGGCACCACGATGCATTTTTTGATTACGAACGATGACGGCTTTGACGCTCCTGGGCTGGCGGCCCTTTACCAGGCATTGCGGCCGCTGGGAAACATCACGGTCGTTGCTCCTGCGATTTGCCACAGCTCCCGAGGGCATGCGGTGGTGACAAAGCAGACAATTCGAGTCGAAAAACGGGATGTTGCTCCCTTTGGCAATATCCACATCGTTCACTCGAGCCCGGCGGATTGCATTCGAGTCGGCCTGAGACACATTCTGAAGTCGCCTCCGGATTTCGTGGTGGCCGGGATCAATCCCGGGGCTAATCTGGGTGTGGACCTGTTCTATTCGGGAACCGCCGCAGCAGCTCGCGAAGCCGCAATTCTGGGGGTGCCAGCCATCGCCTTGTCCCGCCTGATTCACTCCGATTTCCCGATCGACTGGGATATCCTGGCACGACACTCCACCCGTGTCGTTTCCACAATGCTGAAGCCGGAGTTTCAACTGCCCCGCGGCCACTTCTGGAACGTCAATTTTCCAACAGTTCACGGGGAAAAATACCCAGAAGAGATCACCTTTGTGGCTCATGGAACGGAGCCCCATGCCGTTGCTTTTGAGGTCGTGGAAGAAGCCGCCGATGCCCAGTTGCTTTCTTATTCCGCGCTGTATCGGGACCGACTGCGCACGGGGGAATGTGATGTTCACCATCTGTTCGAACAACGCCTGACGGCAACCCCTGTTGGCCCGGCCATGACGTCCGGCCCGCTCGACCGGCTTAAGTCGTCAGTTTCTCTCGTCAACGCAACCTGCGCCGATTGACACGAGTACATGACCTTGTCAGCATTCGAAACCTGTGATTTCGGCTCAGCGGGAGCTCGAAATTCAGGCCTGAATGGTCCCGGAATTCGTTGGTTCTCTTTGTAGTTGAACACGCTGAGCTGCCACCGAACGCTGCTGTCTGGTCATCATTTTTATGCATGAACATCTGACGATCCTGAGTGGCCGAGCGAACCCGGAGCTCTCAAAGGAAATCGCCAGTTATCTGGGGATCAGCCTTGGGCACGTCGACGTCGGGAATTTTCCGGACGGAGAAATCAGCGTCAAACTGAATCAGAACATTCGAGGCTGCGACGTCTTCCTCGTTCAGCCTACTTGCCCGCCGGTGAATGAAAATCTGGTCGAGCTTCTGGTGTTGATTGATGCCTGCCGCAGAGCCAGCGCATCACGGATCACGGCGGTGATTCCGTACTTCGGGTATGCTCGCCAGGATCGCAAAGATTCCGGCCGAGTCCCCATCACGTCGAAGCTCGTTGCGAATCTGATTGTCCAGGCGGGGGCTCATCGAGTCCTCACGATGGACCCGCATGCTGCGCAGATTCAAGGGTTCTTTGATGTTCCCGTGGACCATCTGTACGCGGCACCAATTCTGGATCGACACTTTGCATCGCTCGCGATTCCTCAGGAAGAACTGGTGATCATCAGTCCTGACGAAGGCAGTATCAAGAGAACCTTGCAGCACGTGGATCACCTTGGCGGCTCTCTGGCGATTGTCGACAAGCGACGAGCCAACGCGCTGGAAACGAAACAGGCCAACCTGATCGGTGGCCCGATCGACGGCAAGACGGCCCTGATTTTCGACGACATGATTACAACCGCCGGATCCATCTGCGGAGCTGTGGAAACCGTCCGTGCTCACGGAGCGAAGCGAATCTATCTCGGAGCGACTCACGCGGTCCTCTGCGGTCCCGCCGTGGAGCGACTGGAACGCGCAAGAGTCGACGGGATCGTTGTCACAAACACCTGCCCGGTTCCTCACGCCAGTCGGCTTCCACATTTGACACGAGTCTCAGTCGCCGAGCTGCTCGGTGAAGCCATCCGTCGAGTCCATCGGAACGAATCGGTCAGCTACCTGTTTGACTAGCCGCCTACTGAGTTATGAAGCAATCCCATCCCGAAACGTCAGTGAGGGATCAAAACCACCGTGATTTCATCCCTCACCCACGCAGCCGGTTGCAAGTGATTCAACAGGCTGCAAGACGCCCCAGCGTTCCGCGTGGGCATCACTCGATCGAACCGCCTGCAGACGGCCCTATGGCTTGCGAATCCTCTGCTTCTTCCTCGCCAATTGAGACCTCCCAGTGAATTAGCACCTTGTCGATCGAAGGGCATTCACTGGAAACGCGAGTCCTTAGTCGATCGAAGTCCGCGGCACTGGCCACAGACCCCGAGACCGTCACGCACACGCACTTCCGCTGAGTGGTTTCGATCGCCAGATCGCCGAACGCCTTGTCCGCAGCAAACACGGACTTCAGTTCTGAGCGGATCGCCCTGTTCGTCGCTTGTAGATCAACAAAATGCTGCAGGTCCCGGTTGAGAACGGTTGGAAATGCGAAAGCCAGAGAAACCAGGAACGTAAACACACATCTCGACATCAACCGCTGCGCCTGAAAGGGCCATGCCACCGCCGCTCGAAGAATCATCCCTGTTGCCAGAATCGCGACCAGGGCGTACACAATCCCAGCTCGCCGCCCCAGCAGAAACTCCCCACGCAGGTAAGCCCCCGTCACAAACACCGCGGCGCCGCCTAAAGCCAGCAACCAGGCTCGCAAAGACCAGGAACGAGCACCATCCATCACAAAGCCCTGACGAGTGTGAGAAATCGAATCGAAGCGGGGTCCCTGAACACGAAGGACGAACCAGGTTCATCTGTCAGGACTTTACTGACCCCGAACTCCAACGCAAATTGTCACGGCGATGACCGACCTCTAAACAGCCATCCATTTTGTTGAATCGCAACAGCGCTCCGGCCCTCAAACTGCCGTTCATATCCATCCCCATGCCGCCGAGTTTCCCAACGTAGCCGAGTCGTCACCATACGGACTTGCAAGCCATTCAAGACTCAGTCATATTCTGCCTCCCGTCATCCGATAAAGTTCACCAGGTCACCGGCACGACGTACGCTTGGCCTCGGATCGAAACCACCCACACGGGGCTGTAGCTCAATCGGTTAGAGCAGCGGACTCATAATCCGTTGGTTCTGGGTTCAAGTCCCAGCGGCCCCATGCTTTTTTACTGGCTTTATGTGGTTTCTCACCACTCCGCTACCGGGTTGATCCCGGTGGAACCAGGTGTCTGCACTATCGCGGGCTCAATTGCATTCGAGTTCGCGACCCCAGCCAGCACCCTCCGCGTGTCCTGAAAGGCGTCAGCCCTCCGTGCCCCGCACCTTCACCAGACAACACGGATCACCGCGGAGAGAACGACACAGCACAATGGCGAACGGTGCGTGTCAGCATTGCACTGATTTGAGTTCCGGCCTGATCCGCGTCAATGCGCGTTCATCCACGGTTGCCAACCATCCTTCTGCCCAACCACAATTCTCAACTCCTGCCGCTGTGTTTGGCCGACAGAAAATGGGTGACGGAGAATAATCGCAGTCGGTGGTGCCAGGTTGGTGTCCCCTCTTTTCGCTTCTTCCGTTTCTTTCGGCCCCCGCCGATCTCCAGCCCGTCCACAGCATCGGCGAGCGGAGTGTGTCAACGCT
>CAZIGZ010000083.1:15800-28683 GCA_964538835.1 uncultured Chitinophaga sp. | reverse complement strand
CTTCTCCTGCTCCAGAGGAGATTTCGCCCCGTCTTTCACAAAGAGATACTCGATAGTCAACGCGTCGTTGCTGAGCCATGCAATCAGTTTTCGAGTCAGTGCGATCTGAAGTCCAAGCAGCATGATCAGACGCTGACAGGCATGAGCATCGTCCTTGATACGACATTCGGTCAGGTCCGGAAACAGCACCATTTGGATGACACGCCGTCTCCGTAGAAACTGGTTCTCATCACGTGAATAATAAAGCAGCTCCGACCGAAGGAACTTAATCTCGAACAAGTCCGGGCGTCGCGACTCTTCTTTCTCCATAAAGGCCAGCTGCGAATGCAGAAGGCTCTCGATGCTGCCACGCGTGGAAATCGAAGTGAATCCTCCCACCGGATACATATCTTCTTCCATGATATGAGTCGGCACGTTGCGAGCTCGCGAAGATGCCCGGGGGACTCGCAGAGGAAGACTCGCTTCAATGGTCTCCGCGATCCGAAGGGCCTGCCGCAGGGCGAGTCGCTGGCCGAACTCGATCAGCGCGGTTCCTTTTTCAAGCTCGAAGAGATCTTCCGCAGAAAGAACCTGACCCGTTGAGCGGAC
Source organism: uncultured Chitinophaga sp. (assembly GCA_964538835.1). Lineage (GTDB taxonomy): Bacteria > Planctomycetota > Planctomycetia > Planctomycetales > Planctomycetaceae > SXXK01. The sequence continues at coordinate 28,095 of CAZIGZ010000083.1, read as the reverse complement.
GCGACTGATCAGTTCCTCATATCCGTCGTTCAATAAAGGCATCAGTCCCTGGGCCTGAAGTGACTGTGCGCCCTGGGTCACGAGTTCCTCTGGGGACAACCCCTGGAGATTTCTGGCCACAGCAGGGCTGAGCAGTACCCCGGAGAATCCGGTGCGTTCGCAGATGCGAGCAATCATCCATGCGATTGCTTTGATTCGATCGTCTGCCGGATAACGGCTGGCCGCCACGCTCGCTCGCTCAAAGGTGGCGTCGGCGTAGAGTTTTCCCAGCACATAGTCTTCGTACGCACGAACCTTTTCCGGAGACAGATCATTGACGACGGGCGTTCGAGTTCCGGGAGCCGATCGTTCGTTCATTACGAGCCGAATGACGTCTGCGATGAATCCCGTCGGAGGCACGCTGTGGTCCGTTGCGGCCAGACACAGCGCGCAGTTCAGCGGGGCGCGAATTGTGTCCGGATTCGTTGGACTCAATCGCTGAAGCCAGAGTCCCTGCGTCAGATAACGCCGGGCTGCATCAGAATCTCGCAGCTGAACAGTCGTCACAGACAGTCCTTATAAATGACGGATCCCTGACAGCCTGTCGAATAACTGAGTCTTCCTAACCCGAAATGTCAGTGAGGGATCAAAACGCCTTGAATCTAAAGAATCATCCCTCGCTCACGCAGCGGGTTGAGAGTCATTCAACAGGCTGCTAACAGGCAGTGTGAATTAAAAGCCGAGCAGATTCGGAATCTTCTCCGCCAGCAGGTCCATCTCCTGATGAGTTTCACCAAGATACGAAAGCAGTCGCAGGTCATCCAGGCTGATGGTTCCTCCCGAGAACAGCCACGAACGGACTCGCAGAAGTTTGTAGAGCTTCACCAGCTTGCGGTCACTGATGAAAATCCGATCTTCGCGGACCAGTGTTTTGACCAGACGTTCAAACTCCCTGAAGACATCGTCAGGGAAGAACTGACGTCGATCCGCGCCGCCTTCACCGGAAGCATCCTGCTGGCCAAACTGGTACGTGAGATACCGACCGGCCTTCAGGAGGTCGTCGAGCGTTGCGAGTCCCTCCTTCCATGGCTTCTGATTCAGATTCTTGAAGACCTCGGAGCGAATGCCCGCATCAATCAGTTCGGTGAAATGATCATCCTGCACAGAGCGGCTGATCGCCTTCAGAACGAAGCGGTCCTTCAGGGCTCCGAGCTCTCCCTGCTCCGGCACTTCGTTTGTTGCCGCAAAGAGCACTCGCAGATTGACAGGTTCCGGTTTCCCGTCCTGATAGAATTTTCGCTCGTTGATGATCGTCAGCAGGATGTTCAGAATGGCGGAATTCGACTTGAAGATTTCATCGAGGAACGCCATTCGAGCAGAAGGCAGCTTTCCTTCTTCTCGACGCACATATCGTCCGTCGCGAAGTTCATTAATGTCGATCGGCCCGATGATTTCCGAGGGCTCGCTGAATCTCGTCAGCATGTACTCGAAGTAGTCTTCCTCGCCGACACCAATAGCATCGCGGAATTTCAGAACAAGGTCTGACTTGGCGGTGCCAGGGGGGCCGACCAGAAGCAGAGGCTCCTGCGCGACGGCAGCGACCACCATCAGGTCAATGAGTTCCTGCTTGCGAACAAAGAAGCGGCCAAGTGACGTTCGAAACTGATTGAGTCGTTTTCGAATGTCCTCCGCTTCCTGCCGCAGCTGATCGAAGCTCCAGTCTTCCTTAGGCAATTCACGTCGATGTGACGTCATGACAAGTCCCATTCCTGGATTCAGTGTAAGTTTGGCTCTCGAATCGTCTCTTCAAGATCTCGTTACTTCATGCAACTCGAAGATTGGTCACTCCATCAGCTTTCGGACGTCACGATGAATGCGCCGGCGAATCAGGAACTCCTCATCATCAAGCCATCGCTGACTGCTGCGATCCATCGTGAAACTGTCGCTGACAATCGTGTGCACAAGAGCTTCCACGATGTCCAGCTGCTTGAGCGAGTAATGTGTGCCAACTGTCTGGCCATCGCGGATGCCGGTCAGGTGCTGGAACAGGTCCTGCAATCGCTCGATCGCATCATGCAGCGAAGCCTGACCGACGGCGGAGATATAGGAGATGGCCAGATCCGTCTGCTTCTTCGCTCCGACATGCCCTTCCTTCGCCAGTGCGCCGCCGAGCAGGAGGTCACGAGCCACATCGATGTCTTTCCAGCCGCGATCCTGACCAAAGTAGAACCAGGCTCCAGCCATCTGAAGCAGAATGCGAAGTCGTTCTGTATCGGTAGCCGATGACTTTCTGGAATCACGCACAATCTTGCTCATCGCTTCCAGCAGGAATGAAATCTCATTCTTCATTCCCAGCTTGCGAAGTGAACGGAAGGAGTGAATCAGCAGGCTTTCCAGGGCTTCCAGTGTTGCCACGTCGGCGGAACTCAGCGAACTGAGCAGCTTTGTCATTCCGGTGAAGCAATCCTGAACCGCTCCGGCCTGGTCGTAATGTCCACCGATCAGCAGACCTTTTTCAAGGAGCTGAGCTTTCTGAATCGTGTCCGTCAGCTGTTTTTCGAGCGCCGGCAGCGAGGTCAGGAGCGCTTTGGCAAAGGGTTCTCCAAGCCGCGTTGAAAGCTCCAGGGCTGTGGTGACAACCTGAGCACGGTCGGCGGCTGACAGCTTTCGCTCCAGGAGCGTGTTGATCTTCTTTGTCAGGGCGGCTCGGTCATTTTCCACGAACAGATCCGCAAGAACTTTCTGCAGATCATGTTCTGTGCGTCGTCGCCATTCGCGGTAAGGATCCAGTTTCTCCACCGGTTCAAGAATGCTGGAATGCTGTCGCAGACGATCGACCTTGTAACGATCAAGTCGATCCATCGACTGCAGACGTTCCATCATCTTTGCCGGGAACGTGCTGCTGAGCGGCGTGCCGTTCATGACGGATTCAATACGATGGCGATACGCGTCGAATAGCCACTGGTGAATCGGGTCAGCCTTCTTCTTCGCGCCCGACGCAGAGCGTGGCATCAGTCCGGTATCGGCCGAATGAATCAGTTCCGTCGCGAGACTCGCTTCACCAAGCTTAGCGAAAGCAAAGGCGAAGGTCAGATCGACATAATGCAGAGTCGTGTCGCTCGCCACACCCAGATTCGCCATGCTCCAGGCACGAACCGTGTCGTGCAGCTCACGGACTTTTTCGCGGACCTGTCGAATACGTTCGCCCGACTGGCCAATGCCGGTACGGAGGAACGAAGGCATATCACGGTCTGCCACGAGGCCGTGATCGAACATGCGTTCAAGAATGCGGTCTCTGGCTCGGGCCAATGTCAGAGCATCGCTGGTCAGCCGGGCCAGTGTTGACCATGCCATCCAGCTGGCTCGAACCGACAATGCGGGTTCGCAACGTTCAAGAAACTTCTGGAGACCTGCGAGTTCACTGCGAATCAGCTGCCGCCCGTTGTCATTTTCTGCGGCCCAGACGATCCATGAGGTGACCTGAGCGGCTTCCGCGGGCGAAGGAGCCGCAGAGCGAAAGAGCTGCTTCAGTTCCTGCGAAGTGACTTCATCATGACGATTCAGCAGAGTGGTTCCGCCAAGTCGCTGTGCACCGTGGACGTCAACACGGAACCAGTGTTCCAGTCGTTCGGCGGGACTGTGATCTTCTTCCCAGAACTGATGCTGGCGACAGATCGAAGCGTCGGCAAAGCGAGCGAGATCCGCGTTTAGCTCCGCCATCTCATCCCACAGCTCGTGGCGGCTGGGATCTTCGAGCGGTGCTTCGAGATCCACGAACTGCTTCTCTGTTGCGGCAAGTTTCTGTCGCAATGCCACCATCTCCGGATCTTCCGCCTCGGGCTGGTTCCGGCGGAAGCGGCTGATGAAGCGTTCGAGCATCGACTTGCCGGATTCGGCCGGTGTTTCCTTCGGCTTCTCCTCAGCGGACTTCGAGTCCTTGCCGCGACGTGCTGGCTTTTCCGCGCGAGCCTCCTTCGGCGGTGGCTCTGGAATCTCTGTCCGACAGATGAACTCATCAAACTCAAACTGATGCGATTTTCGCCAGGCTGTCAGAGTTTCCCTGTCGCGATCCAGGATGTAATCGATCCAGCCGGTGAGCGGCAGAAAGGCCGAGTCCGGGAGGCTGCGAACGGTGAACGACTGCAGTTCCGAATGAGTCGGCAGCGCGGTGTCCGCGGGCCGTGAATCGATCGGAGTCTTTTCGGAATGAGGAGCCAGCCAGACGAGTCGCGTTTCATCGGCCGCCAGCAACTGACGAACGGCATCACGTCGAAGCGGCGGATGGAGGCGAAGGCCTTTGGGAATGAAGAGGTTCGGGATCTTCAGAAAACTTCGACAGGCCAGGCCGTCAAACACCAATATCGGAGCGGCCGTACGTCCCGGTCGAATTCGAATCACCACCGCCGCTTCGCCGCCTGGGAAATCTGCCACAGCAAAGGCAAGCCGCTCCAGCACAGCATCGCTGGACGACTGAACGAAGCGATCCAGCTGGCCGATGGCATCCGTCGTCAGAACAAAGATCTCCGCGTCTTCTGTACTGGTCGTTCGCGCCAGGCGGAGAGGTACTTTGAGACGTTGCGTGTCACCTGAATTCTGCAGTGGCTGAGGCAACTCCGGCAGCTTGAATTCCATGATGCTGTAAACATCCTGGAATGGCTCTTCCTTCATCGGCTGCCAGTCACCCGTTCTTCGAATCAGCAGATGCTGTCCCGGTGCTGGCGCGATCTTTGATGCCAGAGGATGAATGCAGCCTGCTTCCGTCCAGATGCGCGGACTTCGCTCCACATACGCACGGATTCGTCGTTCGTCCGATGACGTGTCCGCCGAACGAAGAACGGAGTAATACGGAGCCCCGGTGACTCGCAGAAGGATCCGAATTCCGTCTGCCGATTCGACTCGGCGAAATGACTGGCGATCATTTCCCTGTCGAAGAATCTCATTCACCAGTTCCGGCAGCAGTCCTTCATCGGAGAATTCGAACAGGACCTGAGTTCGGTCCCCCACATGTCCCAGATGAGCGTCCGGACGCAGCGGGATCGCCTGAAGCCAGGACAGCTTCTTCTGAAAGTTCAGATCCTTCGGGCCTTTGCCCCGATGAACCGTGACGCCCCACGACTTCAGCGTTGCTGACATGGCGGAAGGAACACTGCCATCGGCCAGAACCCAGAATGATCCGCTGGCATCGATCGCAAGTTCCATGGGAGCCGACACGAGCGACTCCGGAACAGTGCCGCTGCTGATGGCGAGGCAAAGAGTATCGGCATCCGGAAACTGCAGCAGCATGGTGATCTCTGGGTGACTCTCAGCAAACAGATGGAACTGCGATCGCAACGACCACATGGCGGACGTTCACTTGAGGGACCATGCTGTTGCCGCCACGGCAGCATCTGAATGTTCCTCGGAGTGTTTGTGTCGGCCGACTCCGAGTGTATACAACAGCCATCCACCCGTCATCACAGTCGGTACGGAAATGACACAGGTCCGAGTTTGTTCGAAGGAAGTTGTATGTCCGCTGATCCTGATGCCTCTGGTTTTCTGGCAGAGGTCCTTGCCGATCCGGACAACGATGTTCCTCGCCTGATCTACGCCGACTGGCTGGAAGAGCAGGGCAGTGCGCGCGGGGAGTTTATTCGCGTTCAGTGTGAGCTTCATGCCATCGACAATCTGCATCCACAATGGATGGATCTGAAGTATCGCAGTGAAGAACTTCTGAAGGCCCACGGTCAGGAATGGGCGGACGAGCTTCAGCAGGATGTTCGCAAGTGTGAATATCAACGCGGCTTTATCGACACAATCACCGTGCTTGCTCGAACGCTGCTGAAAAATGGTGAGTCTTTACTGACGTCATTTCCAGTCCGGTGGATTCGGCTGAACTACATGAAAGGCACGGCTGCAAAATGGGCCGACTGCACGGCTCTGCAGCACGTTCGTTTTCTGGATCTGTCGTATCTGAAGATTGGCGAAGAGGATCTGCTGGGATTTCTTCAGTCACCTCATCTGAAGAACCTGCAAGGTCTGAAGATTGGCGGAGCCGAACAGCCGCAGTCAGACCGCGTTGCGCAGGCCGTTTGTCTGCCCGGGATCGCAGCGAATCTTGAACATTTAGAAATTGAAGGATACGACGGCGCTGTCGAGCGAATCTTCGCGCAGGCCACGCGACTGGGCGGATTTCCTCGACTGAAACATCTGCGGCTGACTCCCGGTTACGGTGATCGATACGAAGACCTGGGGGCAATCACGCCGTCACCGCTTGAGTCTCTGGTGATTGCCGGCAGCCTGAATGTACGGAACTGCGAAGCACTCAGCACGATTCCTTTGCATCAGCTTCGAAGGCTGACGCTCAATTCGTTTCCCCTCTCCGGCCTGAAGAAGCTCGCAGAAGTCGGTGCACTGGATTCGGTGGAAGAGCTAAAGCTGGGAGATCCCGAGTCTGCCGCTCGATGTGAGAAAGAACTGTTCTTTCACACACGACTGCAGCATTGTCGCCTTCTGGATTTGTCGTTCCACAATCATATGTTCGCCCGAGCCGACATGGGCGACTTTATCAACCTGATGGCTCGGCATGCACCGCTTCAGAACCTGACCACACTGCGGCTACGATCGCTGCAGCCAGGTGTTCTCGCCACGCTCGCCACAGCACCGCAGCTGATCAATATCAAGGACGTCACTGTTGTGCAGTCAGCCCTTTCCGAAGACGATCTCCTGGCGCTTCGAAGTGGTCCGTGGCGTGAATCACTCCGACGCATCGAATTTGTGAGAATGGGATTGCCTGCGAAGGTCATTCGCCAGTTCTCGAAGGGCGTCTTTCCAAACCTCCTTCACTTCTCTTTGGATGCACAGTTCGAACTCGAACACGACACCAGCGGAGTGGAAGACGCGGTGCTTGAGCTTCTGATGCTGAACGCAATGCCCAGTCTGCAGTCACTCAGCCTTGTCTCACTGGGACTCACAGAAGACACGCTCAAGGTCATCGCCGGCTCAGAAAACTGTTCCGGCCTTCGGCAACTGACGTTTGACGAAAACCGAGGCTCGAACGACGCCATGATCGCCGTTCTCGAGTCCCCCAATCTCCCGCACCTCCGCCGATTCTCACTAAGAGGCTGCAAAGGCCTTCGCCGTTCGGAGAAGTTTGTGCAAACGTATGGCGAGAGACTTCGTTATTGAAGAGTAAGTCCAGTCACCGGCACCGAGACGAGCCTTAGTCCTTTCATTCGCACTCGTTCGACATTCTGCCTCCACGCGGGCTTGTCCCCGTGGAGCAGAGATCATGACCAGAAAACGCCCTGGACGAACGGTCGCCACCATGCGGCTCGTCCGCACGGAGCGATGATCTAATCTGCAACACTCTGGTTTCGATCACGGCTCGATGGGGGCAAGCCCCATCGTGGCCATAGCATCAAACTAGATGACAGCCTCCACGCGGGCTCGTCCCCGTGGAGCAACGATCATCACCAGAAAACGCATCACATGATGGCTCGCCACCGCGCGGCTTGCCCGCATGGAGCCGCTGAATCACTTCGTGCTGGTGATGCCGATCCAGTCCTGGATGGCTCGGACTCGTGGGGCTGGCTGTTCTCGCAGGGCTTCCAGAGCGTGGACGACGGCGGAGCAGCCGGGCAGTGTGGTGACACAGGGAATTCCGTGTGTCACAGAGGCTGCTCGGATGCGGCCTTCGTCCGTTCGGGCACCTTTGCCGCTTGGCGTGTTGAAGATCAGCTTGATTTCTCCGTTGGCCATGTGGTCCAGAAGATTGGGGCGACCTTCCTGAACCTTGCGGACTGTTTCAACTTCAATGCCGGCTTCCTGGAAGACTCGTGCCGTTCCGCTGGTGCAGACGATCTGGTAGCCCATCTTCTTAAGCTTGCGGACCGGTTCAATCATCCGCTGCTTATGACCAGAGGCCATGCTGATGAAGACTTTTCCGCTGGCGGGCAGTTTGCTTCCGGCGGCGATTTGCGACTTGGCAAAGGCCAGAGGAAATTCGGCATCGATACCCATGACTTCGCCGGTCGAACGCATTTCAGGGCCGAGCACAATGTCGACGCCCATGAAACGATTGAACGGGAAGACGCTTTCTTTCACCGATGTGTATTCCGGAATAATCTCTTCGGTATACCCCTGCGACTTCAGTGAGTATCCGGCCATGACCTTGGCGGCCACTTTCGCGAGCGACAGGCCAATCGCCTTCGATACGAACGGCGACGTTCGGCTGGCTCGAGGATTCACTTCCAGGATGTAAACCGTGTACTGATCTCCGTCGAGCTTCACGGCGAACTGAATATTCATCAGGCCTCGCACCTGAAGTGCTTTGGCCAGCGAATGTGTTGCCTGTCGAATTTCGTTGACGACATCGTTCGGCAGCGAATACGGTGGAAGGGCACATGCTGAGTCACCGGAATGAACGCCGGCTTCTTCGATGTGTTCCATGACTCCGCCAATCACTGTTGTTTCACCATCGGAGATAGCGTCGACGTCAACTTCAATCGCATCTTCCAGGAACTTGTCGATCAGCACCGGCTTGTCTGGTGACACGTCCACCGCTTCGGACATGTATCGTTCAAGGCTTGGCTGGTCGTAGCAGATTTCCATCGCTCGCCCGCCCAGGACGTAGCTGGGACGAACGAGTACCGGATAGCCAATTCGATTGGCGGCCGTGCGAGCACCTTCGGTGTTTGTCGCGATACCGTTTGGCGGCTGATGCAGTTCGAGACGCTCCAGGATTGCCTGGAATCGAGCACGGTCTTCGGCCGCGTCGATCATGTCCGGGCTGGTGCCGATGATATTCACGCCGGCCGCCTCAAGACCTCGAGCCAGGTTCAGAGGAGTCTGACCGCCGAACTGCACGATGACGCCATCCGGCTTCATCCGGTCGCAGATGTTCAGAACGTCTTCCGTCGTGAGCGGTTCGAAGAAGAGATGATCCGAAGTGTCGTAGTCGGTCGAAACCGTTTCCGGGTTCGAGTTGACCATGATGCTTTCAATGCCCAGCTCCCTCAGAGCGAACGCGGCCTGACAGCAGCAGTAGTCGAACTCAATCCCCTGGCCGATACGGTTTGGGCCACCGCCAAGAATCATGATGCGGCGAGTTCCAGGGGCCTTCGCAGGAGTTTCGTCTTCCTGTTCGTAGGTCGAATAATAGTACGGTGTGTACGCTTCGAATTCCGCGGCACACGTATCAACCTGCTTGAAGGTCGCTTCGATCCCAAACGACTTGCGACGTTCGCGAACTTCCATCTGTGAACAGTCCCACCACCATGCCAGCTGCGCATCCGAAAAGCCATTCTGCTTGGCCTTGTGAATCAGCGCGGCTGGGGCATCTTCGAGTCGTGCGATTGTTCGAATCTCATCTTCGAGCTGAACAATCTGCTGAAGGTTTCGCAGGAACCAGGGATCGATGTCGGTCAGTTCGTGAATCTTCTCGACCGACATTCCGTATTTCAGTGCATAGCGCAGATAGAAAATGCGTTCTGCATTCGGCACGGCCAGTTTCGACTGAATCTCGTCCTTCGTTGGCTGACGTTCGGTACCCCAAAGATCCTTCTTGCCGCCGCCGAGTCCGAAGTGCCCGATTTCAAGTCCGCGCAGGGCTTTCTGCAGAGACTCCCGGAATGTGCGGCCGATGGCCATGGTCTCGCCGACAGACTTCATCTGAACCGTCAGCGTTGGGTCAGCTTCCGGGAACTTCTCGAACGTCCAGCGAGGAATCTTGGTGACGACGTAGTCGATCGTCGGTTCGAAGCAGGCGAGAGTTTCGCGCGTAATGTCGTTTGGAATCTCATCCAGACGATAACCGACCGCCAGCTTTGCCGCGATCTTCGCGATGGGAAATCCCGTTGCCTTCGAAGCCAGCGCGGACGAACGGCTGACTCGAGGATTCATTTCAATGACGGTCATCCGGCCATTGTCGGGGTTGATCGCAAACTGAACATTGGAGCCGCCGGTTTCGACGCCAATCGCACGCATCACTGCGATCGTGGCATCTCGCATCTTCTGATACTCTTTGTCCGTCAACGTCTGCGCTGGTGCCACTGTGATCGAGTCACCCGTGTGAACACCCATCGGGTCAAAGTTCTCAATCGCGCAGATGATGACAACGTTGTCGGCGTTGTCTCTCATCACTTCCATCTCGTACTCTTTCCAGCCGAGAATGGATTCTTCCAGCAGCACTTCATTGATTGGTGACAAAGCCAGGCCGCGACGGACCTTGTCTTCGAACTCTTCGATATTGTACGCGATCCCGCCGCCCGTGCCGCCCAGAGTAAAGCTGGCGCGAATGATGATTGGAAGACCGATCTCCTTGACGGCTTCGCGAGCCTCTTCCAGCGTATGGACGGTGAAACTGCGAGGAACATCCAGACCGATACTCAACATGATCTGCTTGAAGGTGTCGCGTTCTTCCGCTCGCTTGATCACATCTTCACGAGCACCGATCATTTCGACGCCGTATTTTGCCAGAACACCATTGCGAGCCAGATCCATCGCCGTGTTCAGGCCGGTCTGACCACCCAGAGTGGGCAGCAGCGCGTCGGGGCGTTCCTGACGAATGATCTCTTCCACATACTGCCAGGTGATCGGTTCAATGTAAGTCCGGTCGGCGGTGTCCGGGTCGGTCATGATGGTCGCTGGATTGGAATTCACCAGCACGACTTCATAGCCCTCTTCGCGAAGGGCTTTGCAGGCCTGAGTGCCTGAGTAGTCAAATTCGCAGGCTTGTCCGATGACAATGGGGCCGGAACCGATGATCAGAATCTTCTTAATGTCGTTACGGCGTGGCACCTGTGAGGTCCTTCCTGGTCAGCTTTACACCCCTGCGTCCCCTGCGCGTACCGCGTTCGCAGAAATTTCTCGGAGTTTTTCCGAAGCACGAGGCAGCCGCTGGGTCGCTGGGGCGTGGAGTGCGCAAAATTTGGAGCAGGTTACCAGGATTTTCCGAGGGTTCAAGAAATCAGGACGCCGCATGACCTCACGTTGGGCAGGATTGGCCCATTTTCCCTTGGAATCTCATTTCTGAAGATTTCCAGCCACGTCATTTCCTCAGGAAATCGACTCTCTGAGTCGTGAGCCCGGAGCACCGGTTTGCTCTGACTGGCATTTTTCGAGCCTGCGTTCTGAACTACAGTTCCCGTCCCGAAGATGATGCCCTTTTCTGGTTCATGGACTGAAACGATTCCCTTGAGACGCATTGCTTTCGTCATTCCGACTCTGGATCAGTCCGGAGCTGAGCGACAGCTGACTCTGCTTGCAAAGTCACTGGCGGAGCAGGGCGATTCCATCTGCGTCATCGCGCTGAATCGCGGCGGCTACTATCAGGAGGAGCTGGAACAGGCGGGTATCCCGGTTCATGTGCTGGGCAAGCGGTTTCGCTTTGATCTGCTGACATGGGTTCGGCTGAAGCGAATTCTGGCCGAGTTTCAGCCGCAGATCGTTCAGTCGTTTCTCTTCGCAGCCAACACCTACGTTCGTCTTCCCGGAATGCTGCCCAAAGGCTGTCATTGCATTGTTTCGGAACGATGCGTGGATACATGGAAGAGTGGCTGGCAGCTGTGGCTCGATCGCAAGCTCTGGCCGCGAGCCGCTGCGATGACGGCCAACTCCGAAAGTGTTGCGACGTTTTATCATCAGACCGTCGGGGTTCCTCGAGAACGACTGCATGTAATCCCGAACGCTGTGCAAAAGCCGTCGCCGATTTACAGTCGCGAAGAAGCTCGCACGATTCTGGGGCTTTCGAGTGAACACAAAGTCGTCGGTTTTACCGGACGCCTGGCACCTCAGAAGCGACTGCGCGATCTTGTCTGGGCCTTTCAGCTGTTGCAGCAGATCGTTCCTGATGTTCGACTGGTCGTGATCGGGCAGGGGCCGGAACGCGAACCAATGACGAACATGGCGATCAATTTCGGCTGCCGGGAGAAGATTGTCTTTGCCGGCCATCGGGATGATGCCTCATCGCTGCTTGTGGCTATGGATGCATTCGTGCTGCCCAGCGAGTTCGAAGGAATGTCCAACAGTCTGATGGAAGCGATGAGTCTCGGCCTGCCATGCGTCGTCAGCGACATCGATGCGAATCGAGAACTGATTGAACATGATCTGACGGGCCTGATCTTTCCGCTCGGTCAGTGCCCGGAACTCACGAAAGCTCTCGTGCGATTGTTTCGCGAACCTGAAGTTGCCAGCCGCCTCGGACTCGCCGCCAGCGAGCGAATGAGACAGGATCATTCCGTGGAGCAGCTGGTTGAGCTGCATCGCAAGTTGTACGAATCGCTGTAGGTGCCGCTTGCCGAGCGGCACTTTGCGGCCCCGCCGCAACCAGCGACCTGAC
>CAZIGZ010000083.1:12382-15700 GCA_964538835.1 uncultured Chitinophaga sp. | reverse complement strand
GCTCGAACGAGTTCCTGCTGCATGGTTTTTACCACATCAGCGTACCGTGGATTGCTGATCAAATTGTGTCGTTCCTCCGGATCAAACTCGATGTTGTACAGTTCTGCCATGTGACGATCCGGAGTGCCATCGCCGTGAGGCGAATGACTGTACTTCCACGTTTCTCCTCGGACACATCGGACGTTGGGCGTGTACGGAAACTGTTTTTCGTAGTTGTAGCAATACAGGAACGACTTGCGCCATGACGGATCTCCCTGACGAACCAGTGATACCCACGATCGGCCATGGATGTTCTCCAGCGCCGGAGCGCCGCAGAGTTCCAGCAGGCTTGGTGCGACATCGACCGTCAGCACCTGCTGTTCGATCGTTTTGGGAGCATCCGGAGAAGCCAGCCCCGGGAATCTCACGACCTGCACGATGCGCATGCTGGGTTCATGGGCCGTGCGTTTGTCGACCATGCCGTGTTCGCCATTCAGCAGTCCGTTATCACTCATGAAGACGATTATCGTGTTGTCCAGCTCGCCTCGCTGACGAAGCAGTTCGTAGAGTCGCCCGACGCTGTCATCAACGGATAGCAATGTTCCCCAGTACGCGCGAGTCATGGCTTCGAAATCCTTCACGGCTTCCGGTGAATCGTCCGGAAACTTCTTGCGCCAGTCGAACAGCGGGCCATAGATGCCGTGCCATGTGGACAGTCGCTGCCGGATCCACTCCGGTTTGTCATCCAGCATGAAGGACGATTCGGGGTAGGGGACTCGCACACCGTCGAAAGCCTTCGCATACTTCTCTTCAGGGAAGTAGAAGCTGTGAGGAGCCTTGTGGCCGATCATCAGGCACCAGGGCTTTCCGCCGTGATCTTTCTTCAACCAGTCTTCCGCCATGTCCGTCACTGCATGTGTGTAATAGCCCGGGACGATTTTTCGTTCCTTGCCATGGAAGTTGAACTCCGTGTCGAAGTACTTGCCCTGACCTTTGTGCGTCACGAACCAGTCAAAGCCTGGGCGAGGATCATCGTTGTTCTCGCCCATGTGCCACTTGCCGATGTAGGCCGTTTCGTAACCTGCGGATTGAAGCACCAGAGGAAAGCTCTTCATCCCTGCCGGATATTCCGTGAAGTTGTTGACGACTCCATGAGCATGAGCGTACAGACCACTCAGAATGCTGGCGCGACTGGGCGAACACAGTGCCGTCGTACAGAATGAGTTTCGGAAGTACACGCCTTCCTTCCCGAGTCGGTCGATGTTTGGCGTCTTCAGGTGCTTATGCCCGGCCAGGCCGAGTGCATCCCATCGCTGATCATCGGTCAGAATAAACAACACGTTTGGGCGCCTCGCCTCCTGAGCACTCAACGGTTTGCAAAGACCATGAACGACACCCATGAGGCAAACACAAGTTGCAACCGCTTTGCGAAAGGCACCAGAATTCGTCATGGCGTGGCTCGTGAAATGGAGGGAAGGAACCAATGACTGACGCACTTCGAGGATGGCATCGTCAGGTTCGAATGGTAGTGGATTGCCTTTCAATGACCATGGCCGAACGATTGCCAATCACAACGCGAGGCGAAGGAAGTGAAAGGGGGAGCCTCGCCTGGAACTCATGCGGGCATCATCGTTTCCGAGCGCGCAGCGAAAACACAATTGCCGCCGGTGAAGGCGTTCGGACACTGGGTGTACGCAGCTTTGCAGTTCGTTGTCTGGCTTGCGTGGATCAGGAAGCTGCGCTGTTGGCCGTGACGGGGCCTTCGTGGAAGACACCGATCTTGCGGAATCGCTGGTAGCGTCGTTCCTGCAGATCGTCGGATGAGAGGCCTTCCAGATTCTGCAGAGCTTCCACGAGTCGGCTTTTCAGAGTGGCCGCCATTTTGAAGTGGTCACGGTGAGCACCACCAAGTGGCTCGGGAATCACTTCGTCGACGACGCCCAGCTGCAGGAGGTCTTTGCTGGTGAAGCGAAGAGCGCGAGCCGCTTTGTCAGCATGCTTGGAACTCTTCCAGAGAATTCCGGCACAACCTTCCGGGCTGATCACGGAGTAATAAGCGTATTCAAGAACTGCAACGTGGTCACCAATGCCGATTCCCAGAGCACCGCCGGATCCGCCTTCGCCGATGACAACGCAGACGATGGGGACTTCCAGAGTCGACATGTCGCGCAGGTTCACTGCGATGTTGTAAGCCTGTCCTCGCTCTTCTGCGCCGATGCCTGGATAGGCTCCTGGAGTATCAATGAGGCAGACGATCGGAAGGCCATAGCGGCTGGCCATTTCCATCTTCTGCATCGCCTTGCGATAACCTTCCGGATGAGCACAGCCGTAGCAGCACTCGTTGCGTTCCTTCAGATTTCGTCCTTTCTGATGACCGACGAACATGACCTTGCGGCCGGCCAGGCGAGCGAAGCCGGTAATGATGGCACGGTCATCGCCGAATGATTTGTCACCGTGAAGTTCCACGAATTCGTCGAATACCAGTTCGAGGTAGTCGGGAGTCTGCGGACGGTCCGGGTGACGTGAAACCTGAACGATCTGCCAGGGATCGAGATTCGCGAATCGCTCGCGGGTCATCTGAGTCAGTTCGACTCGCATCCGCCGCATGCTTTCCTTTTCGGCAGGCGTTGGATCCTGCTGAGCCTCCAGTTTCAGAAGACGCTCTTCCAGTTCGTACAGCGGCTTTTCAAATGGCAATTGATGCAGCGCGGCCATGACACAACCTAAATTGAAAACGCAACGACGTGCGGAATTGATGATTTCAAAGGCTCTTCAGCCTGAATCGGGCCACACAGTTTAGAGAAGTCCGCATCGGGTGAAAATGGGGACCTGTCTCCCTGACCGAATTCCTGGCAACAACCCTGGATTGATGCAGAATTCGGCCTTTTCCAAGCCATTTGTCGTCAATTTCGCTGCGGAATCCCTGCCGGACTCGACACTCGCCGCGACGGGTAACAGGGCTGGAGCGTCTTGAATTGGTCGGTGGACGGGGGTCTAGTCGATGTCGGGCAGTTCCGTCATGAACTCCAGATTTTCGTCGTCCGGTGATTTGTTCTGAATGTGCTGCGACGGCAGTCGACGTTCCAGAGGAAGCAGAACGGACTTCTGAGCCGGCTGCTGAGGTTGTTGTGGCTGCTGGGCCTGCGGTGGCACCGGCGGCACAACTGGGGACGCTGCCATTGGAGCGGACTGAGGAGGCACAGCGGCAGCTGGCGGCATTACTGCGGGGGCCATCTGCGGCTGAGGTGGCATGCCAGGGACCGGCGGTTGTCCAGGCATCATTCCTGGCTGCCCCGGCATCATTCCCGGAGGCATCATGCCGGGAGGCATTGGCTGCCC
>CAZIGZ010000083.1:2473-12282 GCA_964538835.1 uncultured Chitinophaga sp. | reverse complement strand
GGCATTGGCTGCCCTGGCATCATGGGGGCCCCCATCGGCATCATGGGTTGTGGCATCATTGGCTGTGGCATCATGGGCTGCATCATCGGCTGAGGCATCATGCCGGGATACATCATTCCGGGCATCATGGCTCCCGGCATTCCGTAAGGCATCTGAGGCATCATGCCGGCCATTGGTTGCTGCGGTGCAGCGGCCGGTGCAGGTGCTGCTCCCTTTGTTTTGACCGGGGCAAGTTCACCGATGGGAGCCGTTGTGCGTTTTGCCTTCTTTGGCTTTTCCGGTGCCGACAGTCCACGGGCGACTCGATCCGCATCCGCGCGGCTGTCGAGTCGTTTGTCGACGCTGAGGCTTTCGTTTTCCTTGGCCTGCCGCACTTTCTTCTCGTGCATTTCGACGGGATCTTCGAGGAAGAACTTGCAGTTGCGGAACATCGACATGACTTCGCGCATTTCCTGAGGCCGGTCTTTGGGCTTCTTGGAAAGAAGCTTCAGGAGCATCGCATCGAAGTCCGGTGAAACGTTCTTGTTCACGACCGACGGAGGAGCTGGATCTTCGCTCAGGTGTTTCTTCAGCAGGTCGTTCGGGCTCAGCCCCGCAAACGGAGGCGCGCCGGTCGCAACTTCATACAGAGTCACGCCCAGGCTGTAGATGTCGGACTGCGGAGTTGGCGGACGGCGAAGGATGATCTCCGGAGCGATGTAGGTTCGCGTGCCCATGATGTTTTTCTGCTTGCCGGCCAGAAGCTTCATCACGCCCGTGGCATTGCGAACCGCGAGACTGAAGTCGATGACTCGAACTTCACCCGTTTTGTTCATCAGAATGTTGTCAGGCTTGATGTCGCGATGCAGCCAGCCTTTTTCATGCATATGTACGTAGGCCTGGCACACGGCTTCGACCATCTTTTTCAGGCGCGACTGAGTTTCTGGGAGGTTCGCCGAGATCTGTGCTTTGAGCGATGGAGCGCGGAAATAGTCCATGATGAAGAAGCCATGGTCACGCGTCATCTCAATCTTGTGGAAGCGGACGAAGTTCGGATGCTCCAAAGCCGCCCCGACTTTGTACTCGTGCTTCAGAACACCTTTGGCTTCTGAGTCCTTGAGGGCATCAGGAAGCAGCAACTTCATGGCCATGGGAACCGTGCCGCCCTGTTCGGTGACTTCCCACACCTGTGTCGTGTTGCCGGACGCAATACAGTTCTTCAGTTCGTATCCGCCAATTTGATTCGGATTGTCTGCCACGGGCCACTCCTCGGGAACCGAAACACGAAGGCTGTCGAGTCGATTCGAACATCGTCCATCCGAAGGGTTTTCCAGAAGACTCTTCGGGCGAACAGGATTTCAGCAATTGCTGGTCCTGCGGAGTGTAGCATGCGTTTGGCTCCGGGGGAGAACCGGATTTCTGCCACATTCTGCGAAAACAGCGAACTCCCGGCCAATCGGACACCTGAACGCATTCGGTCGCCAGACGGATGCGATTCAGAATTGTCGCGGCTCCCGCAATCTGACATAGTTCCGGTCGTTCTGATCGATCCGAAGATCCGACAGTGCCTTTGGTCGAATTGCCGAGTATCCTGGGCCCTCCCGGGCTCAGCATCGGACGTGTGTCGGGCCGGCTTGCCGACTTGCACGAGTTTGCTCGAATGTTGCATTTCTGCCACAGTCGGCCAGTGATCAGACTCAGTGTTTGAATTCCGTTGAAAGTTCCCGCCATGCCGTCCACAGTCGTTCCTCGCCGCCTGTCGTTTTTTCTGATCTGCCTGGGCTTTGTCAGTCTGATGTCTGCACCTTGTGTGGCCGCGGATGAGATGCTGGTCACGGATTTCTCCGGGTCGCTGATCCAGCCCGGGACTGGCGATGGAGAAATTCTTCGACGCTTTGAAGCTCAGCTGTTCACAACGAATGCCGGTGCGTTCTTCCACGTGACGGACGATGTGCGTCAGGGTTGTCCCTGGCCGGACAGCTATGGCTCTGCCGGGCCAAATGTGGGGGCGGATCGAGTTCAGCCGCACCTTGTTTATCCGTACGATGGCAATACCTACTTCCTTCCACTGCCACCACTGGTGGTAAAAGTTCCCGACGATGCGACGGAAGAAACAACCTGGGAACAGTCGGGCTGGCAGATGAAGGTCCTGGAAAAGACGAGCGTCAACGGCACTCAGGCGTGGAGTATCGAAGCTCGCGAACGACGCGGGCGGCAGCAGATGCTGACGGTCGATGCGTCGACCGGAATTCTGATTCGCGCAGAAGCCGATGTCTTCATGGGCATGGGAGACCAGTTTCTTCTGACCCTGGCGCGCTCTGGTTCTGCAGTGCTTTCTGCGGAGCAATCGGAGTCTGTCGCAAAGCTTCAGGGCGAACTGACGAACGTTCAGACGCAGCTGCGACGACGTCCCGATGCGGTGCTGGCGGAGCTGTCTCCTCGGCAGGTCGCCGATGTGGCTGCCGTGCTCGACAAGCTCTCGGAGCTTTCCAAATCGACACCGCTCGAGCCGCTGATTCGCCAGATTCGAACGGATGTCGAACAGCAGCAAAAGCGAATTGCATCGGCCACGTCTCGAGCCGGTGAACTGATGAATGCGGAGGCTCCGACGTTTACGCTGAACCTGGTTTCCGGCGGAAAGCTGGAATCAGCGTCGCTCAAGGGCAAGACTGTCATCCTGCATTTCTGGGACTACCGGGATGCTCCGCTTTCTGAGCCATATGGACAGACTGGTTACCTGGAGTTTCTGTTCAACCGTCGCAAGGCTCAGGATGTTGTTGTCGTTGGAGTCAGTACGAATCAGGATCTGCAGACGGCTGAAAATCAGAATCGCGGTCGTCGGGCCGCACGCAAGCTGTCCGAGTTCATGAACCTGACGTATCCGATCGGACATGACGACGGTTCGTTGCTGAAAGCTCTTGGCGATCCACGCGATAATCGCGGGCAGTTGCCTTTGTGGGTGGTTTTGAGTCCTGAAGGAAAAGTTCTGCACTATCACGCCGGCTTCTATGAAATCGATCAGGCTCAGGGGCTGCGTGACCTGGATGCGGTTCTGTCAAAGGCCGGCAAGCCGTAGTCTCTGCGGCACCGGACGGCTTGCTCCGTTCTGCGACTTAGGACCCTGGTTCCGGGTGATGCCATCGAGTACCGATCTCATGAGTGCTCATGTTCTGAAACCTCATGTACTGATCCTGGGTGCGGGTTTTGTCGGAAGTCTTCTGGCTCTGATCCTTGTTCGTGCGGGACGGAGCGTCGTTCTTCTGGATCGCCAGAAGCATCCGCGTTTTGCCATTGGCGAATCTTCAAC
Organism: uncultured Chitinophaga sp.; assembly: GCA_964538835.1. Taxonomy (GTDB): domain Bacteria; phylum Planctomycetota; class Planctomycetia; order Planctomycetales; family Planctomycetaceae; genus SXXK01. The sequence continues at coordinate 8,996 of CAZIGZ010000083.1, read as the reverse complement.
GCCGCTTGCGGATCGAACGCTCGCCACGGTGGCTCGACGATGGAACATCCCGGAGCTGCTTCCGCTGACTCATTGGGGCACGTGGAAAAAGTCGTATCCGGAACTGCTGTGCGGTCGAAAGCGAGGCTTCACGTATCTCGATCAGACCGACCTGTCAGACGTTAAACCATCGACGTTCGACGGCCGACGCCTGCTGGTTTCGGCGAGCGTCGACAATGATCATTCGGATACTCACTGGCTTCGCAGCGACGTGGATCAGTTTCTTTTTCAGCTGGCTCAGAGAAGCGGTGCGGTGACTTTCGAAGAATGCCGCTATGAGTTGGATCACTCGCCTGGAAAGTGGTCTGCACGCGGCGTCGGAGCAGGGCAGGAGTTTCACATTCAGTCGCCGTTTTCCGTCGATGCGACAGGATCCGGCGGAGGTCTGCTGAAGTACCTCGGAATTCCCGATCAGACGAACAGCCTGCGAACCAATTCACGATCCGTGTTCGCTCACTTTCAGGACACGAAGACGTGCGAACAGCTTCTCGTGGAATCGGGAATCCCTGTCTCGCGATTTCCATTCGCCTGCGACGATGCTGCCGTGCATCAGGTGCTTCCGGACGGCTGGATGTGGCAGTTGCGGTACGATGACAATTCACTCAGTGCAGGCTTCATGATTGATCAGCGTCCCGAGGCTACTCGCCAGGACATGCCAACATTCGCAAGTGCCGCAGATGAGTGGGCATGGCGAGTCGAACGGAGCGGCTTTCTGAAGCGACAGTTTTCCGGTGCATACATCAACCGTCCGGCATCGGGCCTGGCGAGCACTTCGCGAATCCAGCGGCTGACCACTCAGGCCGCCGGTACGGACTGGGCAGCGCTGACGAACACAGCCGGGTTTATTGATCCGCTTCACAGCACGGGAATCGCGCATACTCTGTTCAGCGTCGCGCGGCTGGCAGAGATTCTGACGGACGGGCAGGCCACGTCGAAGAATGAACGGCTGCGGTCGTATTCGGCTCGATTGATCGAAGAGATTCGGTGCGTCGATGAACTCGTGGAAGGCTGTTACGCCGGGATTCCAGATTTCCGGCTTTGGTGCCTGTGGGGAATGCTGTACTTTGCGGCCGCGACCAGCATGGAACAGTCGGGAGACGACGCTTTCAGTGAAGTGAGTTTCCTGCGAGCCAACGACGGAGCCTTCCGCAGCATCCTGGCAGAAAGCCGTGCTCGGCTGCCGCGAGGATCTTCAGTGTGCGATGTTGACTCATTTGCCCAATGGCTGCAATCCGCGATCAAACCGTGGAACACCGTTGGTCTGTTTGATTTTGAATGCGACAATCTCTACTCATCGACCGCTGCGCCGAAAGATGCCTGGTAGTGACCTGCCGGCAGTGGGCGTGAATTCAAAAACGTGTTCCCACGAGACTATGCGATGACCAGAGAGACTCTGCAGAAGAATACCGTGATTGGCTTTGTGGCCAGTATTCTTCTGGCAGTCGTGAAACTCGCCGCGGGACTTGTCGGACACTCCACCGCGCTGGTGGCGGACGCTGTTGAATCATTTGCGGATACTCTGGGATCCCTGCTGGTCTGGCAGGCGCTGCGAGTCGCATCGAAGCCGGCAGACAAAGACCATCCCTGGGGCTACGGTAAAGCGGAAGCTGTGGCTTCGCTGCTGGTTGGCGGCATGCTGGTCGCAGCCGCGTTGTTCATTACCGTGCAGTCGATTCACGAAATCCTGATTCCTCATCAGGCTCCCGAATCATGGACACTGGGTGTTCTGATCGCGGTCGTGTTCGTGAAAGAGGTTCTGTTTCGAGTCGTCATGAAGGGCGCGGACGAATTCGCTTCGGATGCCGCAAAGGCCGACGCGTGGCATCATCGATCTGACGCCATTACGTCTCTTGCGGCATTGGCGGGAGTGACTGTGGCCATCTGGGGACCAGGCTGGTTCCGGATGCCATCACTTGTTGCGGCTGACGAAGCGGCAGCGATTCTGGCGAGCGGCGTGATTCTGCTGACGGCATCGCACCTGATTCGCCCGGCTCTTCGCGAGCTGCTTGATGCGACTTCACATGATCAGGCCAACAGGATCCGGGAAGTGGCATCCAGTGTTGAAGGAGTGCGACTGATCGAGAAAGTTCTGGTGCGAAAGAGCGGCAATGGTTTTCACGCGGACATGCATCTTCAGGTCGACCCTGACCTCAGCATCCGCGTCGCACACTCACTCGCGGGCAAGGTCAAAGCCACGCTGATTCAAAAGGTCCCGGGACTCGTCGGCGTGCTGATTCACATCGAGCCGTATGAGTAGGTGGGTTTTCGGTTTTTGGTGGCTTGTGGCTTGTGGCTTGTGGCTTGTGGTTTGTGGTTTGTGGTTTGTCGTTCTTGGTTCTGAACACTGAAAACTGAACACTGAACACTGAAAACTACCTACGCCGCTGCTCGGACGACTGCTTGAACTGCTGGGGCTGCGGCGGCTGGGACTTCCATCGCCACCACTTCCTGGCCTAGAGCCATGTAGTCGGTGGCGCCGGAGGAGCCTGGGGCGTAGTCGAGGACGGACTGTCCAAAGCTTGGTGCTTCCGCCAGCTTGATGTTGCGGCGAACCTTTGTCTTGAAGATCTGAGCTTTGGCCCACGGAGTATCGCCGTCGCTTGCTCGAAGAAACTGCTTGAGATCTTCCACAACGTCGGCGGCCAGGCGTGTTCCGGATTCGTACAGACACAGCATGATTCCGGAAACGCGCAGTTCCCGGTTCAATCGTCGTGTCACCAGCGCGGTGGTTTCAAACAGCTTGGACAGACCCTGAAGAGCAAAGAAGTGGGGCTGCAGAGGAATGAAGACTTCGCTGGCCGCTGTCAGAGCATTCACGGTCAGCACGCCAAGCGACGGCGGACAGTCCATGATGACGTAGTCGAAGCGATTATGTTCCTTCCAGTGCTTCATCGCATTTCGCAGGAAGAATTCTCGCCCCTGAACGCCGGCCAGCTCAATTTCCGTGGCCGCAAGATCGATGTTGGACGGAACCAGTGACAGATTGTCTGCGATCAGCTGACGTGCATGATCGAGCGTTGTCTGCTGAGTAAACACGTTGTAAACAGAAGGCATGTCGGGGCCCGCTTCGACGCCCAGATGCAGCGATGCGTGTCCCTGTGGATCGAGGTCCATCAGGCAGACTCGCTTGCCTTCGCGAGCCAGCGCTGCGGCAAGGTTGACGCTGGACGTCGTCTTGCCGACGCCGCCCTTTTGATTCATCACTGCAATACTTCGCATGTTCGCATCCTTGCGTGCTCCGTGAGGAGCCTTTGGAAACGTCCTGTTTCCGTTGTTCTGTTCCCTGACAGCTAGCGGAAGGGCGCAAGCCCTCCGGTTTTGCAGCACCGAACGACTTGCTCGATACCGGACGGCTCGCGCCGTGCCGCTAACGTGGGTAGACATCCGACGGCTCGCGCCGTGCCGCCAACTGGACCCAGACGATACCAGGAACCGCGATACGCCGGACAGACAGACATGGCATGATTTCCCGTGCGAGCCTTTTGGGGGCGTTCGCTTTCGGCATGAGACGCAGATGTCGGGCTGTGCGACTGAGATGATCGGCAGATTTGACCGATTTCCTCTGGCAGGATGGGTCACGAAGGTTCTTGGTTCGTTGTTCCTGGTTTCTGGTTGGCGAGCGGGATGCGTTCGCTTCCCGGTACACGTCGCATGTTCCGGCACAACGGGAGGTGATGGTTTTGGGATGGGAACGTCCACGGCTGTTCCCTTAAAGTTCGCTTCCGCTTGGAACACACTGCCGTCGTACGCGACAAACTCAAGTTCACTCGTCAGAAACTCCATCGCAATGTCTTCAGTCCGGAAACTCACCGTCGTTCAGATTCTTCCGGCGCTGGAAGGTGGGGGCGTTGAGCGAGGCGTGCTGGAGGTCGCGGAAGCTCTGGTGAAGGCCGGACACCGGTCGCTGGTCATCTCTGCCGGCGGTCGCATGGTCGATGAACTGACTCGCAACGGCAGCGAACATTTTACGTGCAATCTGGGAAGCAAGTCGCCGCTGACTCTGCGTCATATCCCGTGGCTGCGTCGGTTTCTGAACGAGCAAAAGGTCGATCTCATCGATGCTCATTCACGCATGCCTGCCTGGATCGCGCTGATGACGTGGAAGACGATGCCGAAAGCGACGCGGCCCGCGTTCCTGACATCAATGCATGGTCTTCACTCGGTCGGCTTCTACAGCAGCGTGATGTGTCGCGGTGAACGCGTCATCGCGGTTTCACAGACTTTGTACGATCATATTCGCGAGCACTATCCGTTCGTGCCGGAAGATCGCCTGGACCTGATTCATCGAGGCATCGACAGTCGGGACTATCCTCGCGGTTACCAGCCGGATGATGCGTGGAAGAAAGCGTTTGAGTCGCAGTATCCGGAGACTGTCGGGAAGTCATTGATCACACTGGCCGGGAGAATCACTCGATTGAAGGGCCACAAAGACATGATCCGCATGCTGCATCGTCTGCAGCAAAAAGGCATTGATGCTCATGGCCTGATCGTCGGCGGCGCAGATCCTCGGAAAGCCAGTTACGCCGAAGAAATGAAGGAACTGGCAAAGTCACTGGGGCTTTCGAACTGTGTGACATTCACCGGACATCGATCGGACCTGAAGCAGATCTACGCGATCTCGTCGGTTGTCCTGTCCCTGTCGACCACACCCGAGTCCTTCGGCCGAACCGTGGCGGAAGCTCTTTCCATCGGCACGCCGGTGGTCGGATACAACCACGGAGGAGTCGCGGAGATCCTGGCCGCTCAGTTTCCCGAAGGCGCTGTTCCGCTGGGTGATGCGGACCGTCTGGCGCAGCAAGTCTCAAAGATCCTGCTTGCATCTCCTCGACCAATCCCAGGCCCGAATGTCTTTGAGAAGTCGACGATGCTTGAGAAGACTTTGGACGTGTACCTCAAGATGGTCCATCGTTGACGAGTTCGCGGCACGGCGCCATCCGTCCGGTGTCCGAAAGCGGCGCCCTCACCCGAGCTTGCTGGCGCTCGCTCGACCTCTCCCTAACTTCGTTTGGGAGAGGAGGTTTTTAGGTGCGTGATGCAGGCAAGCGAACAACGTAAGCGAGGATTTGGCAACGAGCCAGCCGGCTCCTTCGGGTCAACGGCTTTTCAGCCCTTGTTACGGGGCGTAGAGCTCCGCGAAGGCTCGTCGATACGGCAGTTCATTCGCCGGGAACAGAGCCTCGAAGGTTGAATCCTGCGTCGCTCCCCGCTGGAACCGGCGCTTTTCGAAGACGGGCATCGTCAGGCCCGTGATCTGTTCAACGCCGCGACGGACGACTTCGCCTTTCAGAGCATACAGCTTGCCATGATCCCAGTCCGTCAGTTCGATGAACGGAATTCCTTCGGACACTTCAATTACGTTGGGAAGAGCAAACGGACTGAATCCTCGGAAGCCAAGCGAAGCGGCCGGCGCCCATGAACGAACATGGCCACGGCTCTGGCCGCCGCTGTACGTCAGAGAGTGCTTCACGGCCTGGATGCCCCAGCCTTCATGATAGAGCAGGGGATTGTTCAGCACGCTGCGAATCGTGAGTTCGCTGTTCTCCTCGATCGGATAGTCCTTCATGTTTTCATCGCCGCCATCGCCGTCCGCAAGGTAGATCCACTCGGGATAACGTCGTCGAATTTCCTTGCACAGAGCCAAAGCCATTGCAGCGGATTGAACATCCAGCGGCTTGTAGTCTTCAATGACTCGCACGGCTTCCTTGAAATCGATGGCTGACTTCGGCACATCGATGACTTCCAGGAAGAAACCAAGATCCAGGCTGTCCAGAAAGTCGCGAGCCTGAGACGCATCCTGGCCGGAACCATCCAGTGACAGCGTGAAGGCCTTCAGTCGAGCTGGTGACTGGCCTCGCTTCAGAAGAGCATCGTAGATTGTCAGAAAAACGGCCCCACTGTCGATGCCGCCGCTGAACAGGACTCCGATCGGCGCGTCAGCAGGAATGGAATCGAGCCAGCGGAAAATTTCCTGTTGGGTGGCTCCGATGTAGGCTCGCCCAATGTCGTCCAGATTCGTTCCGAGTTTGTTTCGCTGAGGAGTAAAGAAGCGAGTACTTGTGGGGCTTGGGTCCGGACAGCCAATCAGTCGCAGCTCCTGAATGTAATGAGCCGGCACCATGCGCGTGTAAGACGGATGGAACTGCTCGGCGAGTTTCTCCTTCTTCAGCCATGCCGCGATCTCATCAATTCGCTCGGCCACAATCAGGCACGGGCCAGCAACCTGCTTCGCCAGAAAGTACCGCAGCGGGCGGCCGATCGAACGCGCCAGACGCACGATGTTGCCGTTCCGATGCACCAGAGCAAACTGGCCATCGATCTCTCGAACTTTCTCCGGGTCGCCCGATCCGACTCGCTCCGTCGCTTCTTCGACCGACATGTTGAAAATCGTGTTCAGTTCTGGCTTCAGCAGACTGACAAATCGTTCGACGTAAGCATGATGATGCATGGTGAAAACTCGCTCGATGGTCTGAAGGTCTTTAACGTA
>CAZIGZ010000083.1:0-2373 GCA_964538835.1 uncultured Chitinophaga sp. | reverse complement strand
GCCGCCGTCAGCGCGAATGCGCCGGAGCCGCAGTAGAGATCCAGGATGCCGCCTGAACCGGACGCCTGCAGCCACTCTGCGGCCGTTGAATAGAGCTTTGTTGCGATTTCATGATTCGTCTGAATGAACCCACCGGACTCATAATGCAGTGTCACTGCGCCGTAGGTCACGGGAAGAGTTGTCTTGTCAGAAACGGGCAACTCGACGTCGCCCTGGATCTGCGATGAACGCAGCGGCTGAATGTTGATGCTCATCACCGACACCGGGCACTCTTGATCAGCGCTGAGACGTTTCCATTCTCGACGGATGCGATCGACAGACTCTTTTGAACGCAGCACCCATTGCACCATCAGCGTGTTGTGTGACGGTGATGCTGTCAGGACCACGAACTTCAATTCGCCTCGATCCGTTTCCGGGGCGTAGGGAACAAGTCGAGCATCCGTGAGGAATTTTCGAAGCGACATCATCCAGTTCGTGATGAGCGGATGATGAAGAGGGCAGTCGTCGACAGGAACCAGAGTTCGTGCCTGATCGAAGAATCCAATCACCGGTTCCGTTGTTGTGCCTGTGATCGCCAGCTTGGCACGTATTCGACTGCCGTTCGGTTGCTGACATTCCACGAGTGGCAAATGCTCCGCCTCGGGAAACAGTTCACTTAGCCATCGCTGCTTCTGCCCCACCACTTCGTCGGGTGACAACGACAACAGCGAACAGGAGCGGCATCGAGCAGACGTGAAGTGTTGGCAGTTCAGCATTGTTCCGAAGATCGTGCGGATTTCAGGTCATAGTTGAACAGATCCTGAAGCTGCCATGTTTTGCCCGTAGCACAGCAGAAAGCGTGAAGGACGATCTGGCGAGTATTCCGGGTCAGCCATCGCCCCTTCATGGCTCGGGACACCATCTTGTGAGTAATCTGCCGCTGAGAAGCTTCCACCAGATCATGAGGCTTCAGTTCGAACTTCTCCATCAGTTCAGCGAGCGGCTGGACTCCGAGATCTCGGGACTCAGGAACAATGGTCATGGGGACTTTCACAGGTGCCAATTTTCGCGGGCACCAAAAGTGGCCAACAAAGAGAACGACGGGTTCAAAGCATCAGAATTGTGTCGGGGCAGCGGACCGTTTGCGATGCTTCGAATCGCAAGAGTCGGGATTTTTTCGGAAGCAGTCAGAAGTCCTCGTTCCTGCTGGTCAACATTCGCTAATGTGTGCAAGGGTCCGGCTGTTTTGGGGCCGGCGTGAAGGCCTGTCATCACTTCCCCCCTGGAATGACTCCGGCATGGAGTTTCCGACATCTCAACCTGAATCTGCTGAATCCAAACCAGAACAGCTGGTCCCGGAAGTTGATGTCATTGTGGACTCCGAGCCGTATTCCGGCGCGTTCAACATGGCCATGGATGAAGCTCTTCTGGAGCTGGCTGCGGAACGAAATCGTTCGGTCGTTCGCATCTATCGATGGTCGGAACCAACCGTGACGCTGGGATATTTTCAGGCTTCGGAGCAGAAGGCTACGACCGACAATCCCTTTCCTGGACTGCCAACCGTTCGACGGTTATCCGGCGGCGGAGCGATTCTGCATGATCGGGAGCTGACGTATTCGTGCGTACTGCCGGCGATTCATCCGGTGCGACATGATCCCTCTGAGCTGTACGTCGTCGTCCACCAGGCATTGATTCGACTGTTGCAGCAATGCGGAGCCGCCAGCATGCTTCGCAGCGACTATGACGCTCAGACGCAGATCAAAGAGTCCGCGTCAGAACCGTTCCTGTGCTTTCTCCGCCAGAACCCCAACGACATCGTTCATGAGAGCGGCATCAAGATCGTCGGAAGTGCTCAGAGGCGTCGGAAGGGCGTGATTCTACAACACGGCAGCATCCTGCTTTCAGCCTCGGACCACGCACCCCAAGTCGCCGGCATCAAGCAGCTCGCCACGTCCTTCCAGACGTCACAATTTCAGGAACATCTTCCGACGACCATCGGCAACGCCATCGGACGCAACATCCAGTTTCGAGCTTACGTTGCAGATGAATTGGACTTTGCGAATCGCCTGATGGGAACTCAGGGCTGACCTTGTGTAGAGCAATTGTCCTCAATTGCTCAGGCCGTGGTTTGAGTACCAAGGCGTGAACGACTGAGGACAGTCGTTCTACAATGGGTGTTTGCCACAGGAGCCCGAAGCTGATGAGTGCATGTGGTATTTCCGAGATCAGGTGCACTGCGCGGTATATGGTTGGATTGGCAAGAGAATGTGGGCAGAAGAATGAAACCCGGGCGCAGCGTGAGCTGATTCTGCGATTATTCTCCTGCCACCATTCTTCTGCCGTAAACTAGCCTCCGGTGTTTTCAGTGATTTGTTTTTTGCAGCACATCAGCAA
>CAZIGZ010000082.1:20027-28974 GCA_964538835.1 uncultured Chitinophaga sp. | reverse complement strand
GCGCGGGTGAAATGATTGCCGCCGATCGGAACGTTTCGAATCCAGATGCTTCGACCGTTTGAGACCAGCATCGTGGAGTTATCAGCTCCCATGTCCAGCACGACATGGTAGTCTTCCATCGCCGGAGGTTCAGGTGTCTCTGCTGTCTTGCGGAAGCCGAGTACGTCGTATGACAGATAGTTGTAAAGAGCCAGCGGAGTAATCTGAACAATCTCGACTTCCTTCGAGTTGTTCGTGAAGGGCTTCATCGCTTCGTAAACAAGTTCTCGCTTCATCGCAAAGAGGCCGACTTCTGCCTCCAGCATGAAACCACTTTCTTCCACACCACCGCCGATCGGCTGGTAGTCCCAGATCACATCGTTCAGATCGAACGGGATCTGCTGGCGAGCTTCGTACTTGACGATCTCGGCGACCTTGCTGGCTTCCACTGGCGGCAGCTTAATGAACTTCGCCAGTGAATTCTGACCAGGCACACTGATCGCAATCAGGTCGCCGTCCACCTTGTTTCGTTCAAGGAATGTCTTCATCGCTTCCCGAATCAACTCTTCGGGAATCGCATCCGGCTGGCTCAGAATCTTCGGGTGGGGAATGTAATCGAAAGCCGCCGCGACAACTCGGGAACCATCGTCCGACACTCGCAGCTTGATAGCCTTCAATCCGGCCTGCCCAATGTCGATGCCCCACGCGCTTCGTGCTTCTGCCATATCCAGTCACCGTTCCGATTACTCAAGAACTGTCCAAACCAAAACAGGTTTTTTCATCGGCAAATTCTGCCGAACACCTGTTCCGACATTCCAAAAGAAGAGCGCCCACGCCCCGAAAGGCGCGTCTCTCCCATCATCGTAAGCCAAAAGTACCAGCGACTTTGTGGTCCCGTCAACCAATTTCGAAACCGCAGCCCGCCGCAATTCCCCGAATTCACGCATTCCGTCGCAGCAGAACAATCCTCAAAGACGGCGAAAACGGATCTTCCGTTCCGATCCGGGGCACCTGTTTCTCGGCCGTACACCCGGATCTTTTGGGCCTTTGAGGAGTTTCAGGGTGTTGGCTCTACTGAACCAGACGCGAGGCCTCTGAGCAATGTTCCGAAAAAGTCGGGGATTTTCGGCAATTCATGACTCCCCTCGGAGTTTACCAGTCGGAACCTTTCTCCGGCACAGCTCAGGAGCCATACTGCCCAACTCATTTCACAGGTTCGAATGGGTTTTTCTGCCCTGTTTTGCCTCAATGCAGGTGTCCGGCCAACTGTCTTCATGACTTCGTCTTCTCCACGCCCCGTTTCCTCTAATGCCGCGCGGCCGCCGATGTTGGCGGCCACGTCGCTGTGGTTCGGTTTCACGGTACTTCTCAGCGCGTTCCTGCTGTTCCAGATCCAGCCTCTGATCAGCAAGGTCATCCTGCCATGGTACGGAGGAACTCCGGCGGTCTGGACCACGTGCATGCTGTTCTTTCAGTGCCTTCTGTATCTCGGCTACGACTATTCTCACACGCTGACATCCGTGAAGCCGTTTGCAAAGTCAGGAAAGCTGCAGGCGACAATCCATCTGACGCTGCTCGCGAGCACTGTCCTGTTCCTGAATATCGTGCCGGATCAACGAACGGTGCCGGCGGCTGATCAGTCTCCCGCGATTCAGATCCTGTGGACTCTTTCGGGCGCTGTCGGTCTGCCCTATTTCCTTCTGGCAACGACCGGGCCTCTGGTGCTGAGATGGTTCAGCGTGGTTTCACCAGGAGCATCCCCGTACCGTCTGTATGCCTTGTCGAACGCAGGCTCGCTACTAGCGCTTTTGTCGTTTCCTTTTCTGATGGAACCCTTCTTTTCAATCTCATCACTGGACCGACTCTGGTGCTTCGCGTTCTATGCGTTCTCTGCCGGGCTTTGTGTTTGCATGTGGAAACTTCGAGCCGCAGGGACTTCATCAACTCTCCTCGCTGAAGATTCCACCGAGGTTGCTCAAAGCACTGCACAAGTGGCTTCGTCCGTAACCTTCCGTTCTCGCCTGACGTGGTTCGCCCTTTCGTTCTTGTCGTGTCTCGCGTTGCTGGCAGAGACGAATGAGATCTGTCAGGACGTTGCTGTCATTCCGTTTCTCTGGATTGCTCCTTTATCGCTGTACCTGCTCAGTTTCATCCTTTGCTTCGAACATGAGCGATGGTACCAGCGAAAGCTGTTTGGTCCGCTGACCGGTGCATTGCTGCTGGCCGTGTGCTGGGTGCAGAGTTTCGGTTCGCAGACTCATCTGATTCTGCAGGTCGCGATCTATTTCTCTGCCCTTTTTTCGATCTTCATGCTGTGCCACGGAGAACTCGCTGCGAGCAAACCGGCACCTCGTGATCTGACAAAGTTCTACCTGACCATTGCCGCGGGAGGTGCCGCTGCGGGACTCTTCGCAGGTCTAGCTGCCCCTATCCTCTTTCCAGGCTACTGGGAACATTACCTGACGCTTGTCGGAACCAGCCTGCTGGCGATCTTCGTCTGGATGGATTCGCAGGGCTGGCTGTCCGGAAAACGGCACGCTCCGTTATGGTCTCTGGGAGTCGTCGTGCTGCTTGCCGTTGCGATCATTACCGTGACGGCTTCCGCTGTGCAGACCTATCTTCGCTCCGTGGAAACTTTGCGAAGTTTCTATGGTGTCCTGGAGGTTGAAGACGACCCCGTGGAGAATGCTCGACTGCTTCGTCACGGACGAATCATTCACGGTCTTCAACTGAAGGCACTCCCATCGGTGCCAACGATGTATTACGGCTACCGAACCGGCGTCGGGCTGACTCTGGATGCGATCCGTGAGACGACTCCAAGGCCATTGCGTATCGGCCTCGTCGGCCTGGGCGCGGGCACCATGGCGGGCTATGGCCAGCAGGGAGACGTATTTCGGTTCTACGAGATCAATCCTCAGGTGGTGAAGATCGCCGAGTCTCAGTTTTCGTTCCTGAAGAACTCGGACGCGTCCATTGAACATGTTGCCGGGGATGCTCGATTATCGCTGGAAGCGGAATCTCCTCAGTCCTACGACCTGCTGGTGCTGGATGCCTTTTCCGGCGACGCGATTCCAACCCACTTGCTGACTCAGGAAGCCTTTGAAATTTACAAACGTCATCTTTCAGAGAAGGGGTTGATTGCCTTCCATGTTTCGAATCTGCATTTCGACCTGACACGAGTCACCGACGGACTGGCTCGTTCCAATGACTTGGCGAGCACCGTGATCGAAACCGCGCCGATTCGCGATCCGGAAACAGGGGCCCCCCTGATGTCCAGTCCGGGAAGCCGCTGGGTGATTCTTGGCAAGCGTGACGCGATTCCCGATCGCATTCGAAAGGCCGGTCGAGGTGACAAGTCAACAGCTCCTGTGTTATGGACGGATGACTTTTCCAACCTGTTTCAGGTCCTGGCCTGGTAGAACAATTACACCACACACCGGCGAGCGGTTGGGCATCAGCCCTCCGTTCGTCTCCACCCCGTCGAAAGCATCGACGAGCGGAGTGTGTCAACGCTCCGGTACAGACAGCTGGGTAGCACAGGTGAAGCCGCTGCCGCTTTGGTTTTCACAGCCTGCTGTGAAACATTAGGTAATAGTGTCATTAACGTCCATTGTCAGCAGCAGGCTGCTGATTTCAAAGCGGCAGCGGGCTGCCGCAGTCCAAAAATGGTTTGTGTTGTTGTAAGTTGAATTAGGGTAAGAGTTTACGGTATATGGTGGATTCAGGGTCGACATTGACCGTGAGGCGGGGGTTGCCGTACACTGTGGAGGCGTCCGGTGACGAGAGAATGGGATTCTCTGCGCGGGGCGAAGTGGAATGGAATTCGGGTCAAGGACGACACGATGTCTCAATCAGTACCGCAGCGCGCGATTTTAGCGCTGGCCGATGTGGAGCTGCTTCGTGATGCGCGAAGAGTGATTCGGCAGGAAGCGGATGCGCTGGCTCTGATGGCCGAACAGCTGGGTTCGGGATTCTGCGATGCCGTTCGGCTGATTCAAAACTGTCGCGGTTCGTTGATCGTGACTGGTGTTGGCAAGGCGGGGCTGATTGGACAGAAGCTTGTTGCCACATTCGCCAGCACGGGAACTCGATCACACTTCCTGCATCCCACTGAGGCTCGCCATGGTGATCTTGGCTGTGTAGGGCAAGACGACGTTGTGCTGGCTCTTTCAAACAGCGGTGAATCGGAAGAGATCGTGAGCCTGCTGCCCGCGTTTCAGCAGTGGGAGATACCGGTCATCGCGGTGACTCGGGATGAGCAAAACCGACTGGCTCGCGGCGCGACGGTTGTTGTTTCGATTGGTCGTCATAAAGAAGCTGGTGATCTGGGACTGGCTCCGACCTGTTCCACGACGGCGATGCTGGCGATGGGCGATGCGCTGGCACTGGTTCTCAGTCGGGCACGAGGATTTACATCGAGGGACTTTGCGGCGTTTCATCCGGCGGGCAGTCTGGGACGCCAGTTGTGTCCCGTGCGAGAAGTCATGCGAAGAGGAACTCAGCTGCGTGTTGCAAAGGAAACGGAAACGGTCCGTGAGGTCATGATTCATCACAGTCGTCCGGGTCGAAGAACGGGCGCTGTGATTCTGACGAATGCCGAGGGACGGCTGACTGGGCTTTTCACCGACAGCGACCTTGCCAGGCTGTTTGAGCAGCGTCGGGATGAAATGCTGGACCAGCCGATTGAGTGCGTGATGACTCGAAACCCGATCACGACCAGTCCGGACGTTTTGCTGCCGGAGATGATCCATCTGATGTCGGAACGAAAGCTGAGTGAGGTTCCGGTCATCGATCAGGATCGCATGCCGGTTGGGATGCTGGATATCACGGATGTTCTGCAGCATGTGGAAACGCCGGAGGGAGCCGCGGTTGTGCCGGTGACACCGCGAGTCCTGAAGTCTGCGTGATGAAGAGGTATTTTCCGGTAAAGACGAAGCACTGAGTTTCACAGGATCTGCTGAGTCATGTCTTTCGGCACTATGTCTCGTGGTTCAAGAACGCTGCTGGTCGGCATCGGACTATTGTCCGTGTACGCCGCCTACGCTGCGCTGACGAGACCGTGGCTGACTGTGGATCATCAGAAGCCGTTGTCGCTGACGCCTCGAACCGGAAAAGCCAAAGAGAAATCGCGCGTTTTTGAAACGGCGGCCGTACAGCACTTTGAAGCAGACTCGTGGGTTCAAAAGGCGAACGGCAAGTTTCGGGATGGCAATCGGCTTTTGTTCTTTGATAAGCATGAGCTGTTCAATGACAATCGATCCATTCGAGTCAAGCCTGTGGCTCTGCTTTGGCAGGAGAACAAGGACGAGCCACCGATCACGGCCACCGCCGATTCTGCTCAGCTGGACGCGAGTACAAAGTTCAGCCTGGGGGAAGGACAATTCGGGAAGATCACAAGTGGTCTTCTCGCGGGGGTTGTTCGCATTACCGGGCCCGATCAGCTGCTGATTGAGGGGCGAACGTTCTACATCGACGAAGACGCGATGAAAATCTGGACCGGGCAACCCGTGACCTTCGCATGGCAGGACCACAAAGGAGAAGCGGAAGGCGGTGCTGAAATTGAACTGGTGCCATCATCGGATTCCGAAAGCGGCGGTCTGATGTCGGTATCGAACGTGTCGCGGATTCGTCTGCTGGGGCGCGTGAAGTGCGATCTTTTCTTCAAGGACGATAAGGGCAAGCGTGACCCGGTCCAGATGTACGTCAATGCCGCCAACGGTTTCGAGTACTTTGTGCCGACTCGCCAGGGAACGTTCTCAGGTTTTGTGGACCGGGAACTTCGAGCCGACAATCAGATACTGGTGGAGCGTCTTCGGGAAGACAGCACCAGGGACAAGCTATTCTGTTCTCAGCTGATCCTTGGGCTTCAGCCGAAGGTGCGAAACAGCGCGGCTTCGGACGGGAAGAAGAAGTCTGAGACCTTACAGCTTTCGAGTATCACGGCAGAAGGCCGGCGCGTTGTTTATCACTCACTGATGGACGATGTTCATGCGACGATGAGTCTGCTGAGGTTTCAGCTGACGGATCAGACACTGGACTTTGTCGGACGACCGGAAGCCGCTACGGGCAAGCCAACGTTTGTGGATATTCGCCAGGGGCTCAATCACCTGGTAGTTCCGCGAGTGCGTGTCTCTTTCCTTGAAGACAACAACATCAAGTCCGTGGAATGTCTCGGGCCCGGAACGATCGAACCAGCGCCGAATATGAAGCCTCATCCGAAGAAGCCACCGGTGATTGCCACCTGGAACAATCGTCTGGATATCGTCCGTGGCGAAGAAGACAAGATCACACTGGATGGTACTGCAAGCCTTTCCTACCCCGCTGAGCGTTTTGATCTGGATGCAGAGCAGATTCAGATCACTCTGCAACCGGGAAATGAACGGGAAAAGGAACTGCGGCCGACAGACAGCGCGAATGCAGCAGCGAGCCCTTCGCATTCGGGAGTGGCACTGGAGTCTGTTCAGGCACAGCCCCGCGAACTGAAAGCGTTCCGGAATGTGCTGATGTCAGTGAATGGCCTGACCGGAAAGGCTCGTGAAGAACTGACCGTCAAATTTGTGCAGGTTGCAGAAGGAGCATTGTCGGTTCAGCCGGTTTCTATGAGCTCGGAAGGCGAGGATCCTGAAGCAGGCGTCGCAGATGCCTCGCAGGGCAGCGATCAGGAGTCCTCAAAACGGACTCCGCTGAAGGGCCTGACGGAGTTCAGCAGTGATTCGATCGAAGCAAACCTGCTGACGCAAAAGAAGGGAGATCCCCAGCTGCAGGATCTCTGGCTGAGAGGCAGCGTCAGCATCGTTCATCAGTCGACGGAAAATGATTCGGAATCCAGTTTCACGGCACAGGGAAATGTTCTTCACGCTGAAGGAGGATTTGAAGGGGATCGGGAGATCAATCTCTTTGGTGATCCGGCGAGTGTCGTGCGCAACTCCGCTCGTATTGAAGGAAAGCGCATTGATCTGACGGAACGCGCGACAGCCAATGAAGCTCAGAGAGAAGCGAGCGTCGAAGGCAGCGGCCGCATTCGGTTTATTGTCGAACGTGGTCCGGATGGAAAACTGCTGACTCGCCCTGCCCCGCTGGACATTTACTGGAACGAACGAATGACGTTCAGTGGTCGGACCGCTCATTTCGTCGGCAACGTGCGAGCCGTTCTGAATAACGAGGTTGACTACGATGCCGAGCTGACATGTGCCGGCATGAAAGTTCATTTTGCAAGAGACGTTCAGATCGAACAGAGTCAGGAGGCGCGGGAAAAGGCGTTTCAGGTTTCCGGCAAAAAGTCATCATCATCAGCCCCTGCAGATGACATCACGAAGATCGAATGTGAAGGGCAGGTTGTCGTCGATGTCGAAACGATGGTAAATCGTGTTGTCACAGCCCGGCATCACGCCGAGTTCGCGGACTTCACCGTGGACCAGACGACCGGGGACTTTCATGCACTCGGTCCTGGTGTGATTGAATCGGTGCAGCCGGACAAGAACAAGCGATTGAAGTTCACCGGTCGTACGGTAGCCAGAGCGAACACGCCGATCAGTACACCGGATCATGCCTGCATGTATCTTCGGGCGACCTTCATCGGTGCCATTGAAGGAAATCATGTCCAGCGTTTTGTAAGACTTCGCCAGCACGTGCGCGGCGTCTTCGGGCCGGTTCGAACATTGGACGACAAAATCAATATCGATGGGCTGGGAGCAGACGAGCTTCCGGAAAATACAGGCTCGATGGGATGTGAGAACCTGACAGTGTCCATGAACGCCACGGAGAACACGGCCGAACATTCGTTCTCACTGGTGGCTGAATCGAATAGTGCTGGATCTGCTTCCGGCACGCGTGCTCCCTGCCGTCTTGAGAGCAAGCAGTTTTCCGGGGATGCTGACAAGATTACCTACGACCATTCCAAACAGCAGTACATTCTGCGTGCGGATGAAGGGCGACAGGCCAAGGTGACCTACCAGCCAAACGGTCGTGAGCCTCAGACACTTACTGGTCGACGCTTTGACTACTATGCGGACCGCAATCAGCTCCAGGCGGACCAGATCACGGGGGTTCAGGGGACCGGCGATCTCTAGCTTTTCGTAGCGGCCTCTGCGGATCAGGACCGACGGATGGCGAGTTCCTGACGGCATTGCCGGACAGTCCCTTGCCAGATGAGTGATGCAGATCCACAGATTTTGATTAGACTCCGGATCGGTCTTGTGGAAGTCATGCGAATTCCTGGGGGGCGGGCGATGCGAAACGGGAGCTGTTCCTGGGCTGCTGTACTGGTGCTGGGTGTCATCATCGGGAGCGGCGTTGCGCAGGCGGATGATCTGAAGGTGATGAGTTTCAATATTCGGTACGGCACAGCGAACGACGGCAAAGACGCGTGGCCGCTTCGGAAGGAACTGGTCCTGAAGACGATCAAAGATTTCAGGCCCGACCTTCTGGGGACTCAGGAAACACTCCCCATGCAGGCGGAGTATCTCCAGGAACAACTGCCGGACTTTGAATACATCGGATGGACTCGGGATGCATCGGCCAACGGGGAGCAATGTGGACTTTTGTTTCGGAAGGATCGTTTTGAGGTCATTCAGTCCGGCCAGTTCTGGCTCAGTGAGACGCCGGATGAGAAGTACTCGAAGAGCTGGGATTCCTCGCTGCCTCGTGTTGTCACCTGGTGTCATCTGAAGGATCGAAAAGCGGGCGATCGAGAGATGATCTTCGCGAATACTCACTTTGATCATCGAGGAGAAACCGCGCGACAGGAATCGGCAAAACTGATTCGACGACGCATTGCGGAACACGTCGCATCGCTTCCGATCGTGCTGACCGGTGACTTCAATTGTGGAGATGATTCCGTCGCATTCAAAGAACTCACGGGCGACAGTTTTCTGCGTGACACATATCGGCAGCTGCATGCTCAGAAAGGACCGGACGACGGGACCTTTCATGGCTTGTGCGTGTACGGAACCCACCAACAAAAATGCCA
>CAZIGZ010000082.1:12355-20017 GCA_964538835.1 uncultured Chitinophaga sp. | reverse complement strand
CTTTCATGGCTTCAGTGGAAAGCCCGGTGATGCTCGCATTGACTGGATTCTGACAACGAAGCACTTCACCACGAAAGCCGCAGCCATTGATCGAAGTCATGATGGAGAGCGGTATCCTTCCGACCATTTTCCTGTGTCAGCAGAACTCAAATGGAATGTTGATTAACGTGTCCGAGTTCCACGACGAAAACGCTTTTGGTTTGGCAATATGAAGACAGATTCTGCGCGGGTCGGCAAGTGGCTTGTTGCGACAACGGTAGCGGGTGTGCTGGTACTGGGACTCATATCGCTGAGTGTCAGCCAGTGGCAGTTCTGGGTTCTACTTGTCGCGCTGCTTCCCGCGGGAGCGACTTTGTTTCTGAAAGGGCCTGCGATTCCGGTGGATTCGGAGTTGCAGCGGCTTCGCGCTGAGGCCGAACAGCAGAAGCTGCAGTGGAAGCAACAATCAGACTCGATGGATGCCGCGCGGGCCGAGCTGATGAAGGAAGTGGAGATTCGTGCGAATGATCTTGTCCGACGCGAGCAGGATCTGGCGGCACGATTTGCAAAGTTCCAGGAGTTTCTGGAGTATCCAACGGAAGACCTGCACACTGGCCGAAGCACAGAAGAACTCCACCAGCTGACGGAGCAGGATCGACAGGTTCGCAAGCTGCTGGAAGCTGAAGCAGAACGCGTCTATGAGAAGATTCGAACGAATGGCTATACGGTGAACGGCAAGGTGGATCTGATCACGATCCGCGACGAAGCACTTCATCTGATTCAGCAGGTGGCAAAGATCTACAAACCGGGGGCTGAGACACCTATTCTGGATACCAGTCTGGAGCAACTCGCGCGGGCCGCCAGCCGTATCTGGCTTCACCTGCTGGTGCTGCTGGAACAGCTTCCGATGAATGTGCAGCAGTACAATATCGCGACGTTGTATGGGTACATTCGAAAGGCGGTCATTGGCTACGGAGTTTACCAGAAAGCCGGGCCGTGGATGACCTATCTGACTCGCGGTCTGTACGCCGGTCGAATTGCAGCGGCCACAAACCCGGCGTCACTGGGAGCATGGTGGCTGGCCACGGAGCTTGGCAAACAGGGGGCGAAGAAGGCCATTGAGCATGTCGTTGACAAGCAGGCAGTCGCCCTGCTTCACCAGGTGATTACGGTGGTGGGTGTCGAGGCTGCGAATATCTACGCGCCTGGTTTCCGCCAGCGTGATCCGGCATGGATTGAGGGGGCGGAACTGGTGGAATTGATTTCCAGCTTCCCGGCATCCGGGGACAGCCTGCGACATGGTCTGAAACGAATCACCGCGCTGCCGCTCAGGTGCGAGTATGACCGAATCTACCTGTATCGCTGCCTGGCGTCACATCGTTCTGTCGGACTCCATCTGGCGGAGCCATCAATGCTGACAAGGCCGGAACGTGAAGCGATTGCTCATTCGCTGGAGCAATTCTTTGACGACCATATTCATGGGGCGACCGATGCCGCACTCAAGGCCTGGCGAGAAGGAGTTGAGCATCGGTTTGATCTGCGTCTGAAGCTGGATGGAAGCCATGCTCACGTGTTGACTCAGCGCAGTGATCAGTTGCTGGATGCTGCTTCGTCCCTCTGTAGTTTCCTGAAGTATCTGGTGCAGCCGGAGCCGTCGCAGTCGATGCCAGTGCTGAAGTCACTGCGCATCGCGTCCATGCTTTCCGATGATCAGAAGCAGCGACTGCTTTCGATGGAACTTGCGGGCAGCAACGTCAACTTTGAGCCACCGGGACTGGACCCGGCGTCTGACATCACAGAGTCTTACCTCAGGGATCTCGCGACCTGTTGCACGGCCTCGAATGAACCGGCGGAGGAACTGGAGCAGCTGGTTCTGGAAGCCTGCAGTTACTTCCGAAGAGCTCCTGCCGAAGGTCGGCAATGGCTGAATGATGCGTGGAAGAATCGTGTGAAGGAACACTGTGCCAGCGCGGATGTTTTTGAAACCATCTCTGGTTCGGCAGCGAGAGGGTTCTTTCTGCATCGAGAAACGGATGACCGTCTCGTGTTGTGTTATGGCGGGCTCTCACTGGCTCGCGGCAGTCACCTTGAAGAACTGGCGGACTGCTGGCTGATCGGGCTGGAAGATTCTGCCGGCCGAAGGAAACTCGTGCTGACCGGAAATGGAGCGGAACCGTTGAAATGGGTCGCTTCGGTCCCGGCCACTGTGCAAAGGATCAAAGGGCTGTTCGTCGATGATGCACGAGTTCAGCCAGCCTCAGTCTCCGTCTGCCGCGATGCTCTTCAGATCTCGGGGAGTCTTCGAGGAGGCCGCTTCAAGACGTACTTTGAGCCTTTGCTGAAGTGGAGTGACTCAAGTTCAGACGGTGGCTGATCGCAGGAGCGATTAAAATGATTTTATGAAGCGACGCCGGAAGCGACGTCATGGTGAATCGTGGTACGATGCCGCAGAAATTCAGTTTGCTGCGGACCTATGCCCAGAATCGTTGTCATTGAAGATCATTCCAACCTGCGAAGGAGCATTACTCAAATGCTCCTTGAAGCTGGCTTTGATGCTGTTCCCGCTGCTTCGATTGCTGAAGCACGGCAGGTCTGTGCTGCGTCGACGGACCTGATCATTCTGGACCTGATGCTTCCGGATGGCAGCGGCCTTGAGTGGCTCCAGGAGATTCGCGGTGCCGGCCGAACAATTCTGGTGCTGATCCTGACAGCTCGCGACGCAGTCCGTGATCGTGTCGCAGGACTTGATGCTGGCGCCGACGATTATCTCGTGAAGCCCTTTTCGATGGTCGAACTGCTGGCTCGCGTTCGGGCGCTTCTGCGCCGGGATGATCGGGCCGCGGGAATGCTGCTGGAAGTCAATGGTCTGCGGCTGAATCTTCTGGAGCGAGTTGCCTGGCGAGGTTCCGTGGAACTGATGCTGACAACTCGGCAGTTCGAACTGCTGGCCTATCTGATGCGTCAGGCCAATCACGCTGTGACTCGTGAGATGATCGCGGAGAATGTTTGGAAGGATCCGTCGGCGACCTGGACCAATGTGATCGAAGTGCATGTCAACCAGCTCCGAAAGAAGCTGGACGTTCCTGGATATCCGGCCATTCTGCATACGATTCGAGGCAAGGGCTATCTGCTTGGAGAGAATCCATGAAGTGTTTTCCCGTCAAGGTCCGTCTCACTGTGTGGTACGGATTTTCGATGGCTGTGATCCTCATGGCCTTTTGTGTCGCTGTGGACCTTGCTGCACGCAAGTCATTGCTTGACCGGCTTGATGCCGCGCTTCGAGAAGAGTTGAGAGAGATTTGCGTTGAGATTGAGATCAGCAAAACACGTGCGCAGTTTCTGGAGGCTGCTCAGTCGCGATTCTATCGACACGATGCGTATGACTTTGTGGTTCAGGATGCTCAGGGGGCAATCGTATTTTCCAGTGCTGGTGTTCCTGATGGAAGTGCAAGGCAGTTTCCTGCAGCGAGCCAAAGTGATGTCGCCGTCACATATCGGGTGCAGACGCCTGTGGCGGACGTCACAGAAACGACGCCGGAGTTTCGAGTCATCAATGCGAACGTACAGAGTGGTTTTGGGCCGCTGCAGGTTGTGGCGCTGACTTCGATGGCAATTACCTCCGGTGAGATGGCCGAAATTCGAAGTGTGCTGTTCTGGCTGTATCCCGCGTCACTGATTCCCGCTGTCCTGGGAGGTTATCTGCTGGCATCGCGTGCCATGAGTCCGATTCGTGAACTTTCTGAGGCTGCAAGGAGGTTCTCCATTAACAGTCTGGATGCACGCGTCCCTGTCACGAATCCTCGTGATGAAATCGGAATACTTGCCGGAACACTGAATGGACTGATGGAGCGACTGGAAACGGCTGTTCGCGAAATTCAGCGGTTCACGGCCGATGCGTCTCACGAACTGCGAACTCCGATTGCCGCTCTGCAGGCCGAGGCGGAACTTGCATTGAGCCGTTCACGGAGTCCTGCAGAATACATTGCCGCACTGACCGTGGTCGTTCAGGAAGCTCGGCGGCTGGGTCATCTTTCCGATCAGCTGCTTGTCCTGTCGCGTAACGACGCGGGTTGCTTTCTGAACGGATGTGACAAAAGCGAGCCAGCAAGCCTTGCCTTATTGATTCAGGAAGTTGTGGAGGAGTTTCAGCCGGCTGCCTTCCGCAAAGACATATCCGTCACATTGACATGTCGCGAGTTCGATGCCGTGACCAGCCAGCCTGTGCGAGTTCGGCAGGTGGTTGTGAATCTGCTGGAGAATGCCATCAAGTACTCGTTCTCCGGGAGCCATGTTGGCGTATCGCTGATCGCAGAGGCAGACTGTGTAAAGATGACTGTCACGGATCAGGGCTGCGGAATTTCTGATCACGATCTTCCAAAAGTCCTTGAACGCTTTCATCGAGCTGACACCGGCCGATCGACGGAAGGAAGTGGGCTTGGCCTGTCGATCGTGAAGTCCCACGTGGATTCCATGGGAGGCCGCATTGACATCCAGAGCAAGTTGATGAAAGGGACTTGCGTCACCATAACGCTGCCGCTGAGCAGTTCTATCTGCGACTCTCAGCGGATGGACGCAAAGCACACGATGTTGATTGCCTGATGTTGAAAGAGCGTCGTGGTCGCAGCGTGTTCTCCGATCGTCGACATTCTAAAGGAGATTTCATCCCGGCATCGCCTGTGACGGAACTCGCGACAGCCAGAATGAGTGAGGAAACACTGAGAAATCAGCCCGAATGTCGTTTGTGAGCGGCCTGACGACTACCAGTTGTTCCTGTTCCCGATCGGCCGATAATTGCATGCAAAGTGAATTCGGTGATTGAGCCTGAGTGTCTGAATCAAACAGTTCTTGAAAAGGATGTAACGCATGGCCGGTGTCACACGATCATCTCGCAGACGAATTCGTGGGTTCACGCTGATCGAACTGCTTGTTGTGATCGCTATCATTGGAATCCTTGTGGGTTTACTGTTGCCCGCCGTCCAGCAGGCGAGGGAAGCAGCTCGACGAACACAATGCAAGAATAACCTGAAGCAGGTCGGCCTTGCCCTGCACAACTATCTGGACAGCTACACTCGATTTGCTCCCGTGTCCGTCCTGCCCGCTGGTCGAACTTTCGAGCCCTATTCCGGACATGTCCGACTTCTGCCGTATATCGAACAGGCAAACCTCGCCAGTCTGATTGACTGGAACGTGAGTTCGGAATTCACAACGAATCCGCTTGCTGCAAGGACAAGAGTCTCGATCTATATGTGTCCGGATGAAGTCAACGATCGTCAGCGAATTACTCCGACTCTCATCCACTATCCACTGAACTATGCCTTCAATGAAGGGACGTGGTTCATTTACGACCCGGTGACCGGCAATGTTGGCGATGGAGCATTTCATCCCAATCGAGCTTTCAGGCCGGCGGACTTCACGGACGGGCTGAGCAATACACTGGGAGCATCCGAAGTCAAGGCTTTCCAGCCGAATCTCTGGGACACAAACAAACCCACCGCACTTGGTGTCGCGCCTCCGGTCAATCCTGCTGCCGCTTCAGCTTTTTATGGCGGCACGTTCGATTCCAACGGACATACGGAATGGGTTGAAGGCGACGTTCACGAGTCTGGATTCACCACAACGTTCGGGCCAAATGCCATGGTGCCCTACACTGTCGGCGGAATCACCTACAGCATCGATATCACTTCGATGCGTGATGGTGAATCGACGACGGTTCCAACGTACGCTGCTGTGACAGCTCGCAGTTTTCATCCTGGGACCGTTAACATCATGCTCATGGATGGATCGGTTCGATCGATGAGCGACAATGTCGATCTTGGTGTCTGGCGAGGTCTTGGCACACGAGGTAACGGCGAGATCGTTACTATCGAATAGTTTCTGGATCGCTCTTTCAGCTTCCTGGGAAAACCATGATTCCTGAACACAAGTTTCCTCTTCCAATGACGTACCGTGCCTGGCGATGGCTGCTTTGTCTTGTGGCAACCCTGATTGTCCCCTTGCAAAGCGGCTGTTCGCTCAGTGGTGAATCTTCCGAAGTAGTTTCAGAAGAGGATGGTCGACCGGTCGCAGAGGCATTTGTTGAACTGATTCGAAGCGGCAAAGCGTCGGACGCCTGGGATTCGACGACTGCCGAGTTCAAAAGTGCAGAAGGGAAAGAGTCGTTCCTTCGGTCGCTGAAAGGGAAGACGTTTCTTTCCGATCCGCTGACATTTGACTCTGTGCAGACTGCTGATATGAACGGAAAGAAGCGGAACGAATTCCGCTTCAAATCCAAAGGTGGCCACGAAGTCGTCGTTGTCGTCGGTCCGGAAAATGGTGAATGGAAAGTCGACTGGCTTACGATCCGATGATCAGTGCCGTTTGATGCATCACCGCTTGACGCAGGGAATGTATCTCCGTTTTGCCTGATTCTGCCCGTTCCATTTGTGTCGGGCCTGAAGCACACGTCTCCGCGAACGTTACTGCTTCCTGGATCAGCGTCCGGGAACATCCAGCAAGTGAGTATGCCGCTTCAGCGTTCTCAGGGTCAGCCACACTGCGACTCCAGCCGCGAGGAACACGGCCCATGGCTTTGAGACCTGCACGTGTTTCGTGTCGATCGCATCCCCGACCAGTTCCAGCAGATAACTGACGACGACGATTTGCAGAACCGTGTTGTATTCGCGGCGAAGCACGTTACGAAACGAAAACGGCAGTGCGGATCGAACGTGATTCTGAAACGACGGAAGGAATGCCGGAGTTCGATTAGCCCACTCGTGAAACTGGTCCCCGAAAGACTCGAGCAGAAACTGCTCTTCGGCCATCATGATGCGTTCGTAGTACAGCCAGAACGTCAGGCAGTAGGTCACTACGAACCATGGATTCAGCGTGAATACCGCCAGCCCAAGCCCGATCAGGAAATTCGCAAAGTACAACGGGTGCCGGACGATGGAATAGACGCCGGTTGTGTTCAGTGAGACGGCCACCTGACGTTCGGTGTTCCGTCCCGACGTTCCGGCCGGTGTATGCCCGATGGTCAAACATCGCACCAGCAGGCCAAGAAACGAAATCAACAACCCGAATGACTCAATGGTCTGTGCCGGAACGGAATCGTGCCCCGCGTTCGGTAAAGGAATAATGGCCAGACAGGCAAGAACGACCATCGTGATCGGCAGGAAGCTTCGCCATCGAAACAGCCAGAAGCCGGTTTGAGGAAGACGTTGAACAAGAGGCATTGGTGGACTGTCGTGGCAGTATGAGTCAGGCGGAAGGGGGCGTCCCGGGATTCCGAAAGGACTGTTCCGAGGCCTGCAGGATAGAAACCGGCTCGAGCCCGGAATGTACGTGAACAGCGTGAGTTCAGCGAACCGAATTGATGAGTTCTTCTTTAGGAAACGCCAGAAACATCGTCATCTTTGCGATCAGAAATCGCCGATCACTTCGGCCCCGCTTCTTGTGCCGAGTGACTTCCATACAAGACGGTCAATCTGATTGGACGTCTGTTTGACGGATCCATCCAGCAGCAGAATTGACACCATTCCGGTGTGGTAGCTTCGCGAAGTGACGGCGGAATACGTCCTCTGAAAAAGGCTGGTTCCTTCGTATCGCGACGTGTAGTCAATGTCGTAGCGACGGCCGTCGGAGTGTTCATATTCGACGTACGTATTGGGAGTGAACACCGTTGTGAAACCGCTGTCATGAACCGTG
>CAZIGZ010000082.1:0-12345 GCA_964538835.1 uncultured Chitinophaga sp. | reverse complement strand
ACCATTCGTTGTGACCGCCGTTGTCATTCAGTGCCGGACCAAGTTCAAAACTGGCTCCGCCTGCGAACTGTGCCAGATACTGAGGCGTCATCGGAATCGCTGGCCCCGGGTCTGCCGTGTTTCGAAAGTAACTCTGGAAGCACTTCACTTCGGAAGCACAAAGAGTCTGTGACAGACCATCCTTTGCAGAATCCAGTGTCAGACTTGCGTTCGGATGGAACATTCCGTCACCGCCCTGGTTCGTCACCGGGTCGTAAACAAACCACGAACCATAGTTGAACCCGTAGTTGACGGTCTGAACGAAGCCTTCCCCTTCCCCGGCATCGTAGAGCTGGTTGGAGTTTGGGTCCGAGGGGCAGTGGTAGACGGGAATATTCAGCTTCTGAACTCCTGTCGCCAGATTGATCGGGTCGTGCCATTCGATGTCGAGGCGGATCTTGTCGTAGGCGGTGGCCTGTTCGAGGTAAGGCAAAATTCGCCCATGCACGCTCCATGATTCACGCAGCGAGAAAGTTGAGCTGGGAGGAACGCGATTGTGGACGTCCGCGTAATTGTGAATCGCGATCCCGATCTGCCGGAGATGATTTCGGCATTGAGTACGTCGGGCCGCTTCGCGCGCGGACTGAACGGCGGGCAAAATCAACGCGACCAGTATGGCGATGATCGCAACGACGACCAGCAGCTCAATCAGTGTAAATGCACGGCGAAGGGTCACGCCCGATCCTCCGCACTGCCGGGCAGAGTCACTGTAAAGCGACTGCCAATTCCTTTGGTGCTTTCAACCTGAATCGAGCCTTTGTGAGCATTCACGATGGACTGACAAATGGCCAGTCCCAGCCCTGTCCCTCCGAGTCGTCGGTTGCGGGATTCATCGGCACGGTAGAACCGTTTGAACAGGCTGGGAAGATGTTCCGGCGCGATGCCGATGCCCGTGTCTTCCACGACGTACCTCACCTGCGTTCTTCCTTCTGTGTCATCGACGACCGTCGCAGACAGGCGGACCGTTCCACCTTTCTCTGTGTATTTCAGAGCATTGTCGAGCAGATTGAAGAACAGTCGGCTCAGCCAGATATCATCGCCCTGAACGTACCATTCGGGAAGCGGCGTTGATTCAAACCTGACGCCCTTTTCCTGGGCCATCAGCTGGAACTTCTCAAGCACATCCGTCAGCAGAGCATCCATTGCGACAATGTCATCGAACGGCCCGAGAGCACCGGAATCATGACGAGACAAGGTCAGCAGCTGATCACTCAGTTCACCAAGCCGCGTCGCTTCGTCCAGCGTGACCTGAATGACGCGGCGGTATTCTTCGTCGGAGCGAGCACTTCGCAAAGCCACCTCGGCTTCGGTGCGCATGATCGCCAGCGGAGATCGGAGTTCATGAGCAGCGTCGGCGGTGAACTGCCGAACGTCGTTGATTGACGTCTGCAGGCGATCGAAGGCTTCATTCAGCAGGATCGCCAGACGCCCCAGCTCGTCGTCGGGGTCCGCCACGGATACTCGTTCGGACAGGTTTCTGGCCGAGATTCGTTCTGCCGTTGCCGCGATGTCTTCAATCGGCGCCAGGGAACGACCGGCCAGAAAGTAGCCGGCCAGGATCGCCGTACAAAGAGCCAGAGGACCGGCCGTCAGGATCATCCAGACATACGAACGAAACTCGGAATCCAGTGCCATGCGCGGTGCAAGGACCTGAAGCAGCAGCGGGTTCGACCGAGAATCCCTCATGGCCATGGTGAGCAGACGGTGAGTACCCAGCTCCGGAAGCTCGATATCCTGAAACACGGAACCTCGCAGCTTGCCAGGATCCGCCACCGTCGGAAGTTCCACGTTCGTCAGAAACCGACTTCGAAACAGTGGCACGCCGTTCTGGTCGAGAACCCGAAAGTGATAATGCGCGTGGACCGAGTAACGACGTTCCAGCTGCTGTCCCAGATTGGTCGTATCCGGATAAAAGTTGATCTCTTCAATCAGTTCTCGGAGCTCTTCCTGCAGCGTCTGATCAGCACGCTCGGTCAGATGCTGACGCACGGCGATCAGAAGCATGACGCTGAAAATGGTCATCACGGCGGTCATCACGACCGCGTTCCATGCCGTCAGTCGCCAGCGAATGTTCAATCGAGGAGTCCATGCGGCGGCCATCACGGAGGATCCCCGAGCTTGTATCCGGATCCTCGAATCGTATGGACGATCGTCTTCCACGAATCGCGTTCCAGACGCTTCCGAAGCTGATTGATCTGGACGTCGATGACATTCGTCCATGTTGCCGTCGAGGCCTTCCAGACGTCACGAGCAATCAGATCACGCGACACGATCTGATTCAGGTGCTGCATCAGATATTCCAGGAGTTCGAACTGACGCCTGGTCAGAACGATTTCCTGCCCGTCTCTTCGAACGGTTCTTGACAGAAGATCCAGCTCCAGATTGTCGTACCGCAGCACTGTTTCGCCCGGCGCGAAGTTTCTTCGAAGTAACGCACGAAGCCGAGCCAGCAGTTCGGCAAAGGCGAACGGCTTGATCAGGTAATCGTCAGCGCCGCTGTCGAGTCCTGTGATGCGATCTTCGATGGAATCGCGTGCCGTCACAATCAGCACGGGCCTTGTCAGTCCGGCCGACCTCATTCGCTTGAGCGCGGTGATCCCGTCACCGTCCGGCAACAGCAGATCCAGAATGACGCAATCCAGAGGTTCGCGCGAAGAGATCAGTACGGCTTCATCGCCACTGACGGCAGTCAGGACTTCATGCCCTTCTTCCTCAAGCCCCTTCGTCATGCTGCGTCGGAGCGCCGTTTCGTCTTCGACGAGCAACAGTCTTGCCATAACGTCAATCACCCGGTGAGCCGTTCAGGCCGAAATGGAACAAACACAGGATTTCGGAGTCTAGTTCTTGGCAGCCCAAAGCGGCTTGGTCATCGTGTTCCGCTAATCAAAATCTCATCTACGGACAGTCTAAACGGAAACTCATCGAACGCCGAGCCGCCAGTGGCTTCCGGTCTGCCATAATCCCGTCAGTCCTTCACAGTGTGGCCTTTGCGGGCTCGCTGGGAAGCGACATGCATCCCCAGTTCTCTAGGCGGCGTTTCCAGCCAGCGCTCTGGCGACCAGCTGTCATGGCGGATCCGTGACAGCACAGGCTCGGTCTTCAGTGCGCTGGTTCGAAATGCTGCTGGACTGTCAGGACTCGTTCGCTGCGGTCCCGCGTTCTCCAGCGACGATCGGAGTCCCGTCAAAGGAAGCAGGGGCATCTTTCGCCAGTTCAATCTTCGTCCATCGACCCATCAGGTATCGAATCAGCATGCAGGTGCCGGTGAATACGATGCTGGCCGAACTTGCATACCACAGCTTCATCAGTGATGGGTCGCTGCTTTGAATGATCAGCCCCGCCGGGAAGACCATCACCAGCCACGTCGACAGCAGAGTAATGACCATCGGGTAAATGGTGTCACCGGCTCCTCGCAGAGCGGACGAAAAGACGACGGCCAGAGCATCGAAGACGGAATACACGGCGACAAAGTACAACAGCAGCGACGCTGTTTGAGTCAGCGTGTGCAGGCTCTCATGCTGCGCTTCATCGGCGAACATCGAAAACGGACGAAGAATCAGCTGAGGGAAAATGACCAGCAGAAGACCGGTTCCACCTGTCCACAGGATTCCCAGCAGCGCCGCATTGCGAGTCGTCTGGCGAGCCCAGTCAATGCGCCGAGCCCCCAAATGATGTCCGACCAGAGTTTGAATGGCCGTTCCAAAACCAAGCAGCGGAACAAAGATCAGTCCATTGACGCTGAACGCCAGATTCGTCGCTGCCAGAGCTTCACTGCTGAGTGCTCCGACGATCATCAGGAAGACCGTGAACCCGGAATAGTCGACGAAGTAATGCAGGCCGCTGGGAATTCCGAATCGCACGTACTTCCACAGAAGCTCCCGATCGACGCGACATTCCGATCGAATGGGCAAATCCAGTCGCTTCGCTTCCTTCCAGATCAGTCCGCAGTAGATCAGCACTTCACAGCAGCGAGCCAGCACGGTGGCCAGAGCGGCTCCGCGAATGCCCAGTTCGGGGAACGGGCCGATGCCATAGACCAGCAGATAGTCGACGACGAAGTTGAACACGACGGCTCCCATCGTGATCACCATCACCACGGATGTTTTGCGTCTCCCGTTAAAGAAGCAGGACAGTGCCGTGGCCACAAGGAGCACCGGGTTGCCGGCTCCCAGAGTGTTAAAGTACTGAGCTTCAAGTTCGGCGACTTTCGGCGGATGACCGGCGAACTGCAGCAGCTGTCGAGTCATCGGAAGCAGGCTCAGCAGCAGGATACCGGCGGCCAGCGCGATCCAGATGGCCTGCCAGAGGGACGTCATCATACGATCCTTCCGGCCGGCTCCTTCGTACTGGGAAATGAATGTGTTGGCAT
The DNA here is from genome assembly GCA_964538835.1 of uncultured Chitinophaga sp. GTDB lineage: Bacteria > Planctomycetota > Planctomycetia > Planctomycetales > Planctomycetaceae > SXXK01. The sequence continues at coordinate 7,937 of CAZIGZ010000082.1, read as the reverse complement.
AAAGAACCGTTCCCAGTGGAATGCACACGATTGTCCAGTGAAGCATGGACGCCGGAGTCACCGCCGCCAGAGCTTCCTGGGAACACCCTGCAAGGACGATGCGATCGGCCGCATTCATCAGGCTCTGCGACCCCGCGCTGATCATCAGGGGGACCGCGACCTTGAAAAGTTCCGCCATGCTTCCGGGAGTTGCTCCCGATTGTTCTGGCTCTGGCGTGATCGGCGAAGACATCTCGGGACCGGTTTCATGTGGGCGGGGCAGAAATCGCAGAAGCAGGCAGCGGTACCCGCATTTCGTCGTTTATGCGTGGTGGGATTGAAGAATGAGACACGAGCTTATGTGCGAACGCGCTCAGGCTCCTGATCGGCACGACAGATTCGAGCTGCCGTGGACATACGAATCAGCAAGACGCCGGCACGGAGCAGTCCCATTGCTCCAAAAACGATGATCGACGCCTGGACGATCTGAGTTCGCTGCAGATCCAGCGCCAGATCCAGCCCCATCTTCAGCACGACGAGCGACCCGCCGATCAGGCCCCAGCCTGCAAGTTCACGCAACCAGAAAAACATGCGGGTCACAGTCCGATGAGGAATAAAGACGACTCCAGCGTTGATGCCTGAATCTGTCTGGATTGTTGCCGACTTCCCCGCATTGTTCAAGTTTGTCCCCACCACTGCAACGCCGTCCCGGCGAGCGGCAGGGCGTCAGCACTCGGTGTCCTATCGCCAGCCATCGTCCCATCGCCAGCCATCGTCGTTCCATCGCTCACGTGAGAACCGCAGAGACCCTGCATTGAATTCCTGGCGCAGGATGGCCGCCCTCGGCTGACTTCCTCCGATGGCACTCTTCTTCCGAGTCCCCATTGCCGAATATGTGGCACCTGGTGGTGCTGCGGCGTGTGAGAACAGCGTTTGAGGTGGGACAGCGCGGTACACGAAGGGCTGATGCCCAACCGCTCGCCTATTTCAGGGTGTGATCGTTGTTTGCTGTTCTATTGCGGCTGCTTGGTGTGGCCGCGGGCGGGGTTTTTCCAGGCCCAGGTGTCGTCTTCGCGAAGGCGGAGGTAGCTCTGGTAGCGGACTTGAGGGATCAGGCCGTTTTCCACGGCCAGTTTGATGCCACAGTGGTCTTCGTGAGTATGAGTACAGTCCTGGAATCGGCAGTAGCGAACGAACGGGCGGAATTCGATGTAGTAGCCGTCGACTTCTTCCAGTGAGATATCCCATAGCTCAAACTGGCGGATGCCAGGAGTGTCGCAGACCCAGCCTCCGTATGACAGCGGAACCAGGCGTGCTCGGCGAGTCGTATGGGTTCCCTTGTGGGACCAGTCGCTGACATCCGCGGTTTTCAGTCCCAGTTCCGGATCGATGGCGTTCAGCAGCGAGGATTTGCCGACGCCGCTTTGTCCGCTGACAGCCGTCTGTCTTCCTTTCAGAAGCTGCTTGAGCTGTTCGACGCCCTGCCCCGTTTTCGTGCTCGCCAGAACAACGTTGTAGCCTGCTCTGCCAAAAGCCTGAATGTTGGGAAGCAGCAAACGAGGATCCAGGAGGTCGGCCTTGCTGATGCAAATGATCGGCTGAATCTCCCGCACTTCGGCGCAGACAAGATAGCGATCGATCAGCTGAGGCTTGAATTCCGGATCGGCGGCTGACGCAACGATCAGGACCTGATCGATGTTTGCGACCAGAATGTGTTCCCGCCCGTGACTGCCGCGTGACAGGATTCCGTGGCGAGGTTCAACACGTTCGATGACTCCCTGAGATGCATCACCTTCCTGGCGAAACAAAACCTGATCGCCCGTCACAACGACATTGCGGGCATCGCGGGCAAGAGAGCGCAGGATGCCTCGAACGGAGCAGGAATATTCAACACCCGTTTCATCATCCCTGACCATGATGTGCAGGCCGATGAAACTGGAAACTCGCCCGGTGCGGCAGGTGGCAGGATCCACATCGCGAACGAGCTGATCGCCCTCGGCTCGAACACCGACCATGGTTCGGCGACGAAACAGATCGCCTCGCGCGGTAACGCGTTCGGACAGCGACACGTCTTCCGCCGACTCCTGATCGTTCATCAGATCATGCGTCAGGTTTTGCTGTCGAGCGCGATTCTGCTTGTTCCGGCGCAGGTCGACGCGGACCTTGCGTCCTTCACCGGAGCGATGGTACTTCCGACCTTTGTCAGCCATGACAACCTTTGAACGATAAGCCGCGGGGAGCAGAAGGGACTTGAGGATTCCGTGGAGACAGACCCTGCGAAATACGCGGTCCTGTGGGGGGGCGAACTCGTGAAATCTCAGGGAAACAGCCGAAAAGACTCGAATACCTTGCATGCATCGCTTCGGCATCGAGTGAACTTCGGAACAGGATTTTACTGAATCTGCCAGAGATCCTGGCGAAAGATGCACGACAATGGAACCGGCCGACATCTGTCAGCAGGGGATTGGCGGGCAATTCGGTAGACAAATCTGCAGCGACGAAGGCTCGCAATTCTTGAGTGAAATGTGTTTTTTTGCCCTGCCGAGCCACTTTGTGGGGTGTTATACTTGCGGCCCCACAATCGAATGCAAATGAGGGAAGATGCCCTCCACCGACAGGAGCCTGCCTGCTCGATGCAGGTCTTGTGAGTTCACCGTGATTCAATTCACAGAGTAAGGTCAAACGGAGCCCCGGACTATGTCACAGAATGCATTGCGGCTTCCTGAAACGACTCAGCAGCGCCTTGAGCAGTTTCGCAAGCAGGTGCGAGTCGTCAAGATTGCGGAAGGCCTGCTCGCCGGACTCTTCGGTCTGGTGCTGTCGTACCTCGTGGTGTTTGCCATCGACCGTTTTGTCGATACTTCCAGCGCGACACGATTGACGATTCTGCTGACAGGGTCGATCGGGATCGGCGTGCTGTTTCCTTGGAAGTTCCATCGCTGGGTCTGGGGAACTCGACGTCTTGAACAGGTCGCCATTCTTCTGAAGCATAAGTTTCCTGCCCTGGGGGATCAGCTGCTCGGGATCATTGAGCTTGCTCACAGTGAAAAAGATCTTGGCAGCAGTACTCGTCTGGCACAGGCTGCGATCAACCAGGTGGACTCCGTGGTTCGCGATCGCGATTTCAGTGACGCTGTTCCGGTACCTCGTCATCGTCGATGGGCATTGATCGCTGGCGTACCTCTGGGCATCGCGGTCCTGGCACTGGTGATTGTTCCGGCCGCCGGGATGAACGCACTGACTCGCTGGCTGACGCCATGGCGGGATGTGGATCGATACACGTTCGCGCAGGTGGAACAGCTTCCGGATTCCATGGTTGTCCCGCATGGCGAAGACTTCGGCATGAAGGTCGCTTTGTCTGACTCGACAAAGTGGGAACCATCCACGGCATCTGCGTCCTTTGAAGGACAGCCAAAGGTTCGTTCGCAGAAGGACGAGCGTGCATATGATCTGCAGATGCCGGGTCAGACAGAGACCGGCACAATGTATGTCCGAGTTGGCGACTTGACGAAAGACGTGAATGTGAAAGTTGCGGATCGTCCGGAGCTGAGTTCACTGTCGGCGTCGATCACGCTGCCGGAATACCTCCAGTACAGCAAGCCGGTGAAGGCGGATGTTCGAGGCGGTGCGATTTCAATTTTGAAGGGATCGAAGGCGGCGTTCATCGCAGAAGTCAGTCGTAACCTTGCGGAAGCGTCCGTGAAGGCACAGTCGGCTCCGGTCGAAGGAAATCAGATTCGTCCAGAGCCGGTGGTCGTGGAGAATTCAGAGGTTCTGGAATTCCAGTGGAAGGATGAGCTTGGCCTGTCCTCTCGTGATGCTTTCAAACTGAAGGTCAATGCGATTGAAGACAAACAGCCGGAAGTTTCGATGCAGCCTGGTGAAACGCCTCAGGTTCTGCTGACCACCGATGTGGTAACGTTTGATGTTTCAAGTCGTGATGACTTTGGTTTGAAGAATGTCGGGCTGGAATGGAAGGGCATCGAGCATCCGGTGAACAATCCGGCCCCGGAAAACGGCTCCAAGCTGGTTGAAGGCGGTGCTCCGGAAACAACCCGGCTCGCCACCAAGGCCACGTTCTGTGCAGACACAGATAAAGTGCCGGCTCAGACATTGGAACTGCGGGCATGGGCGGAAGACTATCTGCCTGGCCGCGGCCGAGTTTATTCGCCGGCGTTCGTTGTTCACGTGATGACTCCGGAACAGCATTCGGTCTGGATTATGGAACAGCTTCGTCGCTGGGCCAGCACGGCGGATGATGTCTACGAAGAAGAAATGCGGCTGCATGACGCCAACCGTCAGATTCGCCAGATGAGTCCGGATGACCTGAATGCTCCGGAAGTTCGACGTCAGATTGAGCAGCAGGCGGCCGCGGAAAAGGCGAACGGTCAGCGACTGGGTGCGGTTGTTGATCAGGGCGACCAGCTTGTGAAGCAGGCAATGCGAAACAAGGAAATGATGGTCGGCCACCTCGAAACGTGGGCGGATGGTCTGCAGCGGCTGCGAGCCATTGCGGACAATCGTATGCCATCCGTTTCCGATTTGCTGGCTCAGGGAGCCAAGGCTCCGGGACGACGACCGGGGAATGCCAGTTCCAAGAGTGATGCAAAGTCAGCTCCTCAGGCTGGCAACAACAAAGGCAACATGACGGGCGGACCTGGGGAGCCGAAGAAGTCGGATCCAAACCAGCCCGCCGTTCCAAAGATTACCGATGTTGAATCGGGCTTCAACAAGCAGAATCCTCAGGACCAAAAGCAGGCCAGCAATGACAGCAAGGCTGGCAAAGGAAAGTTTGGCTTGCCTCAGACGGTGCTGCAGGGGGGACCTCCGCAGAAGCCGGAAGATCAGAAGCCATCGAACCCTGCCGAACAGAAAGTCGATGAGGCCGTGAAGGAACAGGCTGACTTGCTGGCCGAGTTCGAAAAAGTCCGTGAAGACCTTCAGAAGATTATGGACGATCTGGAAGACAGCACGTTCGTGAAGCGACTGAAGTCGGCGTCTCGCGAACAGCTGGAAGTTGCGGCGGCACTGAACCGAACTGTTTTTGACGGCTTCGGTGTGGATCAGAAGAAACTGGATGATCGGTCTCGTGAACAGACCGATCGACTGGCCTCGCGTGAAACCGCCCAAAGCGAAAAGGTTCGGACGATCCAGGATGACCTCGAAGCGTACTTTGACCGCCGGAAAGAAGCCAAGTTTGAACGCATCCTGAAGGAGATGGATGAGTACGAAGTTGTGGCCAAGCTGAATGACCTGGGTGAAACTGTACGACAGAATCACACGGGTGAATCGATCGTGAAGGCGGAATTCTGGGCCGACACACTGGATCGCTGGGCGGAAGAACTGGTCTCTGCGTCCAAGTGCGGACAGTGCAAGGGATGCAAAGGTGACAGCCTGCCACCTTCAATTGTTCTGGAAGTCATGCGAATCCTTGAGGGCGAAATGGACCTCCGCGAGGAGACTCGGGCGCTGGAGAAGATTCGCTCAAAGTTGGAAACAGGCGAGTATGCAACGAAAGCAGAACAGCAGTCTGAGACTCAGCGTCTGCTTCAGAATCGCTGTGTCAACGTTGTGGCCGATATCCGATCCCTGCCGATGGGTGATCAGAAGTTCGGTCGTGAGATCGGAATTATCTCCGCGGCCGCAGGGGCGATGAGTGACGCAATGGACATCCTTGCGGAACCAGAAACTGGTGGACGCGCAATCGCCGCTGAAACCGAAGCCATCGAACTGCTGCTGCAGTCTCGGCGAGCAAATCCGAAGGGTGGCGGTGGTGGCGGTGGATCAACTCCGGGTGGCGGTGGATCAGGGAACACGGACCGCGTGGCTCTGGAACTGTATGGTCCGGGTTCTGACCCGAATGCCAAAATCGAAGCTCGCGGAGTACAGCAGTCAACCGGTAACACGACTGATCAGGTTCCTGCGGAATTCCGTGATGGGATTGACGCCTTCTTCAATGCATTGGAAAGCCGGTAGGGAAGAAGGAAGGCAAAGGACCGAAGAGACCACTGGGACAGGAAGGGACCAAAATGGGGAGGCATTGCCCCGAGTTTTGGTCCCTTTTTCTTTTCTGGCAGGTCTTTTCGAAATTGTTGTCCGGCCGGCTTTCTCTCGTTCGTCGTTCTGGTGTTCTCTGGCGAGATTCCAATTCTGAACGACTCTAAGGAAACAGAACGATGGCGAAGTTTATGTTGATTTATCGTGACCAGGCTGGCGACCGCCCTGTCATTTCTCCTGAAGAGATGCAGGGGTTCTTGCAAATGTGGGACGGCTGGATGAAGCAGTTTGGTGACCGCATTGTGGATGCAGGAGATGAACTACTTCCCACAGGCCGGGTTTTGCATGCAAATGGCGACGTGGCGAATGGTCCGTATGTGGAAGCCAAGGAGATGATCGGCGGATACTCCGTCGTTCAGGCAGAACACTACGAAGCTGCGATTGAGATTGCCCGGGAGTGCCCGATTGCGAAGATTGGCGGGCACATCGAAATTCGTGAACTCGCAGGCCATGCCGTCTGACGTCTCTTCACTTGTCGAACACTTCTTTCGACACGAATACGGTCGTCTGGTCGCGCTGCTGACGAACTCGTTTGGAGTTCGTCAGCTGGACCTGATTGAAGACGTCGTGCAGTCGGCTCTGTCCAAAGGGCTGCAGACGTGGGCCCGATCAGGTGTTCCGGATGATCCTGCCGGCTGGCTTTATCGCACGGCCCGAAACCTTGCGGTCGATACATTTCGCAGGCGCGTGATTGAAGACCGAGTGCTCACGGTGGTCGGTCAAAGTGTCGAGCGACTGTCCTCAGTCGCTGACTCCAAACTCGGGGCCTCCCAGTTTTCCGCCGATCACTCCGCGGTCGGCCTGCCCGATACAGAGCCCGGTGATGAAACGCTGCGGCTTCTGTATCTGTGCTGTCATCCATCGATTGCTCCGGAATCACGAGTGGCTCTCGCGCTGAAGATCGTGGGAGGCTTCAGCGTTGACGAAATTGCGAATGCTCTGCTGATCACCAAAGCCAGTGCAGAGAAGCGGCTGACTCGAGCCAAAGAAAGCCTGCGGGAACGCGGGACGGAGATTTCGGAGCTGACGCGAGAGTCGATGCTGGAACGAGTCGATTCCGTGCTGTCCACGATCTACCTCATCTTTACGGAGGGCTATGCAGCGACGGTGGGAGAAGATCCGATCCGCTCTGATCTTTGTGAAGAGGCGATTCGCCTGGCTCGCATGTCGAATGAACATCCATGGAGTCGTTCGCCTTCCACGGCCGCGCTGTTGGGATTGTTGCTGCTGCAGTCATCCCGCATGGATGCTCGCGTTGATGCCGACGGTTCGATTGTCCTGCTCGCCGACCAGGATCGATCCTGCTGGAACTCCGGGCGTATACGTGAAGCGATGCACTGGATGACACTGGCGGCCGATGGGAATGTGCTGTCTCGATATCACGTCGAAGCCGCGATTGCCTGGGAACATGCTCGAGCCGACAGTTTTGCGACGGTTGACTGGCACCGCGTGACCCGCCTGTATGAGACACTTGCGACTCTGAATCCCGGGCCGATGGTTCGCCTGAACCTTGTGATCGCTCAATCGCGGGCATTCGGGCCCGCGGTGGCTTTGAAAGCACTTGAAGCGTTTTCTGATGAAGAACGTCGGCGTCTGCGTCCCTGGTGGGACTGTGCCATTGCGGATGCCTTTGAGCGACTCAACCGCCCGAAAGATGCGCTGGCGCATTTAACGGACGCTCTGGCACTGTCAAACAACGCGGCTCAGAAGAGACTGATTGAGCGAAAGCGTGACCGGCTGACAGGCGGGGAGGCTGGGCCTTAGTTGTTGGTTGTTGGTTGCCGAAGCGAAACTTTGTGAGTCAATGCGAGCGTGGCCCGCCCCCGAGCTTGCTGGCGCTCGCTCGACCCCTCCCACACTTCGTGCGGGTGGGAGGGTTTGGTGTTGCGAACGACGACGAT
>CAZIGZ010000081.1:0-28985 GCA_964538835.1 uncultured Chitinophaga sp. | reverse complement strand
TTCCGGAAATGCCATCGTCTCAGGTTCGTCAGAACCGACAAATAAGCGCAGTCTGGGACGCATCCTTGAATCCCTTAGTTTCTCGTTCTCTCGACAGAACTCCCTGGCGATGACATCCCTGTCAAACCATTGAGAATTCTGCTCCTCCTCTGTTCCGTACCTGTTTATCGGGCGTCCCGCAGGAAACCCTTCATCAAAAATTCCGATTGGGAAAGCCTTGCTGGTTTCGCGGGGAAAATGCCCGCTTTCACAAAATCTGGTTCAAGTTCTCCCATCATAGGAGACTCCATTTCAGGGGTCTGGCAGGCAGATTCTGCGAGAAACTGGAGAGCGGCGTGGGTTTCCGCCGAGTCAACAGGCGGTCTGCTTCCGCCAAACGCGAATGACGCTAGACTGTCGACATGAAGGTATATACGGGCATCGCTGTTTCCCCTGGAGTCGTGACTGGCCCAGCACTTGTGCTGGGTTCAGAGAACTTTCGTATTCCTCGAAAGTTTGTCAGCCGCGACGCCGTTGAGGCGGAACTTCAGCGATTCCATACCGCACTGGATCATGTCTGCCACGACATTGCCGACAATGAACAGCTTGTGTCTGCTCAGCTCGGTCAGCAGTACGGTGCCATTTTCTCTGCCCATCTGCAGATGGCCCGCGATCCTCGACTGATTCGTGAAGTCGAAGCACTGATTCGTGACCAGGCGCGATCGCCGGAGTTTGCCGTCAGCCGTGTTCTTCGCAGCTATGCCGAACAGCTTCAGAAGCTGGGCGACCGTTATCTGTCCGAGCGTGCTCTGGACATCTTCGATCTGGAAAAACGTCTGCTCCGTCAGCTGCTGGGGGAAAGCCGCGAAGAGCTTCGGAACCTGACTGAGCCTGTGATCGTGCTGGCTCATGACCTGACGCCAGGCGAAACGGCGACGCTGAACACAAAGTTCGTGCTTGGCTTTGCGACGGAAGTCGGAGGCCACACCAGCCACACAGCCATTCTTGCCGGGGCTCTGGAAATTCCTGCCATCGTTGGACTGGGCCGAGTTCTCGCGGGTGTCTCCGGCGGCGAGACCGTGATTCTGGATGGCGACCATGGCCAGGTCATCATCGACCCAGATACAGATTCGCTCAGCCGCGTGCGTGATTCACAGGCTCGCAGCCAGAGAGTTCGTGAGCGACTGGGCCAGATGGAATCACTGCCTGCGGAAACTCAGGACGGCCAGCGAGTCTCGATTTTTGGCAACATTGAGTTTCCGGAAGAAGTCCGCCAGTGCATCAAGCGAGGAGCGGATGGCATCGGACTCTATCGAACCGAGTTTCTGTTTCTGAGTGGCAATCGCGAACCTTCGGAATCCGATCATTACGAAGCGTACTGCCGCGTCGTTGAAGCGTGCGGGGACCGGCCTGTCGTCATTCGAACTCTGGATATCGGTGCTGACAAAGTTCCGCAGCTGATGGAAAGTCAGTTCGCGGAAGCCGCCAATCCAATGCTGGGGCTGAGAAGTATCCGCCTGAGCCTTGTCAATACCCCGATGTTCAAGCGGCAGCTGCGAGCGATCCTGCGGGCTTCTGTGCATGGCAATGTTCGAGTCATGTTCCCGCTTGTGTCGTCTCTGCTGGAATTTCGTCAGGCTCGCATGATCCTGATGGACGTCATGGAAGACCTGGAAGAGGACGGGATTCCATTTCAGCGCAATATTCCTGTGGGAATGATGGTGGAAGTCCCTTCCGCCGTGATTCTGGCTGAAGAATTTGCGAGGGAAGTCGACTTCTTCTCGATTGGTACAAACGACCTGATCCAATACACTCTCGCCTGTGATCGCTCGGACCCGACGGTTGCCAATCTGTACAGATCCGGTGACCCGTCGATTCTGCGGCTGATCCAGATGGTGCTTCGAGCTGCAGAGAAGCACGGCAAGCCCGTGACGGTCTGCGGTCAGATGAGCTCCGATCCGCGGTTCATTCCGTTGTTGCTGGGCATGGGTCTTCGCAGTCTGAGTGCAACACCTCAGGCGATCCCGCGGCTGAAGGAAGTCGTCAGAAACCTGTCGATGACCGAAGCCGTACGAATTGCTCAGCACGCGTGCTCCCTGGATCTGGCTCGCGATGTCGAACACTATCTGCAGGGTGAGCTTTCACGGCTCTGTCCTGACCTGGTGGATGAAGACGGTTTCTGAGTACCTCCGTGACAAAGGTGCTCCTGTTCCGGTTCCGATGGAATCTGAACTGCCTGAAACAACAACCTCGCGCGAGTCATCGCGGGAGTTGACCGTACGGAAGCGTTCTGCATCCGGTTCGGTCAGTGAACACATAAGGGATCTTGAGGCATGGCCTCAGGCTGAAAGTGGCGTTCACTTTCAGTCGAAACGAATTTTTGAAGGTCGCAAGACCTTCTGACGAACGTCGTGTTATGAACTGTCTGTCACGGATGTCCGGCCTGCATCGCTGCCTTCCTGGTGAAGCTGCAGTTTCCCATTGCCGGTCTGTGCCAGTCAGCCACGACATCTGCTTGAAACACTGTCAGGTGGATTGCATCGTCTGCGTCTCAGCGTTGTGGCCGGTCATTCAGAAACCGTCCTCGCACTCACGCAGTGCTCTGCTTTCAGGAACAGCCTTTCGCTGTGCTCAGTCAAATCACCTCCTGACACTTCTTTCCGGAAATCACAGCAGGCATTCAAACGCTGTGATCGCACGGAACTCCGCGTTGGCTCGGCACGGCCTGTCTGCCGCAGCAGTCAACCACAGCAGCATGTCTTCACAGCCGGCCGTTCGTGACTCAGAACGAAAGCTGTACCATGAAAAAGGAAATGCTGATTAACGTCCTCCAGCCGGAGGAAAGTCGTATCGCCATTGTGGAAGACGGAGTTCTCGAAGAACTCTACGTCGAACGAAGCAGCGCAGAAAACTACGTCGGCAACATCTACAAGGGCAAAGTCGTCAACATCGAGCCGAGCATTCAGGCGGCGTTCATTGATTTTGGCGTCGGCCGCAACGGGTTTCTGCACGTCAGCGACATCGAGTATCAGTACTATCGGCACCTTGTCAAAGAAGGCGCCGAAGATGATCGTGAAGAGCGTGAGGAACGAGGACCCGGCCGTGGTGGCCGTCCTCCGAAGCACCTGAATGAACGAAACGCCCGCAATAAGCCGCCGATCCAGAAGATTCTCCAGCGCGGAAGCGAAGTGCTGGTTCAGGTGATTAAGGAAGGCATTGGAAACAAAGGCCCGACGCTTTCCACTTACATCTCCATCCCTGGTCGCTACCTGGTTCTGATGCCAGGACTTCAGCGAGTCGGGGTGAGTCGCAAGATCGACGACGAAAAGACTCGCCGCCGCCTGCGTCAGACCATGAAGGCCATTCAGCCGCCGGACGGTCTGGGTTTCATCATTCGAACGGCCGGAATTGACCGCGAAGAATCCGATCTTCGACGTGACCTGAATTATCTGCTGCGACTGTGGGAAACCATCGTCACCAAGCTGAAGAAGTCGACCGCGCCGACGGGGATCTATGAAGAAAGCGACATGATCATTCGGACCATGCGCGATATCTACACCAATGAAATCGATACGGTCGTGATCGATGAAGACGGTGCTTTCGAACGAGCGCGTGAGTTCATGAAGATCGTGATGCCGCAGCACGTGAATCGCGTCCAGCGTTACAACGGCGGCGAACCAATCTTCAGCAAGTACGGCATTGAAGACGAAATTGCTCGCATCCATGATCGACATGTGCCGCTGCAGGGCGGCGGATCACTTGTGATTGACCAGACCGAAGCTCTGGTGGCGATCGACGTGAACAGCGGCAGCTTCCGAGCTGACAATGACGCCGAAAAGAGCGCGTACCAGATGAACCTGCGAGCAGCCGATGCGATTGCCCGCCAGATTCGTCTGCGTGACCTGGGCGGCGTGATCGTGAATGACTTCATCGACATGCGGGAAGAAAAGCACCGCCGCGGTGTCGAACGTGCCCTGCGTGAAGCCGTTCAGCGAGACCGCGCCAGAACTCGAGTCCTGCGTATCAGCCCGTTCGGACTGATTGAAATGACTCGCCAGCGCATTCGACCTTCATTGCGTCGAAGCGTCTATGAGAACTGTCCGTCCTGCAATGGCGTGGGGTCAGTCAAGACTGCGGAGAGTCTCTCCATCGAAGTCATGCGACTGGTCATGTCGGCCTCAGTACACGAACAAGTCAGCCGCATCGTGATCGAAGTCCATGACCGAGTCGGCAATTACCTGAACAACCGAAAGCGCAAGGACCTGATTCGACTGGAAGAAGAGAACGAAGTGGAAATCGTGATCGTGACCAAGTCCGATGTTTCCTTCGAGCACATGACCTTCCGCGCCGAAGATTCGTCAGGCCGCGAAGTCACGCTCGGCTAAGGCATGGCACGACACGAACCCAGAGAGCGGAAGGGCGCGATCCCTCCGGTTTCTGCGGCACCAGACTGCAAAAACTGAAACAGGCCAGCCACGACATTGTTGTGGCTGGTCTTTTTATTTCAGCACTTCGGCCACAACGCGAGCCTCCGCAACACCTGTCAGCCGTTCGCGCAGTCCATTCTCCATCACGTGAAGCCGATCGTAATTCAGCCCCATAAGGTGCAGGATGGTCGCATGCCAGTCCGGCACACTGACTCGTCCATCGACCGCGCTGAAGCCAAGTTCATCGGTGGCACCATGTGTCACACCTCCTCGAATGCCTGCGCCGGAAAACCAGACGCTGAAGGCGTTCTTGTTGTGATCGCGGCCGGCTTTGCGTTCATCCTTGTCCGGAGGAAGCTGAGCAATCGGGAGGCGTCCGAATTCCCCACCCCAGACAATCAGAGTCTCATCGAACAGTCCTCGCTGCTTCAGATCCTGAATCAGCCCCGCAATCGGAAGGTCCGTTCGTTCACACGCAGCCTTCATGTCTGTGAACAACCCCGTATGGTTGTCCCAGATCTGACTGTTGATATAGAGCTGGACGAATCGAACGCCACGTTCAACCAGACGACGAGCAATCAAACAGCGACGGCCGTACGAATCGGTTGGCTGCGTACCAATCCCGTAAAGAGCCTGTGTCTCAGCCGTTTCTGACGCAATATCCAGAGCATCGCTCGCCGCCATCTGCATGCGTGCCGCCAGTTCATAGCTGGCAATGCGAGCATCCAGGATTCTCTGGTGGGGCCGTTCGCGCCGATGAAGCTCATCCAGTCGGGATCGAAGACTGCGTTCCGCCTGAATGATGGTCTCCGGGCGCGCCACATCCGGGGTCAGATTCAGAACGGGCGACCCTGTTGAACGGAATCGAGTTCCCTGAAAGACAGGCGGCAGAAATCCGGCCTGCCAGTTTTCGACACCGTTGACGGGCAATCCCAGAGGATCATCCAGGACCACGTAGCCGGGCAGATTGTTCGACTCCGACCCAAGCCCGTAAACAACCCACGAACCGACGGTCGGACGCCCCGGCCCCATCTTCCCGGTCTGAATCAGATAGACCGCAGGCTCATGTGTCAGATTAGTCGTGTACATTGACCGAATAAGAGCAACATCGTCGACTCGCTGAGCCAGATGCGGCATCGCGTCGGAGACCCACATGCCACACTGGCCATGCTGCCGAAACTTGAACGAACTGCGCATCAGCGCACCGGCGGCCTGAGGATTCTCCACTTCACCGGCGATGCGATCGAAGTAGTTTTCCCCGTGGTGTTTTTCAAGAAACGGCTTGGGATCAAACAGATCCATCTGACTCGGTCCGCCATTCATGAACAAATGAATGACGGCTTTGGCCTTCGGAGCATGATGCGGGAGCCGTGGCTGCATGTCGGTAAAGACCGCAGGCTCTGAGGTAGTCGAGGTCGCAGCAGACTCATCCGCCAGCGACACACCATCGCGAAGCAGAAGATCCGCCAGCGCCGCGCCCATGATTCCGCCTGGAACGCTCGACAGAAACCGTCGTCGTGGCTGGAGCCCTGTGAGAGTGCTGAATGGCTTCGTCACAATGATCAATCCACGTAAAGGAATCCGGCTGAATTGAACATCGCATGACAATACGTCGACAACGCCTTGCGGGCAGCATCAGGATCGCCTGCTGGTCCTGCACTGACATTCCATTCCTGCTCAAGCTGACGAAGTGTGTCAATACCGAGCTGCCGTTCGTCCTCATTCGGTGCCCTGCCCTTCGTCAGCCACGAAATGCGATCGACTCGCTCTGCAGGATCATCGGCAGACTGTGTCTCCTTCAGAACTCGATCCGCAAGAGCATCGGCGAGCTGAAACACCATGCCGTTGTTCATCAAATGCAGCGCCTGCGGAGCCACGAGGGAATCACGGCGTTCGACGCAGTTGGGATTCATCTGAGGAAAATCGAAGTTCTCCTGATGAGTGACCTGCTTCTTCCTTGCCTGCTGCACATAAATCATTCGACGCCAGCCATTGGGAGTGGCCGAAGGAGTAACTAAGCCGTCAGGCCGCATCTGAACAGAGTCGGCAGGCCCGAAGGGGGTTGGATCAAGCTTTCCGGAAACCATCAGCATCGCATCGTAAAGCTCTTCCGCACTCAGTCGTGTCATTGGCATTCGACTCAACAGCTGATTCTCCGGATCTTTTGACAGCACGTCTTCATGCACAACGGAACTCTGCTGGTACGCTCGACTGGTCATCATCAGTCGATGCATCGATTTCAGGCTCCAGCTGTTTCGAACAAACTCACAGGCCAGCCAGTCAAGCAGCTCCGGATGCGACGGAGCAGAACCGGTCTTGCCAAAGTTGGCCAGAGTCTTCACGAGTCCCTGTCCAAAATGCTGATGCCAAAGGTAGTTGACCTGAACTCGCGATGTCAGAGGATGATCAGGGCGAGTCAGCCAGCGAGCAAATGCGAGCCTTCGTCCGGTCGACTTTGCGCCCGGCCATGGCGGCTGAATTTCCAGATTGCCGTTGGACGTGGAAAGCACTGACGGAGCACCAGGGCTCACGACATCCCCGGCATTCAGTGGATCGCCTCGACGATAGACATAGACCGGAGTTGGTTCGCCACGATCCCATAACGCCTGAATGAGCGGCTCGGGCTTTCGCTGCGATTCGATCGTGCGAATCTCTTCGGCGGTGGCATTGCGTGCCTTCGCATCAGCGACTCGCTGATTCACTATCGCTTCGTGATCTTCCCAGGCCTTTCGTTCTGAAGTGGGAACGAATGGCAGAAGGCGACCCGGCATTGAGTCCACGCTGACCGGTCCCAGGCCTGCTTTGACATCCGGCTTCAGCCAGTCATATTCATCCAGTGCGGGACGAAAAACGGCGAGCATCCGATAATAATCACGCTGAGGAATCGGATCGAATTTGTGACTGTGGCATCGAGCACATTTCAGCGACAGTCCCATCACCGCAGAACCGAGCACGTCCATTTCGTCTGCGATGACTTCCAGTCGATCCGGAACATATCCGGTAATGTTCGCCCATGTCGCATCAGGCACCATTCGCAGAAAGCCCGTCGCGACCAGACAGTCGGACATTTCCGGAGTGATCTCGGGGGCGTTCTGGTAATCCACCAGTTCATCGCCTGCCAGTTGCTCCTGCAGAAACCGATCGAATGGTCTGTCTGCGTTAAACGCGCGAATCACATAGTCCCGGTATCGCCATGCATGAGGTCGCGGAAGATCCTGCTCTCGTTTGCCTTCTGAATCTGCATAACCTGCCAGATCAAGCCACCTGCGAGCCTGATGTTCGCCATACTGAGGTGATGTCAGCAGTCGATCGATCACCTTTTCCCATGCGTTCGGTGAATCATCGTTCAGAAACGCGCGAACATCATTGAGCTCTGGTGGAAGACCGGTGAGATCAAAGGTGGCTCGACGAATCAACGTGGCCCTGTCGGCCACTGGTGAGAACTCGAGACCACGATCATGAAGCTTTTGGAGCAGGAAGGCATCGACGGGATGATTGATGGCGGACGAAGCTCCATCGGCCTGCGTCACTGGGATCTTTGGCACAGCAGGTGATTGAGGCGTCTTGAAGGACCAGAAGTCGCGATCACTGTCCGAAACAAGCGGATCCGGTCCGATCACGTCTTTGGGAGGCTCCGGAACAAAGTCCCTCGCTCCGAATTTGATCCAATCGGTGAGCACTTCCATCTCACGCGGTTCGATGGGCTTAATGCTGACTTCAACAAGCCGATCATGAGGCGGCATGGCCCCGGAGCGTATCTTCTGAATGAGCAGGCTTTTTTCCGGATCGCCTGGCACGATCACCAGTCCGGATTGTCCACCCTTCATGGCTGAATCCAAAGTCCGCAGGTCCAGCTGACCCTCCTGACGATGTCGGCCGTGACACACGATGCATCGTCGAAGCAGAATCGGATACACCTCATGATGAGAATCAACACTCGCCGAGCCTTCACCCGAATTTGCCCACTGAGAGTCATCCAGAATCCATTTTCGGATGATCTCCGTCTCTTCAGTGTTTAACCGAGGACGATCTTCCGGCGGCATTTCTCCCGAAGTGATCTTCTCCAGAAGGACCGATTCAGAGCGATGCTGAAGGTGAATGACCTCACCAGATTCTCCACCTGCCAAAATCCCCGAAAGACTATCCAGCCGCAGCCCGCCCTTCTGATTCTGCTCCCGATGACATTCGTAACAGTGCTTCTGCAGAACTCGAGCCACGTTCTCCGGGAGGCCTGCCGATTCATCCGCCACCGCAAGGCGGCAAACGGCAATTCCCAACACGCACAACAACCGCCTGAAAAAAGACAGGCTGTTGGCCAGGTCAGCCAAAGGTTGTTGTGACCGTCGGTTCATGGTGAAGATTGTAGGCACTGGAAGTTAGTCAGTGCCACTGACCATGCCTGGCGATCAGTGCGGCAAGGCGATGGGAATCAGGGGAAGAATGGGAAGAATGAAACTGGTGCGTCCATAAATCCCATGATTCCCCTGCTTCCCATGATTCAATTCCCCTGTCGTCTAGCCTGTCGCCGGGCTTCAGCCATTCGCTCGCGCAGGCCACCGTTGGTCAGGAACTCCTCTTCCAGTTTCCTGAGTTGCTGATCAATCAAGTAGTTGGCCTGATGAATGAGACAGTTGGCAATGTTGGCGACAACTTCCGCCGACCGTGTTTCTACAAACTCACGATAAAGTTCAAAGGTCTGAGGAGACTGGCGACCCAGATCGCGTGTGAATTGAGCTTGCTTTGAGCTCTTGTCCCATGCCTGAAGGTCGCGGACGCGCAGAAAATCACGGTAGTCCGCCAGTAGCTCTTCCAGGCTTGCCCTTGCAACATTCGTAAGCTTGATCTCTGTCTCTTTCGACGTTGTCCCTGTCTTACTTCCTTCCAGAATGTTCTGTTTTCCAGATCGAGCAGCCTGGATCATCTGATCCTTCGTGCGATCGCCATGCGAAAGAAACCTGTTTGCGAATCGAAAGGTGATGTCATAGATCGCTTCAGATTTCTGCCACGACAGCAACGTCTGATAGTCGCCGCGAGGGGGAATGATCCCATGCGAACTACACTGACGATTTTTCTCAGCCCCACGATTCGCATCATTCCTATGCTTCCCATCATTCCCGCGACCTTTCCTGAATTCGCGATTCATTACAATGCCCCTAAAGAAACTGCATCGCCGTCACCCTACCTATAATATACAACAGCACCACAATACTGGAAGATGCCCCATAGGATCCATACGAAGCATGGGAATTATGAATTCTCCACCATCATAAATCCTATGCCTCCCATGCCTCCCCGGATTCCCATCACCAAACCGCGTTCCAGCGTCAGTCATTCTTCGAATGACTTCCGCAGGAATTCCCAACGCTGACCTTGACGATGGTCGTATTGTCAGCAGAATGTGAATTAGCGACTGGTCGGCCGCTAAATCTGTTTTGCCTGAGAAAGCTGCATGCGCGGCGCGGTTCGACATTTTGCACTTTGGTCGCTGACGGCGTGGTTCGCCGTTCTGTGGTCTCTGGTTGCGCCAGTCCACCGTGCGACCTGCAGCCGTGAGCATTCGACGGCTGACTGCGGCGATGTCGCAACCCCCTCGCATCACTCGGCTTATTGCCATCACCATCATTCGCACTCAGACTCCGAAGAGGCCCCTGAAGGGCCGGCAGATTCGTCGCAGCATGGCCATTGCCGTTTCTGCGAACTGTTCTCCCAGCCTTTGATGCAGGCTGCTGCAGCCACCATTACTCCCGCGTTTCAGCCGCTTGAAATCTACGCGGCCACACTGCCGGGACGCTGCGATTCTGCAGACCGCGTGTGTGCTCGCTCTCGCGGACCGCCCTGTCCGTTCGCTTCAGCTGTGTAGTTAGATCTGACTCCATTCCATTGAGTCTTTCCTTTTGAATGCGCCACTGGTGACCAGGTTGTTGGCTGCATTCCACACAGCTGATGACGTTGCGCGGGACTGCTGATGGTCCTGTCAGCTTGAGGAATCGGAACACTCCGTTGCGGCCAGAGTACGGTCGTTCGGTCCGACCAGTCCAATGCCGTTGCACTGCCGCAACGGAGTCTCCATCCGGGCTCCTCAGCTTTCCTCCCTCGCGCGACGCGAGCATTCGTGACGCAATGGCCGATTGCATGCGCCATCGTTGCGCACTCATTGAACTTTCCGCTGCGTTTCTTCTGCAGCTTTCCTGTTCACATTTCATTCCTTTGAGGCATCTATGAAAACTCTTCTTCGACGATCACGCGGATTCACGCTGATCGAACTACTTGTCGTCATCGCCATCATTGCCATTCTTGTTGCGCTGCTTTTGCCAGCCGTTCAACAGGCTCGCGAAGCGGCTCGACGCACGCAGTGCAAGAACAATCTGAAACAGCTTGCACTGGCAGCTCACAACTACGCTGATACACATAGCTCTTTTCCACTGCAGGCAGGAGCGTCCTTGTATGGCTACTCGGCTCAGGCGCAGCTGCTTCCATTTTACGAGCAGGGCAACCTGCACGGACTGATCGACTTTACGAAGCCGCTCACGGTTGGCCTCGCCTGGAATCCTCAGGTGAATCCTGTGGTGGCCACAGTCGCATCCACTCGGATTGCTGTCTTATTGTGCCCTAGCGAATCCGGGAATCCAATGTTCACAGACGGTTTTGGGTTTGCATGGGCGGGCGGAAATTATCTCGTAAACGGTGGTTCCGGCACCAAACTGAACTATTGCTCCGGTGGCAACGACGGTCTTTTCTGGCGCGGCTCAAGTACGAAGTTTCGTGACATCACTGACGGAACCAGCAATACGGCATTTATGGCGGAGACGTTGTTTGGAAATCGTCAGGCTGCAACGACGACGCTAATGGACCCCCAGCGCCAGATGAAGCGTGTCAGTGCGGGAGCACCATGTTCCCAGGATGGCGAAGCTATGGAAACACTGTCATCAACGAGCTTCACCGGGAATCGCGCAGGGATCTGGATATCCTCCACTGGATTTCACACCCTGGTTCAGGGTTACTATCCGCCAAACTCAAGAAACCCCGATTTCGGCAATCATGGTGAGGTCGTTTCCGGACCGCGGAGCCTTCATGTTGGCGGCGCACAGGTATCGCTTTGCGATGGAAGCGTTCGATTCGTCTCAGAGAATGTCGATCAGGCCACGTTCCGCAATGTGTTTTCCCGAAACGATGGAAACGTACTGAGTGAGTATTGATGACAGGACTTCTGGCCTGCTTCAGAAGACCTGCCCGCGGCGAATAGTCTGAAAGTCTCGTTTATGATTCAGAGAGAGATAATTGTTGTGCCATTCCTCAGCCTGATGCTCATTGGCTGTGGAGGAACATCGGCTGAACTGCAACAGCCTGCCACGATCGAACTGCCGGCTTCGTGGGCTGCCGATGGAAAGACGTGGGCCGCGCAGCCAATAATGAGCTCGGCAGATGAAGAGTTGCTAACCAGATTCTTTCACGCTCAACCACAGTTTCAGGGGAGTTCCGATTTCGAAGGGGTTCCGAAACTGATGACGGCCGGGAAAGCGGACCGCCGTTTCTACTGGTTTCGCGGGACAGGTGACGCGGCGGCATGGTCGTGCGTGCACTTTGAAGAAGGTAAGTTCCGCACATCCGCAGGAACTGGCAATCCGTTTTCGAACTGATCATGACATTCAATCCGATAGTCAAAAGAGAGTGAGCCATGTTTGTGAATACGCTAACTAAGTGCACCTTCGTGTTCTCAGTGGTGCTGATGTCCTTTGCTGCTGCCAGCGCCGATGACCTGGGTCCTCGCGTCGCGCGAGTCATTTGGCAGGATCGCGACAAGGACGTTTTGATGTGGGGCGAGGTGCATGCCGGAGACAAGTGGGTCGTCTCCGCATCGCCATTGAAAGGTTTCCCCGGGCTTAACGTGGAGAAACAGGATCTGGTTCAGATGGAACATGCCGAAGGACACTTGCTGGTTGGTGTTCGCGATAATGATGACGGAAAATTCCAAAGTGGCTGGATCGTGATTGATACGGGCGTTCGTGAGGAACCTCACGGCGATCATTCGCACTGGAAGTTTGTTTCAGCGCCATCAACCAAAAGCAGCCGGCTCGACGCTGACCAGGGCAACCCAGCGCATCTT
This sequence comes from uncultured Chitinophaga sp., assembly GCA_964538835.1. Taxonomy (GTDB): domain Bacteria; phylum Planctomycetota; class Planctomycetia; order Planctomycetales; family Planctomycetaceae; genus SXXK01. The sequence goes on along the minus strand of CAZIGZ010000081.1, from coordinate 16,475 downwards.
TATCTTTACAACGACCACTTTTACATGGCGAACGACAAGAAGAACGGATTCACACACATCAACCCGAAAGATCTGATTTCAAAGCCAGCGTCGGAATGTGGAGTCTTCTTCTCCGGCGGAGGCAATCACATCACGATGGCAGCTGTGGATAATGCCGTTTGCTATTCGACATGGATTGATGGCGGCGGCCCGAACGTTGGACGCGTTGATGTGATCAACCTTGCAAAGTCCGGCAGTGACAGCCTCGCATATTCCTTCAACCTGCCGACGGGGGCTATTCACGGAGCGACAGCAAATTCCGGCAAGGTCTTCTTCGCACCGGCCGATGGTGTCTGCTGGGTACAGGCAGACAAGGCACTTTCGGGTTCTGCGGAGTCGGTCAAGGTCCACCATATTTCACTTGGAAAAGAAGAAGGTGCGGAGAAGCCGAATCGAACGGGTGCATTCGCCAACCACCGAAACTGGGTGTTGTTCACAACTGGTGGGCCGGAAGAGAAATCGTCGCTGTGCCTTCTGAACGCGGCCGCAGATCAGCCGTCCGTCGTCAAACTCCCCATCGAAGTGGAAAGCGGACTGTCACTGACAACTCCCGAAGTTGTTCTTGCGTCCGGCGGAAAGAGATACGCCTTTCTGTTTCACGACAAGCGGGAAGGAGATCTTCAGGAGAAACTGACCATCGTTGATCTTGATCCCAACGGCGACCGAGATTTTTCCGATGCGAAAATCGCGAAGACAATGCCGGTCGGATCCAGCAAAGTCGAAGGTCATCACGGCCATCATTCGGTCAGTTTCGATTCCGAGGGGCGCATTGCCTGCTTTACGAATCCCGGTGATGGAACGATCTGGGTGATGACGCTGAAAGATCTGACCGTGCGAGCAAAATCGATTGTTGGCGGGACTCCGTCCGCTATCGTTGCGCTTGGGGCTCCCGAGCATAAGCATTGATGATGTTTGACAGAAACGCAGACATCGCACGACATTATCGAGATGTCGCAGAAGGGCGCAAGCGCTCCGGTTTGTTCTACAACGGACCGTTCCGCCGTTCCACTAACTGGACATCTGGTTTCCGTGCGATGCTGCAACCTGCTGGCAGCGTGCTGAAGGCGGTGCGCCCGCGAGTCTGAGTGAGTACCATTGAGTCTTCCTGAAAGAAGAGGCAATTCATGTTTTCGTGTCACTGTCCCTCATGGTTCAATGCCCTTCGGCATTCAGTCCTGCTCACGATCGTCGGAACTGTTGGCGTGTTGCAGATCGGATGCTCCAGTTCCAAACCCGCTGTTCCTCAGGCGACGGTTGCGGAAGCTGTCGAACAGGTCTGCGTGCAGTACCGTCAGATTCGAGATGGCTTTGAGAACCAGAATGAAGATGCGGCTCATGGTCCTCTGCATGAAGTTGGCTACGCTCTTCAGGATGCTGAGGCAGCGGCAAAGCGGGAGATTAAGGATGAAGCAAAGCTGGCAGCACTGACAAAGCTGACGGCGTCTCTGTTTGAAGATTTTGGTGCTGTCGACCGAACGATGCATGGGCGCGAAGGATCGAGTTGGGCGGAGGTTTCTGAGAGGATTGCAAAGTCCATCAACGAACTGCGATCCCAGGCGGGCCTTTCTCCCGAAGTTGCTCCAAAGAAAAAGGAATCGCTGCCTGAGAGTGGTTCGGACGAGGTTCAGCCAGAACCAGCTGCAGAACCTGCTGCGGCCCCGGCTCCAGCCGCATCTGCTCCGGCGCAGCCGTCTGGTTCCTGAACGTCCCGTTTGGCCGTCTCCGTCTTCGCTGCCGCGAATGAGGAATGTTCGCGGAGTCTCCCTCCAATCAAGGGTCTCAGGTCATGAACATGCTGGCTCACCGTCTGCTCCGAAACAGCTGCCATTGGGCTTTGGCGGCTGTCATCTCCGTAACTCTTGTCGGATGTGGTGAATCCCTGAGTCCGGAGATGCTGGCCATTCGAGATCGACTTCTGACCAGCGATCTGGCGTCCGCTTCGTCGAGTCGTCAGGAAGAGCCCATCATGACGATTCGCGAACAGCTGAAGAGCGGCCAGAAGAAAGCAGGAGACACGGTGCTGGTCCGAGCCAGGGTGAATGCCGGAGAACTTTCGCCGTTTGCCGAAGGGCTCGCGTCTGTCACTCTTACGGACGCCACCGGGCATGACGGCGATGAGTCTCATAATCCGCACGAATGTCCTTTCTGCAAGCGGGACATTCTCGAGATGCTGGCCATCCTCGAGTTTCGTGGCGACGACGGCCAGATCATTCCCGAAGATATTCGTAAGCTGCTGGATCTCAGAGAATTTGACCTTGTCCTTGTGGAAGGGACTCTGAGCACTGGCGAAGACGGTATGCTTCGCATTCAGGGATCCCGGCTCCAGATACTTCGATAATGCATGGCCTTCGTGCCTGAATTCCAGAACTGCAAAGAAACACAGATCATGTCGGCCACACACAAACTTCCCGTCACCGTGCTCTCCGGATTCCTCGGCGCGGGCAAGACAACACTTCTGAATCATGTACTGAATAATCGGCAGGGCATGAAGGTAGCTGTCATTGTGAATGACATGAGCGAACTCAATGTGGATGCACGCCATGTGGCAGACCAGGTCGAACTCAGCCGTGCGGATGAAAAGCTGGTGGAAATGTCCAACGGCTGCATCTGCTGCACTCTGCGAGAAGACCTGTTGCTGGAAGTGTCTCGACTCGCGCGGGAAAATCGATTCGATTACCTGCTGATTGAATCCACCGGCATCTCGGAACCCTTGCCGGTCGCCGAGACCTTCACGTTCGCCGATGAAGATGGCCAGAGTCTTGGGGAATTCGCAACACTCGACACAATGGTCACGGTCGTTGACGCGGTGAACTTTCTGAAAGACTTCCAGTCCGCAGAAGAACTGCGTGATCGAGGCGTCGCACTGGACGAAAATGACGATCGCGATCTTTCCATGCTGCTGGCAGACCAGATTGAATTTGCCAACGTCATCATTCTGAACAAAACCGATCTTGTCACGCCGGAACAGAAAGCCAGCCTGCTTGCGATTCTGAAGAAGATGAATCCTGAGGCGGAGGTCATCGAGGCGACTCGCAGTCGCGTGCCGCTGGAGAAGATTCTGAACACAGGCAGGTTCCAGCTGGAATGGGCAGAATCGACTCCGGAATGGCTCACAACGCCTCGCGGTGAAGAGCAGCCGGAGAGCGCAGAGTACGGAATTTCGAGCTTCGTCTATCGTGCTCGTCGTCCGTTTCATCCGATGCGATTCCAGGAATTCTGGCTCGACAATCCTTTGGCCGAAACCATCCTGCGATCCAAAGGCTTCTTCTGGCTGGCCAGCCGCCCTGCTCTGGCAGGCTTCTGGTCGCACGCCGGATCTGTCATCAGCGCTGATCCTGGTGGCCAATGGTGGGCGGAGACTCCTCGGGAAGAATGGTCGCCTGAGGAAACGGAAGGGATCGAATCCGTGTGGGACGAACACGTGGGTGATCGTCGCCAGGAGATTGTCATCATCGGCCAGGACCTGTCTCCTCAGGACATCACGCGAGCCCTCGATGACTGCCTGCTCACCGACGCCGAGATGGCTCTCGGTGCCGAACGCTGGATCGAATTCGAAGACCCGTTCACGCCCTGGCCAGAAGAGTAGGCGAGTCATTCCATGACTCGAACCTCTTTCCCTGCTCGTCGTAATGACGAATCGACGCGGCGGTCAATAGAGCGGCAGGAACAGTACTCGCCGCGGTGCGGCTTGATGAGCTCTCAGTCATGGAATGACTGAGCTACGGATCAAAACTCCAGCGTTGCCGTCCAGGCTTCCCAGCGATCTTTGAACGCGGACATGTCGCTGGTTTCCAGCACCTTCATCAGTGTCTGGTACCCTGAGGGATCTTTGCTGCAGTTGCGGCGAAACTGGCGATAATACTCTTGCAGCAGTCCCTGCTCCTGAAGGTAGTAACAAAGATACCGGGCCTGCGAGTAATTCGTTCCGGGGTCTTCATTGTAGAACTGTGTGCGAGTCGTCTTGCACAGCGTTTCGAACGGGGGGACTTCACGAGCCGCGATGGCCTGCTGAAGTCCCTTCAATCGCCAGTTCGTGCTGCCCATGATTCGGCCATCAACATCGCGACACTGTTCATACAAAGACGCGAGGCCTTCATTGAACCAGGACGGACAGTCCGGAAAGTTGCTTTCAATAAACGGATGCACGATCTCATGCACCAGAGTACCGCCGCCAGTGCTGATGTTCATGACCAGCGCTTTATCAGCAGACGAGTAATATCCAAAGGGAGTCGTCGGCTTGCGTCCAAACAGCTTCACACAGTTTGAGTCGTACGTTTCCTTGTCCTTGAACAGCCAGATGTCCACGATCTCAATCGGGTCTTTGGAAAAGTACTGCTTCTTCAGCCGACTGACGGCCCAGGCCACCGTATTCGTGGCATGAGACTGCACGTCCTTCGCAGACTCATTGCCGATGACAACAAACGGCTTTTCCAGAACGATTTGAAAAGACTCATCTGGAAGACGCTTTTTCAGGGCATGAATGTGCTGAGCATAATCCGCGTCCGTGCGTTCGGCAGAGATTTCACCCCGAAGGGCTTCAGTGGCTTCAAGCCTGAGCAGAACGACGGTCCATTCTTCCTGTGAATACTTCAGAGGCCACAGCGTCATGAATGTCGCACGCGACATTCGACGATAGGCCGCATCTTTTTCCGCCGGCTCGTGAAACAGGATCTCGTCGCGGGCTGCATCGTAGCCGACGATGAGCCGAAAATGTTCGGTAGTCTCGGGTTGATCGTCGTACCGCATGCAGACGAGAGATGTCTGCCCCTTCTTCAGATCTGCGTGAACGACCTGGAACAGGCGATCCAGAGAACGATCGGCGTCCGCCACTGGAACGCGGTACCAGATTCGGCCTGGACTAAAGCCAATGGCCTTCGCCGCCTGAGCCAGCTCCTTCGTGTAGCATCCTCGCCCAAAGATCGGAGACAGTCCGGACTGATCAAACACGAAGTCCTGATCCGCTCGAATCCCCTGTTTCTGCAGCGCCATGGCGAGACAGGCTTCTCCGCAGAAATCGGGCTTCTGTCGGACATGCGGAACATCGCGAATCAGCACGGACGTCAGTTCTTCACAGCCGCGTGAACTGCCAACTGCGCTCAGAAGAAACACCAGTACGGACGTTGCGATTCGAAACATGAGCATTCACCGCTTGCATGACACGAGAAGACGTCAGCCCAGGGAGACGGTGAAGATTGTCCTCGGACGGCACCATTCTGCCAACATCAGTTCCGATGACCACGCAGCATCAATGTCGCCATGAGCGGGCGAGGCATCGCGAAGAGTTCCGTCAAACGGGACTCAGGCGGGCTCAGCCTTCATACAACGCATCAATGACACTGCCGGAATTCAGATGAACGGGACGATCGAGTCGGTCGCGAACAACGGAATGCGGTTCAATTCCCAGAGCCGTGTAGACGGTTGCGCCGATGTCGTCCGGCGAATAAGCCGTCGAATCCGGATAGGCAGCGATATCGTCGGACTGGCCAATGACTTTTCCGCCTTGAACTCCGGCCCCTGCAAACAGACCAGTAAAGCACGGCCCCCAGTGATCACGGCCGCCATCATTGTTGATCTTGGGAGTGCGACCAAACTCGCCCAGCATCATGACCATCGTGTCGGCCAGCAAGCCTCGTTCATCCAGATCCGTCAGCAGTGCGGAAACCGATTGATCCAGAGGCGGCAGCAGTCGGCCTTTCAGAGTCTGTCCGATCGCGGCATGACTGTCCCAGTTCTGAACGGGGCCCATATTGGCCTGAACGATCGGCACACCGGCTTCGACCAGACGTCGAGCCAGAAGCAGTGACTGACCGAAGGCATGTCGACCATATCGATCACGCACCGAATCGTCTTCGCGCTGCAGTTCGAAGGCCTGGGTCAGGCGGCCGGATGACAGCATGGTAAATGCCAGTCGCTGATCTTCCGTCATTCGTCCGGCAGTGGCATCCCTGGCGATGCTGGCATCCTGTTCGAGCGATCTTAGAAGAGTACGTCGATGATCCAGTCGCTGAGCATCGATGCCCTGAGCCAGTGTCAGTGCGTCGACTCGAAAGTCTTTGCTGTTTGGATCACCGACGATCTGCCAGGGATCATATTTGGGCCCCAGAAAGCCCGCATGCTGTCCCGGCCATGTCAGAGGCGATGACATCAGGAATGTTGGCAGATTGACTCCGCTGGGAATCCCGTCGCTTCGAGGACGAAGGAACTCACAGCCTGCGGAATAACATGGCCAGTCGTCTCGCGACGCGACTTTGTCAAAGAAACCACCAGGCTGCAGATGTCCCGTCAGCACATGATGAGTCGACATCAGATGGTTGTTGTCTTTGTGTGACAGACTTCGAACCAGTGCATACTTATGAGCCAGAGTCGCCAGCTTTGGCAAATACTCACAGATTTGCGTCCCGGCCACCGAGGTTGCGATCGGCTGAAACTCCCCGCGAATCTCCCGCGGCGCAGTTGGCTTCATGTCGAACGTATCGTGATGACTGATCGCACCTGTGCAGAAGACGATGATCAGAGACTTTGCACGCGGCGTAATGCTCGATTCACTGGCTGACGCTCGCGGGCCATGCAGATGACTCAGGCCGCAACCCATCAATCCGGAGTAACCCACCTGCAAGAGGTGCCGACGAGCCAGCAAGGAGAGTGCGGGGGGAGAGGCTTTTGACATGCGAAACCTGTCGACAGTGGCAGGAAACTTAACGGCGGGGGAACACAGGCAGGGGATCAAGTCAGAGAAGTGTAGTTCGCAGCGGTGACTGAGAGAAACACAAAGAACAACCGGAGCATTGTCCGCTCATCATTCCTGGTCTTACGCCTCCGAGACGACAACTCCCACCGAAGCGACCCTGAGAAGGCAAAGGAACCTGTACAAATCATCGGCTGTCATCACGCTCAACAGTCGTTTCTGACCGCAAAACACAGATTTTTGACTGAGAAAACCGACGGATGTTGCGGGACCTCAACACGTCCGCACCTGTGGAAAATCTGTCGAGAACCAGTCATTCGTCAGGTTCGGACATGGAGGCCGATGAGGGAGGGAAACCGGCCCCGGTTTTTACTCAATCCGGCAAAATCTGACCTAAAGAAACAGAAGGGCCATTCCAGAGTGAGCGGATTCGACACTCCGGAACATTCGGTGCAACCGACGGATCGAACCGGCTCAAGAGAAGCCAATACTCAGTTCGGACAGGACACAGCAGTGAAGATCTTGCGGAACTTTCGAAACCCATCAGGAGCCGCCAACAGTGCTCAGGAACGCAGCGGAGCTGCGACACTGGAACTGGCCGTCGCTGCACCTCTGCTGGTGATTCTGGTGTTTGGTGCGATCGAGATGGCAAACGCCGTCTTCCTGAAACAGTCGGTCAACCTGGCAGCATACGAGGCGGCCAAAATCATTACTCGACCAGGCACCAATCAGACTCTTGCAGAAACACGCGTATCCGAAATCATGACGGCACGTCGAGTCTCAAACTACACCCTCTCGTTCAGCCCAACAGTGACCACAGCAACCGCTCGCGGCACTCAGGTGACTGTAACGCTCTCAGCACCGGCGTCGAATCTGTCCTATGGGCCACTCCGATTCATGACAGGAAAAACTGTCACGGCTGTGGTGAAGATGGTTCGACTCTGAAACGCCTTTGCCTGCTGCATGCACTTCCAATCTGATCTGCTGTCGTTTCCGGCTTGCTGAAACGTCAAAACTTACGAGGGAGAAATTCATATGAAACGCTGGCTCTGCAAGGAACAGCCGTCAACACGACGAGGGGCAGCGCACATTCTGATCGCTGCCATGCTGTTCACATTCATTCTGATTGCTGCCATGATGGTGGACTTCGCCTACATGCAGCTGACTCGAACCGAACTTCGTACAGCGACCGACGCTGCTGCCAAAGCAGGAGCCGAAGCTCTGGCCCGAACTCAGGACGCCAACCAGGCAATCGCGGCAGCAGTTCAGTATGCAGCCCTCAACAAGGTGGCCAACCGAAACTACTCGATCAACACAAATGATGTCGTGTTGGGCCGAGTTAACGGACAAAACAACGGTTCATGGACCTTCACGGCAAATGCAACGCCTTACAATGCCGTTCGAGTCAACGCGAAGATCGGCAACAGCGGCAGCTTCAGTGCAGTGCCGCTGTTCTTCGGTGGAGCAACCGGAAGAAACACGTTTTCCACAAATCTGCAGGCGACTGCCGGACAGCAGGAAGTGGAAGTGTGCCTGTGTCTGGACCGATCCGGCTCGATGATGTTCGACATGTCAGGGACGGAATGGGCGTATCCCTCCAATAATCCTCTCAGAAACTCTGCCAGCTACTATCCGCAGGGAATCTGGCGAGATTATTGTTCACCACCACATCCAACGGCCAGCCGTTGGGCCGTTCTTATGAACGCCATCGACATCTTTCTGGATGAAGCCGGGCAGTTTCAGTATCCACCGCGTACGTCACTCGTCACGTGGAGCTCAGACATGAGCCTGCCATACTACCCCTATACCAACTACCCGGTGGTCTCAACGGACGTTGGTCTGCCGGCCGCCGGTACGTTTGTCTGGTCCAGCAACCGAACGTCGATCGAAAATTCTCTGGCGACAAGATCTGCAGCACCAGTGGGTGGCGGCACGACACTGTCAGCCGGCCTTGATCGTGCTGTTGCTGAGTTGACCAGTACCAATGGTCGTGCACTCTCCAACAAAGTCATCATTCTGATGACCGACGGTCAGTGGAATGCAGGACGTGACCCGGTTCTTGCTGCTCAGGATGCTGCCAATGCCGGTATCACCGTTCACTGCGTGAGTATGCTGACTTCCACACAGGCGACGCTGACACAGGTGGCGAGCATCACCGGTGGCCAGTACTACGCAACGCAGAATGCGTCGCAACTCCAGCAGGCCTTCCGAGACCTGGCTCGTTCGCTGCCCATCGTGTTGACCGACTGAAAGAACTGCTCTGAGAGAATTTCCAGCGAGCCCGCCTTCCAAGAAGCGCGGGCTTTGCTGGCTGAAACCGGATCCCCGTTCTCACCCCAATTGACCTGAGTCTGACCTATGAAACTCCTCTCCTCCCGATTTTTGCCTGGTACAAAAAAGCAAACTGCTGAACGAAGCGGAGCTGTGACCGTTGAGTTCGCAATTGTCGCTCCGATCATCTTTGTGCTGTTCCTCGGCGGACTGGAACTGGCGGCTCTCAACTTCGCTCGCCAGACTCTGGGTATCGCTGCCTACGAAGCCGCCCGAAAGGTGATCATTCCTGGTGGTACGACGGCTCAGGGACAGACGGAAGGAATTCGCCAGATGAATCTTGTGGGACTCGGAACGGGTGCTTCCTGCTCAATCTCGACCACGGCAACATCCGTCACGGCCACCATGTCCGTCCCAGCTGCCAATGTCTCCTGGGGACTTGTGCGATTTTCGTCCGGTGCCACGCTGCGTGAATCGTGTACGCTGACGAAAGAGTAGTGTAGAGCGATTGTCCTCAATCGCTCCTTACCGATCATGACCCCAAATTCAAACTACCGCGGACCATACCGAAAAAGCAATCGGCTGAGGACAGCCGATCTACACTCAATACCCAGCGGCCATTCCGTCCTTCCGCGATTCGCTGGCCCCGAAATACAGGTCGCGATGAACATCGTAGAGGATTCCCTGGTAACCTCCGAACTCGCCGCGAGCCGACTTGAAGACGTGGCCTGCCGCTTCAAGACTCTTCTGAACGTCTTCGCTGAAGCCTGATTCCAGAGCCACTGTGCCGCCGTTCGTCATCTGTTCGCCGGTGGGTTCCGAAGAGCCGGAGTGCAGAATGCGAGGTGCATCGCCGGCTTCCTGAATGTTCATGTCAAAGTCGATGATGTTCAGCACAATCTGAACGTGCCCCTGCGGCTGAGTCGCTCCGCCCATCACACCGAAACTCAAAAACGGCTTCCCGTCCTTCGTGACGAACGCAGGAATAATCGTGTGGAACGGACGCTTTCGAGGTGCATAGGAATTGAATCGACCTGGCTGAAGATCAAACATCTCACCGCGATCCTGCAGCGAAAATCCAAGCTCTGCCGGACACACACCCGACCCGAATCCTCGATAGTTGCTCTGAATCAAGGAGATCATGTTCCGATCCTTGTCAGCAACCGTCATGTAAATCGTATCGCCTTCTTCAACCGCATGAGGAAGTCCAACGGGATACTGCTGAGCTGCCTTGCTGGCATCGATCAGTGCTCGCCGCTTTTCTCCATACGATTTCGAAATAAGCTCCGGCACAGGGACTTTGGCAAACGCCGGATCCGCATACAGCCTCGCTCGATCTTCAAACGCCAGCTTCTTCGCTTCAACAAACCAGTGAATGTGATCACGACTTCCGAAGCCGGCCTTTCGCAGATCAAAGCCCTCCAGAACATTCAGCATCTGCAGCGCCGCGATGCCCTGCCCGTTCGGAGGAAGTTCCCAGACGTCGTACCCTCGGTAGTTCGTCGAAACCGGTTCGATCCAGTCTGACGTATGACTCGCGAGATCGTCGTAGCTCAGGAACCCTCCATGTTTCTGAACATCAGCAGCCAGTGCTCGCGCCATGTCGCCTTTATAGAAGACGTCGCGACCGCCCTGCCCGATCTTCTCCAGCGTGTTAGCCAGTCGAGGATTCCGAAAGATGTCGCCGGTGCGTGGTGCTTTGCCGTCGATCAGAAATGTATCGGCAAACCCAGGCTGCTTCGCAAAGACTCGCTCGCCACTCTGCCATCCCTGAGCAATCACTTCGGAAACAGGAAAGCCCTCACGAGCATACTGAATGGCTGGCGCCAGAAGCTCCGACATCGGCAGTCGACCGAACTTCGCATGCAGCTCAAACCACCCGTCGACACATCCGGGGACGGAAATGGGAAGCACGCCAAACGAGGGAATCTTCTTCAGTCCCTGCTTCTGAAATTCTTCCAGCGTCAATCCGGCGGGACTGCGACCGCTGGCATTCAGGCCATGCAACTTCTGAGCCTTGTTGTCCCAAACGATCGCGAACAAATCGCCACCGATTCCACAACCCGTTGGTTCCATCAGACCAAGAACCGCATTGGCCGCAATCGCTGCATCAACCGCCGACCCGCCTCGCTTCAGAATGTCGATCGCCACCATCGTCGCCAGCGGTTGACTGGTCGCCGCCATGCCATGTCGAGCGATCACTTCGGACCGAGTCGCAAACGGCTTACCCACCGTTCGATCACCAGCCACCAGAGGATTGCCACTCCAGACAGGAGACACAACCAACATCATCGCAAGAAGAGGACAAAGCAGAGTCTTCATGGATTGGGTTTCCGGGTTCCTGGTTCGTCGTTCTTCAAAAAACACTCCGCCACCGGGTTCACCCCGGTGGTTCACCGGCTTCTGCACTACCCGGGTCGCATCAGAAACTTGCGGCTAGTGCAAAGACCTTTTTCCACCGGGATCAACCCGGTGGGGGAAAGTTGAAATTGTACCGTCAGCCCGCAATCGCTTTCCTCAACACGGGTTCAAACGCATCCGCATGTCGGAAGAAGCCAAGGTCTGAGGGATGCGATCCATCGGTCGTGTCATCTCGATCTGCTCCCAGCAGAGATTCGCCATCGATGTAAAAGAGCTTCGAGGTGCCGGCGTCCAGCAATGTCTGGTATTCCTTCTTCAGCGCCGCGCGGCTCGTTTCATTCCGCTGACGCTGACCGTCGATCAGCCACGATCCGGAGTAGCTGCGGTCTTCGACGAGCACAATCGGAACATCCGCATGGGCCGCTCGAAGCTGCTTCACCAGCGGGACTGTGCGTTCAGTGACTTCTTCGGATGACATGTTCGGCAGGCAGTCAATGACATAGACAGCCGGATCAATCTCACACAGAAACTGCCCCACTTCCTTTTCCATTTTGCCATTGCCGCTGAAGCCCAGATTGACGATCGGAAGATTCAATCTGCGTCCGAGAATCGATGGGTGCGGCATGCCAGGCCGAGTCGCACAGGCACCATGAGTGATCGAGGTTCCATAGAAGACGATCGGCTTGTCTTTCCGAGGAGCCGTGGTTTCAAACTTGGCTTCTTTGGCAACTCCGATTTTCAGAAACTCCGTACCGTTATACAGAGGCAGATAAATGGCATAGTCTCGCAGTCCCGGACGCAAACCGGACACCAGTTTGGTCTTTGTCATTTTGGATTTCGGTGGCAGCACGGCCACCCACTTCCAGTGGCCGTCTTCATCGCGAGCATACAGATCCAGCCCGCTGACTCCCGTCGCCGGCATATGAGGCATCGCGAGATTTTCGCTGGTCACCGCATAGTCCACATGAATCTCAGTTGCGTCCGTTCGAAAGCGAACCTGCATGCCGGCGGAATGCCGAGACAAACTCCACACGGCATCCCGCACCACTCCCTTCGCCCGTCCCGGAAGCCGATCGAACCACGCTTCCGTCTCATGGAACGCCCGACCTTCCACACCCCAATCACGAACATCGGCCCACTGCATCATTGCCTCGTCCGCATGGGATCGACGAACCGCCGCAAGAGTCAGACCAGCAGCAGAAACAGCAAGAAACGACCGACGATTCAAACTCATGGCGGGCTCCTCAAGAACAAGGCGGGCAAATTGAAGGCCCCGCATTATGCCGAAACCACGACAACCCCACAAACGCCACAGCTTTACGTTTCATGCGTGCCTTCCTGACCCTGAGGCGCTAGCCGATTCGATCGTACATCGGCTAGCGCCTCTGGCTCAAACAGACCCTTCGAAACGGGGCATGGATTGTTTATTTCGTCTGTCGACGAAAGTCCCATCTGGCGAGACCTACAGGTACGTCTTCATTGACAGAGGCTCTTTGGTCATTGAAGCTTTGGCATTGATCGTTCTCCCGGAAGTTCCATCGTTCATTCTTACGGAGCATCTTGTGGATCTTGGCTTGAAGGACCTGACGGCGATTGTCACTGGTGGAGCAAGCGGCATAGGAGCAGCGACGGCGAGGCTTCTGCGGGAAGAAGGTGCGAAGACGGTAATCTGGGATTTGAAAGAACCTGCGGACGGGATATGTCCATTCATTCAGGCAGACATTTCCAGTTCCGAATCCGTGGCTCGCGCGTGGAGTCAGTCCGCAGCGATCCTCGGGCCTGTCGATATTCTTGTTCATTGCGCGGCGATTGGGTCGGGGCACTTTGGATTTCCCTACACGAACGTTCCGCTGGCTGCCTGGGACAAAGTCCTGCAGGTCAACATCCTTGGTATGGCCAATTTGGCTCATGTCGCCGGGCCGGCGATGAGTCAGCGTCGACAAGGATCCATGGTGTTCCTGTCGAGCGTCGCCGGGCAGATCGGTTCACCCACCGATCCTCCTTACAGTGCCAGCAAAGCGGCGAATATCAACTTTGCTCAGTGCATGGCGAAGGACCTGGCTCCGTTCAATGTGCGAGTCAACACGGTGTGTCCGGGAATGGTAAAGACGCCGCTGAATGAGTCTGTCTGGCACGCATGGAACGAACAACAGCCAGCGCACCAGAAGAAGTCCTACGACGACTGGGCCGACGAGAAGATTCGCAAGGTGGTCCCTCTGGGTCGCTGGCAAAAGCCTGACGACATTGCCGCTATGGTCGTCTTCCTGTGCAGCTCAAGAGCCAGTGAGATCACAGGTCAGACGATCAACGTCGACGGCGGATGCGTGATGCACTGGTGAGTTAATCGTTCGCGCGCTCACCGGACACGAGATGGGAGAACGAGGAAGAATAGGAGGTATCAAACGAGGCGACATCAAACCGTGCGGCCTTGAGAACACCATGAGTCACTCTCGACGCCTTACGGTTTAATTGTCACACTTCCCGCTCATCGGGTGGTTCCAACAGGATGCAACGGAGGCGGTGATGGCAACGCGGATACTTAGTATTTCCGGACTTCGCGGGATCATTGGTGACGGACTGGATCCGACGTACGCCTCCCGATTCGCTGCGGCTCTGGGGACGATTTTCTGCGGAGGCAAGGTCGTGGTGGCTCGCGATGGTCGAGGCACCGGGCCGATGCTGCATCATGCCGTGGTGTCCGGTTTGCTCGCGACCGGCTGCGAAGTTCTGGACGCCGATGTTTGCACGACTCCAACCTGCGGAGTCCTTGTTCGTCATCATCAGGCAGCGGGCGGTCTGCAGATCACGGCCAGCCATAACCCGATCGAATGGAACGGGCTGAAGCCTTTCGCACCGGATGGTTCCGTCTTCAACAAGGAGCTTGGCCAGCAGCTGATTCAGATTCTTGAGACGGACGCGATTGCCTGGAAAGACTGGTCGGGAATCGGCAAAGTGACAAAGCTCGAAGATCCGTCCAAACCCCATATCGACAAAGTCCTTTCACTCGTCGATGTGGAAGCCATCCGCAAGAAAAAATTCCGAGTGGTACTCGACTGCAATCACGGTTCAGGCGCTGTGGCCGGGCCTCGACTTTTGCAGGCGCTGGGATGCGAAGTCGTTGTTCTCGGAGGCACCCCGGATGGACGGTTCGAGCATATTCCGGAACCCATCGAAAAGAATCTCGGCGACCTCTGCCGCGCGGTGACTCAGCATTCGGCGCATGCCGGGTTTGCTCAGGACCCGGATGCCGACCGGCTTGCGATTGTCGACAACACCGGACGCTACATTGGCGAAGAACTGACTCTGGCGCTGGCCGCCGACTATGTTCTTGAACGCCGCAAAGGTCCGTTCGTCGTAAATGGTTCTACCAGTCGAGTCACCGCGGATATCGCAGCAAAGCATGGCTGTCAGTTCCACCGCAGCTTCGTCGGTGAAGCTCATGTGTGTGCCAAGATGCGAGCCGTTCATGCGGTGCTGGGCGGTGAAGGCAACGGAGGCGTTATTGAACCTCAGGTGGGCTACGTCCGCGACAGTCTGGTGTCGATGGCGTATGTTCTTGCGGGTCTGACGGAGAAGAAGCGGACGCTGGCCAAGTGGGCGGATGCCCTTCCGTTCTACACAATCGTGAAAGACAAAATCACGTGCCCAGCCACAGCCGTTCCGACGGCCTGCGACGCACTTCGCAAGGCATTTCCTGAAGCGGAAGCCAGAGACGGGGACGGCCTTCGACTGGACTGGTCCGACCGCTGGGTTCAGGTCCGCGGAAGCAATACAGAACCCATCATTCGCATCATTGCCGAAGCACCGGAAACTAAAGATGCGATTGCTCTGATTGACCAGGCCATGAAAGTCGTCGAAACCGCCGTCGCCCCATTCATGACCCGGTAATCATCATCCACAAGCGGCTTTCCGCTTTCCGCTTCTACCCTATCACAGGCGGAATGTACCGGTTCATCAGCTCTGCATAGTCTTCGCGAACAGGGCTGAACACATCCATGACCACAGCAGGTCCGTCCACTGCGACGGCTCGATGAGGAACGTTGGGAGGAATGATGAACATCGCTCCGGCTTCACAGACGCGAGTCTCTTCGCCAATCGTCAGCTGAAGACGGCCTTTCAGAAGGATTCCTCCCTGTTCGTGCGGATGATGGTGCATCGGAATCTCCGCTCCATCATCCATCTCCAGATACGAAAGCATCAGGTTCTGACCATACGGCGTTCGCAGGCGGCAGCCAGGAACCGGCTCAACGGCCGCAAAGTCACTGATGTTGATGAACGGCATGGCTCGGCCTTTCGACGCAGTTCGAATCAGCAGGGAAGCATGCCCAGTCGCTGGTCCAGTCCCAGCATCAGATTCATGTTCTGAACGGCAACTCCGCTGGCTCCCTTGATCAGGTTATCGATCGCGGCGAAAACCACCAGCTGATCACGATTGTATCGCACGGTGATGTCACAGAAGTTTGTGTGCGACACGTCCTTCGTGGACGGAATATGATCAACCACTCGCATGAACGGCTGGCCGGCGTAGAAGCGTCGGAAGATCTCCAGCAGCTCTGCAACGGGTCGCTTCTGAGTCATCCGCGGATAAATCGAGCAGAAGATTCCCCGATCCATCGGCATCAGATGAGGATTGAAGGCCACCTGAACGGTGACGCCCCCGACATCGGAAAGCACCTGTTCAATCTCCGGAGTGTGTCGATGATTGCCAATGCTGTAGGCCGTCACACTTTCATTGCATTCGGAAAACAGGTTCGACAGTTTTGGTGTCCGCCCTGCCCCGCTAATGCCGCTCTTGGCATCAATCACAATCCCCTGAGGCTCAATGATCTTCTCCGCAATCAGCGGAGCAAGTGCAAGAATGGAGGTGCTGGTATAGCAGCCGGGATTGGCCACAAGTCGTGCGGAAGGAATCTTCGCCCCATAGATTTCCGGCAGTCCATAGACCGCAGTGGCCAGGCGAGTCGGGTCGGTATGAACATGCTCGTACCAAGTTTCGTACACACCCGGATCATGAAGCCGATAGTCGGCGCTCAGGTCGACGACTCGACATCCTGCATCCAGAAGCTGAGGAACCGCTTCCATGCTGGCCGTGTGGGGAAGACAGCAGAAGGCGATGTCG
>CAZIGZ010000080.1:13220-29807 GCA_964538835.1 uncultured Chitinophaga sp. | reverse complement strand
TCGGTGCGACGACTCTGGATGAATACCGCCAGCACATCGAAAAAGACCCGGCACTGGAACGGCGATTTCAGCCCGTGATCGTGCAGGAGCCGAATGTTGAAGACACGATCTCAATCCTTCGAGGTTTGAAGGAGCGGTACGAAAGTCATCACGGCGTTCGCATCACGGACGATGCGATTATCGCTGCGGCCACACTTTCAGACCGTTACATCAATGATCGTTTCCTGCCGGACAAGGCGATCGACCTGGTGGATGAAGCGGCCAGCCGGCTTCGTATGGAAATCGACTCGATGCCTGTCGAGATCGACGAGGCGACTCGGCAGCTGACGCGTATGCAGATCGAAGCCGCGGCGCTCGAGAAGGAAACCAGCGAAGACAGCCAGGAACGTCTCCATGAACTGAAGCGCCAGATCGCGGAGCGTGAAGAATCCACATCCCAGCTGAAGGCTCGCTGGGAAATGGAGAAGCAGGCATTGTCCGGCATCAAGCCGCTCAAGGAGAACATTGAGCGACTGCAGACGACTTTCCAGCAGGCGTTTTCGAGGGCTCAGCAGACGCTGCGAAACGAAGATTTCGTTGAAGCTCAGCGAGCCGAACAGGAGCTCAAAGAAGCACGCAGCAAACTTCAGGAAATCGAAGCGAAGTCTGCGGAACTCAATGCGGCCAGCGAAAACCGTATGTTGCGCGAGGAAGTCACTGAAGAAGATATTGCCAAGGTCGTCAGTCTCTGGACCAACATTCCTGTGGCTCGCATGATGCAGGGCGAACGTGAAAAGCTCCTGCGCATGGAGGATGAGATTCACAAGCGAATGATCAACCAGCATGAAGCCGTGGAAGCGGTTTCCAATGCGGTCCGTCGAGCCCGATCTGGAATGGGTGACCCGAATCGGCCGATTGGTTCGTTCATGTTTCTTGGCCCGACGGGCGTTGGCAAGACGGAACTTTGCAAAGCGCTGGCCAACTTCATGTTCGACGACGAACGCAACATGGTTCGAATCGACATGAGCGAGTTTATGGAACGACACAGCGTGGCCCGCCTGATCGGTGCTCCTCCGGGATACGTTGGTTACGAGGAAGGTGGCCGGCTGACCGAGGCTGTGCGAAGAAATCCCTACTGTGTCATTCTGCTGGACGAAGTCGAAAAGGCTCATCGGGATGTGTTCAATATCCTGCTGCAGCTTCTGGATGATGGTCGGCTCACCGACAGTCAGGGACGCACGGTGGATTTCACCAACACGATTGTCGTGATGACATCGAACATCGGCAGCCAGGCCATTCAGGAGTTGTCGGGGCAGGCCGATGAGAAGGAAATTCGCAATCGTGTGATGGATGCGCTTCAGAAACACTTCCTGCCGGAGTTTCTGAATCGTGTCGATGAAGTGATCGTCTTCCATCCGCTTGGTCGCGATGAGATTCGCGAGATCGTGGACCTTCAGCTGCACAAACTGTCGGCGACTCTGGAGAAGAACGGCTACAAGCTGGAAGTTTCAGATTCTGCACGTCAGCTGCTGGCAAACGAAGGATACGATCCCGCTTATGGAGCTCGTCCGCTCAAGCGAGTCATTCAGCAGCGACTTCAGAACTCGCTCGCGAATGAACTGCTGGCCGGCAACTTCACGGCGGGTGATACAATCGTGATCGATGCGGCTCGCGACGGGTTCGTGTTCAGTCGAAAGTAGCAGAGGGTTCTTAAGGCGGCATGGAACAAGATTGCTGCCGTCAATCATCGCCGATGCTATGTCTTCAGTGAGTCAAAGTATGAATCGGTGAGACTCGCACTTCGACGCCGGGTGAAAACGCAGCGTGGTCGGGCGGTTGAGTCGGCTGGATGCATTTCGTGACGGGCCCCGTCAGTGTTTGTGACAGGGCCCGCACTTTTGCCGGCACAAATCGATAAGGATCGTGATGAACACGGCCCGAGAACAACTGCCCGTTCGGGCTTGAAGCGAACAGCACGTAACGCTCCAGCAGAAAGTGCTCGAGACTTCCGACTGGCGACGTGGAATACTCCTGCGCTGCGGGCTCGATTCGAACGTCGTAGCAAACATCGGTCGCCGTTGTGCGAACGCCGGAATAGTGAACATCGGCGGGCGGCTGCGATGCCTGACCAGTCCGTGTCTCGTTCAGCTTGAGTCGGGCGTGCTCGTACGGAAGATGCCAGAATCGTCGCGCGAGTTTTACGGCGAGCCACTGGTCGGCATCCAGAGAGAAAAACCAGACTCCTGGCGTGCCGTTTCGATCCGTCACATACGTGCGAACATTTGTTTCAAGGAACCAGGAGATTCCCGGAACGGCAGGTCCCCACCAGGGGCGGATTCGCTCCATCGAAAACGGCACAAGCCCCAGCCACGCCGTTCCGTCGAACTGATCAATGGACAACTCCCTCGGGATCAGCGGACGCAACTCTTCTGCATTGATCTTCCAGTGGAGAAACGTCAGGCAACGCCAAAGATGGTAGCCTGCTGTCTTCTGGTCGATGGGGAGTGTTGAGTTCATGCGAATGTCCTGATCTTGATTCGTGCAGTGGCGGAACTCGTGAGCACCTGGCGCGACAACCCAGTCATTCACTCTGGCCTTTGGGGGCAGCGTACAACGGTTTCCAGTTCCTGAACCGCAGTTTTTCCTGCGGATAACAGTCGGAATGTGCGAATGCCGGAATTTGCCTGAATCCAGATGCTCCCCGGGGAGGCGTGCGATTGAACCCGCCAAATTGCCCGGCTTCACACAGTACTCGCCTCAAAGGATGGTGAATCAGACGCTGTTCTCTCACGGGGTGGACGCCGGTCTTGACCCACTTTTCAAACAGCGCGAGAATGCGACGCGAATTGCCAGCCGGAGCTGAGGAGCATTACGTAAATCCGTTTCCGGCGGGAAGTTGGAGATTTTCCAGTTGGACGTCAATTTGGCGAACGGAAAGTCCCCTGGAGAATTGAACGCCGCATTTGATCATTGCGGCGACAGAACGACATTCGACAAACGCACAAAAGAAACATCGGATCGAACATGACCGAACCTGTTCCCTCAGACGAAAACCTGCGAAAAGTTCGTGAGCGAGTGATGCAGCTGGCTCGCGAGATTGAGCAGATGTCCGGTCAGGATCTGGCTCCGCAGGTTTTCTTCCAGGAGTTTCTCGTTCGAGTTGTCACGGCCATCGGCGCGAAGGCCGGTGCAGTCTGGATGCTTGATGATTCCAGCCGCCTGGGTTTGATGGCTCAGATCAATCTTGAACAGACCGGCTTGCGCGAGCGACCAGGGGCACTGGGGCTGAACGAACGACTGCTCGTTGAAGTGCTGCAGACCGGCGAGGCGCGAACGCTGACACATGGCGGTGAGACACAACTTCCAACGGAACACGTTCTTGTGCTGTCAGCTCTGCACAAGGACAAAAAGTGCGTTGGCGTCGTCGAGTTGTTTCAGCGACCGGACGTTCCCGTCAAAGCACAATCGGGATACATGCAGTTTCTGGAGCAAATGTGCGGCTACGGTTCTCGGTTCATTGAAGGTCGTCGAAAGAACGCCGCTGAATCGGCAGATATGAAGAGTCAGTTCTGGTCGGACTTCGAACAGTTTGCGCTTCGTATCCAGAAGTCACTTGTTGAGCAGGAAGTTGCAGACGCGGTTGCCAGTGACAGTCGTTCGCTTCTGGGATGCGACCGAGTGTCCGTGGTGACTCGCAAAGGCCGCAGTGTTCGTGTTCGTGCCGTCAGCGGACAGAGCAGCGTGAATCCTCGCGCGAACCTGATGGTGGCAATGGCGAAACTGGCGAAGCGAGTCATCGAGATGGGCGAGACGCTCGTCTACACCGGCAAAGTGGAAGGACTGGCGCCACAGGTTGAAGAACCACTCGCTGCGTTCGTGCAGGAGAGTGGTTCGCGAATGGTGATGCTGGTCCCAACGTTTGAAAATGAGACGCTCGTTCGAAAGCAGGGCGAAGAAGCAGATCGCGAACGTCGTGCAAAGCGAGTCAATGCGACCGGCTGTCTGGTGATTGAACAGATCGCCGAGTCTGAGCCGGCTCCTCAGCTTGAACAGCGAGCAGAGCTGATCGCGGATCATGCGGGCGCGGCTCTCTGGAATGCACGCCAGCACGGTCGGATCTTCGGGCTCAGTCTCTGGAAGCTGATCGGTGCGGCGCTCGAGTGGTTCCAGGGGCGCAAGCTGATGATCACTCTGGCGGTTTCCGTGGTGCTGGCTGCGGTTGTCGCCGCGATGACACTGATCAGGGTGGACTATCCCGTGAATGCGGAAGGCAAACTCATGCCGGTGGAGCAGCACGCGGTCTTCGCAACGGCCGATGGTCTGATTACTCGTGAAGGCCTGAAGGTCAGTGGCAACCAGGAAGTGAAGAAGGGCGACATTCTGCTGGTTCTGGAGAATGATGAACTGGAAGGTCAGATTGCTGAAGCGAAGGCCAACGTTCAGAAACAGGATCTTCTGATTGTCGCCAAGAACGAAGAAATCAACGTCGCCAGCCAGAAGGGAAACACGGGGGATCCGGAACAGGCTCGCACCAGTGAAGCCACTGTGAAACGTCTGCAGGTCGAATTGCAGCGACTGGAAGGCGATCGACGAATTGCCGAACAGCAGGTGGCCACGCTGGAGAAACGGAAAGCTGAAAAGCTGGTCATTCGAGCTCCGGCTGATGGACGCATTCCAAACTTCCAGCTTCGTCAGATGCTGGAGGACCGGCCGGTCAGAATCGGCGACCACCTGTTCGACATCATGAACGACAATGGCGACTGGCATATGGAGCTGCTGGTGGAAGAGAAACGCATGGGCCACATCCTGCGGGCTCAGCGCGAAGCTCAGGCTCAGGGTCAGTCTGTCGATTTGCCAGGCACGTTCATTCTTGCCACGCAGCCGGATTCCAAGTTCGAATGCCACCTGACCGAAGTCGCGACGCGGTCCACCACCGATGGCGAAATCGGTACCGCGTTTGAGCTGAAGGCCGTTGCCAACGATGGGCAGACACTTCCGGAAAAACGCATCGGAGCAGAAGTTACCGTGAAGATTTACTGCGGAAAATCCTCACTGGCGTACTGGTGCTTCGGTGACCTGGTCGAGTTTGTTCAGAAGTATCTGTGGCTGTAAAAGTCCGTCTGGCCGCGAATGCGGAAATTGGACAGAATCCGCATGGGGCAGGGATGAGCCGCCATCGCCACGCACTCTGAAACGTCATAACGAATGGACTCGACCAACGACTACGTACTGTGCCTGAACGCGACTCGCGTGGTCAACAAACGAATGGCCATGTTCTTCGAGTGTCTCTGCGCGAAGGGAACGTCCGTTCGAGTCCTTGCATTGCCGCGGCATCGCTGGAGTCTTGATCGAGCAGAGCAGCCGTTTTCCGTGACCGCACAGACAAAGGTCCGTTCTGATATCGGTCCGATGGAAGGGCGTCGACTCTCTGCTGTTCTCTGCTTTCACTGGGCCGTGCTTCCGTTCGCAGTTCTGCTTGGAGTCATTCGTAGAGTCCCCGTTGTTTATGACGAACACGACCATTACGAATTGAATACGCTGGAAGGTGGCGGCAGCAAATGGAAGCTGAAGCTGACCAGCGTGATGGTCCGATGGATTCATCGGCTTTGCCTGCCGTGGGTGAAACTGGTCACATGCATTCACCTGAAAGACGGCCTGCTGAAGACACATCTTCAACGGTGGCAATCAGAAGTTATTGAAATCCACAACTACCCGGCTCGGGTCTGGCGTGAATCGGCTCATTCCAGTGTGCACGGAGGGCGACTGTGCTTCGTCTACATTGGAGGCGTCTTTGCCGAGAAGGGGGTTGGTGCTGCGGCCATGGCGTTTCAGTTGCTGCCGTCGGAACTTCGCTCAAAAGCGGAGCTGCACATCTTTGGCGACGGAGACAGCAGCCTGATTGCCTGGCTGCGGGAACAGCCCGGGATCGTTGTTCATAACGCTGTGTCTCCGATTGTTTTTCGTCAGTTCGTGGCCACCCATCGATGTGTCGGCCTTTCGATGCTGGCCGCGACTCCTCGCTACAGCCTGGTCGGAACGAACTGCACCAAACTCTACGAATACCTCGCGCTCGGAATGCCGGTCATTGCGACACGGGTTGGCGAGTTTGAACAGTTCGTGGTCTCGAACGATCTTGGCCTGCTGATCGACGGCGATATGGATGCCGACCAGCTCTGCGACGCGATGACGACCCTTCTTCAGGATGAGTCTCTCTTTGCCCGGTTCTCCGCCAGCGCTTCACTTCTAATGCAGAAGGATGAAATGACGTGGGAGCATGAATGGCAGAAAATTGAATCGGCCGGGCTGCTGAATTGCCGCCGAGCTGCCTGAACAACCACGATTTTGCGAAAAATCTCGAAAACCCGCAGAATCCGGCGCAGAGTACCGTTGGTTCCGGCGTGTAGAGAAGTCCGCACATGGAGTCGGAGCCCGGGGTTCGTCAGGGTCATCGGCGGTTGTCCAATCTGGTGAACTTCTGCCAATTGGGTGGTTGACGCTGATTTGATTCGCTCCGATACTTTGCGGTGTCAAAACGGTTGGAATTCGCGTTGAGTCAAAAGCCGGGCCAGGGTTCTTTGGGTACTTCGCGACATGCTGAAATTCTTTGGTCACTCTGGAATCCTCGCGCGGTGTGCATTCACGCTGCTGCTCTGTGGCGCTACGTCCCAGGCCGATGCGCAGGAATCCTCGCTGAACGCGATTGCTGATCATACTCATCAGCCGATCACTGTTCGCTCAAAGCCGGTCATTGAACGATTGCCTGTGAAGGTTGTTCGCCCGATTGATCTGGCAATCACGACGGGCAACCAGATCCTGGTGGCTGACAGTGGTGCCGAGTGCATTTTTCAGCTGGAGCCGGATGGGACAGTCGCTCTGCGAGCCGAGAAGCTTGCGGATATCAAACGCATTTGCGTCGATTCCGACGATTCTGTTTATGTTCTGACATCGACCCCAGGCGAATCTCGAATACATCAGATCACGCCGGATGGAAAGCAAACCGTTCTCCATCAACTGGCTGCTCCGGCCACGTGTTTTGCTCGACTGCCAAACGGTGATTTCGCGGTGGCTGGGAACAAGCTGTTTCTTGCCAGCTTCGATGCGGCTCCTCGATTGCTCCGAGATTTGAATCAGCCAGCCGTCGACATGACGCTTCATTCCAGCGGCGGAGCTGAACTGCTGTTTGGTTCCGGAGTTGTGATGTCTCTGGCTTCCAGCGGGGAGTTGAATCTTCGCGGCACTGTTCCTCCTGCTTCGCACCGTTTGATTTCTCTGCCGGACGGACGACTGGCAGGACTCGCCGCCGACGGACTTCAAAAGACGGGCCTGTTTGCATTAATTCCTGAGAATCAGCCACTGGACATGCAGGCTCCAGACGCCCATGACGCTGTCGCACATGTACCCCACGGAACACTCGCAGTTGGCTTCGACCAACTTGGCAACCTCGCCCTGGCAAATCCGGACCTGCGAGCCATCACGAAGGTGACTTCTCATTTTGAAGTCCCATGCCCCCACTGCGGCAAACCAACGCGACTCAACATGGTCCCCACCGACCCAGCTGGCAGCGACACGACCAGCTACTGACGCACCGAAGCCTGTATTCACGTGGCTCGTGTCTCCGACGCACAAGCAAATGGGGTTTTCGGTTTTCAGTATTCAGTGACCTGATGTCGGGCCAGTGCACTGGACGAAGCACGCTGTCCCACCGGCTTCCGACCGCATCGCGTCACAGGCTGCACCTGTGCTACCCGGCTGTTGCTCGATAGGGGATGGCAGGAGAATGGGGGCAGAAGGATAAACACAGAATAGCAAGACGCCCGAATGCGCCTGCGACTATTCTTTTGCCAGAATTCTTCTGCCCAGCACGACATCGTGAGCATGCATCATGAGACCGGAGCGTTGACACACTCCGCTCGCCGATGAAGGCGGTTTGGAGCCGAAAGAAACGGAAAAGAGGAAAGAGGGAAGCCCCCGGACTGCGACTATTTCTGTCACCCATTTTTGTCAGAAAGCCACCGCGACGATAGTGACGGCTCAGGTGCTCATGGGCAAGAAGATGGTGGGGCAGAAGAATGATGGGCTGCCAAGGTGCTATATGTACGAAACGCATCCCGCTCGCCGAGATGGGTGGTGTTTGCGGAAACCAAGTCCGTTACGCATGTCCTCTTTTTCGTCGTCTTTCGTTTCTTTCGGCTGACATCGAATCGCAAAAGGGAAACTCCGCTGGGTGGCTGAGTAGCACACAAATGCGATGGTCAAAGACGGCCGAGGGCGGCCGTCCTACGGGTGAGGTATTGGATTTTGGGGGCAGTGGCCTAGAATCCTCGTGAGATTGGTGTGACGCGGTTTTTGTCGGGGAGAACGTATTGTGGCCAGCGGGGAATTTGGTCGGCAGTTGCCGGTCGTTGTGGCGATCACCGGAGCGAGTGGTTCGGTGTACGCGCTGCGGCTTCTGGAGTTGCTGATGTTCTCCGGTCGCACGATCGAACTGGTGATCAGCGGTGCGGCCCGGCAGGTGTTTCTGCAGGAACTGGCGCTCTCCATGGTTGGGAACCCGACAACGGAGTCCATCCAGGAGGCTCTGGCGACCACCATTCATGCGCCGTGGAATGTCTGGGATTTCCGTGATGTTCAGAGCGCTGCAAGTGTCGCAGGACAGACGAACGGTCATGGAAGAATCCGAAGCTGGGGCCTGAACGACTACAACGCCGGGATCGCGAGCGGCTCATTCCTGACGGCGGGCATGGTGATTTGTCCGTGCTCGATGGGAACGCTGTCCTCAATCGCAACCGGAGCCTCAATGAATCTGATCCATCGTGCGGCTGACGTTCATTTGAAAGAACGCCGGCCGCTGCTGCTGATGCCTCGGGAAACCCCTCTGAGTGTGATTCAACTGACGAACATGACGACGGTGACTCAGGCCGGTGCGACAGTGCTTCCAGCCATGCCGGGGTTCTATCACCGTCCGTCCTCGCTGGGTGATGTGGTGGATTTTGTCGTTGCGCGAATTCTGGATCATGTCAAAATCCCGCACCCGCTCGGACGCCGCTGGGGCAGCGATGAGAACCGGACAGACAGAGAATCACAGAGTTGAACCGCGAATCTACGCGAATGGACGCGAATCAGGCACAGAAGAAAAGCATCTGAGATCACTTGCGACATCCCAGACGAAAGTCTGCAGCTGAATTCCTCGCTGCGATTATTCGCGTTGATTCGCGTGAATTCGCGGTTCCCCTCCCTGCGATTATTCGCGTCCATTCACATGAATTCGCGGTACCCTTCCCGGCGATGACAAACGGCGATACAGGACCTTCACTGAGGTGTCCCAGAAAGTTGCAGCACCTGCGTTTGCGGGCTTTGCGCTCACGATTGTCGTTGCTAACGTAGGGTGCTGGCTTGAAGCAGTCATTGCTCAATGAGTCGAGTTCTACCATCTTGTTCAATGAGGAAGATCCATGCGCGTTGTTGCCGTGATCGCTGTTCTGCTGGCAGCTGCGGTCGGCCGTCATGCCGAGGCGACGCTGGGCGGGGAATCGACGAAGCCCACTGAGCAGCGTCCGAACATTGTGCTGATCTTCGCGGATGACCAGCGAGCCGACACGATCGCGGCTCTGGGGAATCCAGCGATTCGGACGCCCAACCTTGATCGCCTTGTGCAGCGAGGACTCTCATTTGATCGAGCTTACATGCAGGGCGGCATGCACGGTGCCACATGCATACCGTCGCGTGCGATGCTGCTTTCCGGGCAGAACCTGTTTCGCAGTGATGAAAAACTTGAGCGTTCCACAACATGGCCCGAGGCGTTTCAGCAGTCGGGCTATGAGGTCTTTGCCAGCGGCAAATGGCATAACGGAGAAGAAAGTCTCG
Source organism: uncultured Chitinophaga sp. (assembly GCA_964538835.1). Taxonomy (GTDB): domain Bacteria; phylum Planctomycetota; class Planctomycetia; order Planctomycetales; family Planctomycetaceae; genus SXXK01. The sequence continues at coordinate 19,964 of CAZIGZ010000080.1, read as the reverse complement.
GCAGGATTTTTCCGAATGCGAAGTCGATGTTCACGGGAGGTATGACGAATCCTCTGAAAGCAAAACTTCGCGACGTCGTCGACGGCAAAGTGCAGCCAGCCGAGCTTTCTCCGAAGCATGCCTGTGAAGCGTTCACCGATGAAGTGATCAGCTTCATTCGCAAGGAACATTCATCGCCGTTTCTGGCCTATCTGCCCTTCGATGGTCCTCATGATCCGCACATTGTCCCGGACGATTTTCCTGTGCAGTATTCTCCGGAAGAGATTCCCGTTCCGCCCAACTTTCTTGCTCAGCATGCATGGGATAACGGCGAGATGACCGTTCGAGATGAGCAGCTGCTTCCGTGGCCGAGAACGGAGCACGATGTACGGGTGATGCTGGCAGAATACTATCGTTACATCTCCTACCTGGACGTTCAGATCGGACGTGTTCTTGACGCGGTCGAGTCATCCTCGCAATCGTATAACACCATCATCATCTTTACGGCCGACAGCGGTGTAGCTCGAGGTAGTCATGGACTGATCGGTAAGCAGAATCTGTATGAACACTCGGTCCGAGTCCCGCTGGTGATCGCCGGGCCCGGGATTGTTGAAAATCGCCGCACGAACGCGATGTGTTACCTGTTCGATCTGTTCCCGACACTGGGTGCACGGTGTGGAGTCAAGTCACCGAACAGCAGCGATGGAACAGACCTGAATCCCGTGCTTTCAGATCCTGACTTGCCGGCTCGAACAAGTCTCATGTTCGCCTACCGCGATGTTCAGCGAGCTGTCACGGACGGCGAATGGAAACTGATTCGTTATCCGAAGATCGATCGGACTCAACTGTTTCACCTGGCCTCGGATCCTGCCGAGAAGGACAACCTCATCGGGCGGGAAGAGACCACGGAGGTTGAAGCTCGTCTGTTGAGACTTCTGCAATCAGAGATGAAGGCGAGCGGCGATGGTGCGAAGCTGGCTGTGGAGAAGCCTGCGGAGGCGGACTGGTCACCGGCGAAGAAGAAGTAGTTTTGAGCTGACTGCTGTTATTCGTTGAGGTGGTCACTCAGTCGGAACACAGTAGTGCAGAGGCCAGGTTCCACCGGGGTGAACCCGGTGGGGGGCATTTCTTTCAAATTAATCGCGGTTAATCAGTGGTCGCAGATTTTTGTTCTGCAGAACGGACTCTATCGTCATCGTGCGACCATCGATTTCGATGTTGGAATCCACAAGACGGACGCCGTGGCTGTAGTCGACGTAACTGGCAAAGTGCTTCACATACAGCGGCTGAATCGGGGTGCCGTGGGGAAGGTGCCAGCCGTAGAGTGCGACGTGCTGATCGTCGGTCAACTTCGATGTCTGCACAATGTCCTTCTTGTGCCCGGCGATCAGAATCGGTTCTGAGTATTGTCTGAGGGCCTCTTCGATACGATCGTGGTGAATCATGAAGGTCGCGACGCTCTCACGATCTTCTGTGAGCGGTGACGGAATCAGTCGGGCATCGGCAGCATCGAACACAATATCGGACAGCAATGTTGTCATGAGCGAACATCCGACCTGGTCAGCCAGTCGATTCGCGGTGCCGGGTGTCATCGGAATCCGCAGGCTGTCAGCGTCTGAGCCAAGACTCAGAACATCGTGTGCAACTCGAACAACGACCGAGTGGCGTTCACCTTGCGCGTCTTTTGCCACAAAACGAATGGTCACAATCTGACGGGATGCTGAAGGCACATTCCCGCTGAGAATCTCTTTCTCGATTCGCTGCTCGCGTTCAGACAGTGGCAGGGCATTAAGTTCAGTAGACAGATGGCGGCCACCCGGCATTTTGTCAGTTCGTTCGGGCAGGGGCAGTTCGACTGGTGCTGCGTCACGATCGACTGTCGCGTTCCATTGCGACGGGGCCTTCATTGGAAGCTCGGGAACCAACGCGTTGTAGACTGGTGGATCGCCTAGTTTTCCCCACGTTGTGTCTACTGGCTTGCCGAGTGTCATGCCTGCAATCAGGCCGTTCATGTCCCCGACCAGTGAAGTGTGCAGAATGCGGTTTTCCGGGTTCGGATGGCGCAGCAGCATCACCTGGTTGGTATCGTCATGAGTCCGAAGGAACGGTTCTGCCATGTCGTCGAACAACGGGCGTACTGCAGCAAACCCGGCTTTCATTCGCTCGGTCGCTCGCCATGTGCCGCCATCAGGACCGATCACTTTGCGACCGTTCAGAGTAATCTCGCGATCGTCATAGGCGATGCTGATCAGATGACGCTGCGATTCCAGGTTCAGCCATCTGTCAACCTTGTCTCTGTGAATCGAGTTGTCCCACGAATAGATCGCATCCAGAAACAACAATCGCTCTACGTTGTCGGGAATCGTCGGTTGACGCTGAATGTACTCCAGCAGGAACGCACCGCCGCCACTGTGTCCGCTGAGCGTGATCGTGTCAGCATGAACAAGCTTCTGCAGAGTCTCCACCAGCTCAGGGATTTTGGCACCGGCCTGTTCATTGGCTCCTCGAAATGCCGGCCAGCTCAGTTTGGGTGCCTGCACGACCGCCAGGATAATTGTCTCCCTCGTATCGATGGTGCGCAGGAATCGCGTCTGTGCGAGGAAATGCTGGATGCCGAACCGAAACGGCAGCTCAGGATGTGGGCGCGAGCCGATTGTTTCTTCCGCCGTGTTTCCATTGGGAGTCGCGTAGATCAACAGCTGAATTGGCTTGTTCGGAGATTGCGTGGCAAGCCCCTCAGTCTTTTCGTCTGCATTGTCCACCGGCCGATTCAGGAAAATGCGTATACCCTCCGGCGTCGTCATCCATGCGGTTTGTTCCTGAATGCCGCTCGGTCCGGAAATGGTCGTCCATGTCGGTGCATCTTCGTCAGTTGTTCCGAAAAGAGACGAGCCCAGCATCAGGATCAGAAACATCACGGGCTTCATGGCTGTAATCTCGGCAACAGGGTGCTTACGAGCGTGAAAACTGACGTGAGCTGACGACACGAAGAATGGTCAGAACCAAAAGCGCGATGAAGACCATGAGCAGCGAAACCGCGACAGCCGCGTTGAGATTCCCGACGCTCAGTTCAAGGAAGACACTGGTGGAAAGCACTTCCGTCTTCATTCGCGTCGCACCTGCAAACACCATGATGGGGCCAAACTCGCCGAGTGATCGCGCCCATGCAATCGTTCCTGCCGCGATCACACCTCGCCACGCCTGAGGCAGAGCGATGCGAAAAAAGGCCGTCGCGCGAGAACATCCCAGAGTGCGAGCCACATCTTCTGCACGTGCGGGAATCTGATCAAAGGTCACTCGCATCGTACGAACGGCAAAAGCGCAGGCGACGGCAAACTGAGCAAGCACTACGGCGCGCCAGTGATACGTGACCGGAAAGCCACGATTGCGCAGCCATGTTTCCAGCTTCCATGACGAGTCTCCTGAAAGCCATCCCCCAAGCGGTGTGTTGAACAGAATCAGCAGACTCAACCCCAGCACGAGCGGCGGCAGAACGACCGGCACTTCGACAATCGTGTCAACAACCGACGCCAGCGGGAATCGAAAGCGCGAGAGCAGATAGCCCAAAGGTATCGCGACCAGCAGTGACAGCAATGCAGCCAGAGTGCATGACTGCAGTGTCAGGGAAATTGCGAACCGAATCTCCGGCTTGAAGAGTTCCTGCCGAAAATCTTCGATCGTCACGAACATCAGATCTGCAATCAGGAGCGACAAGATGAGCAGGACGAAGATGGACGAGCTCAGTCCCATTCCGACAAAGAATGGAACGTCCGACTGCGGCTTCGTGCCGGCAGCCTGCCATCGAGCCTTTGCGGCATCAGCGTGCTGGCCTGACGAAGTAGGGGCGTCGCCTGGCGTTTCAGCGTTTTCCGCCATCGGCGCGTCCTTCTTTCCAGATGGGTTTCCAGTCCGGTGAATCCGACCGGGCATCTCGCAGATAGTCAGAGACACGAGCGGCGATCTCAGCTTCCTTCGACGCGACATCTGTTTGTTCGGCGGGGTCTGTCTGAAGGTCGTAGAGTCGGACGGGGGCATCCGGACTGCCGCCGCGAATTCCCTTCCAGCGTCCCTGATACAAGGCCGCCTGGCGGAATCCTCCTTCATGAAACTCCCAGTAAAGGAACTCATGCGTCTTCACATTCTTGGTGTCACCTTTGAACACCGGAACCAGTGACAGGGAATCGAGACCATCCAGAGCTGACACGCCGGCGAGTTCCGAAGCTGTCGCCAACAAATCGCCAAAGTACGACACATGAGGCGACGTCGATCCTGCGGAAATCTGTCCGGGCCACCATGCGATCATGGGAACTCGAATCCCGCCATCCGTCAGGCTTCGCTTGATTCCGCTGAATGGTCCGGACGGTTGAAACCTCTTCAGATCATGTCGGCTTTCGTTATGCGGACCATTGTCGCTTGTGAAGATCACAAGAGTCTTTCGATCAATCTTCAGGACGCGCAGTTCATCGAGCAGCCGGCCAACGTGACCATCGAGACGACTGATCATGGCCGCATGTCCTTTGTCCTGTTCCGGCCAGTCTTTGTCAGCGTACGGACCAAAGTCGGGCACGGATGCCCCATTGCCCAGCAGGCGAGTTCTTTCGTTGTTCGCGTGGGGAGTCACCAGGCTCCAGTAAAGAAAGAACGGTCGGTCTTTGTTGCTTCGAACAAATCGCCGAGCCTCGGCCGCGAAAAGGTCATCCGCAAACTCAGCCTGATTGGTCGAATACCCGGCGCCTGTTTCTCCGGCTGGAACGAGATCGTTCTTCAGCGTGACTTTCTCCTCGTTCTTCCAGAGGAACGACGGGAAATGGTTGTGAGCATGCTGCTGGTTGAGGAAGCCGAAGAACTCATCAAAGCCCTGTCGCCGGGGAAGACCGGTCTCGGCAGCCCCGACATCACCCAGTCCCCACTTGCCGATCAAAGCAGTGCGGTAACCTGCCTGTTGCAGAACACTGGCGACAGTTCTATCGCTTTTACGAAGTGCCTGAGCCGCCGGATTTCCCGCCCCGGCATTTCCTCGCACACGAGTATGTCCGTGATGCAGGCCGGTCATCAGCACCGACCTGGATGGCGCGCAGACGGTGGCTCCTGAGTAGAACTGCAGGAACCGCATGCCTTCCCCGGCCATCTGATCCAGTCGAGGTGTCAGGATGGTCTTCTGGCCATAGCAGCCAAGTTCACCGTAGCCCAGATCGTCTGCGAGGATGAACACGATGTTCGGCCGCTCGTCCTGACCGTTCTGCGGCGACGCCATAGTATCGGAAGACCAGGCAAGAAGAACGAGGCAGACAGCAGCCAGCTGCAATATATGGATCAGGGCGCATTGCATCAGAATCGGCTCAAGCGTGTCGGAGCGAACAAGACAACAGCTCCAGCCTTGAGGTGCCAGACACCGCTGATGTCCGGAGCGGAGTCTATCGTGCGGCAGCGAGGCCACACAACCGGGGGCTACTGCAGGTTTGGCGGCGGGTAGAGCCTGAATTGCCGAGATGGCGACTGAGGAGCGGAAGCGATTGAGGACAATCGCTTTACCATGGGCGCAGCAAAAAAAGCAGGCTTGCTTTGTTCAGCAAGCCTGCTTTCAGATTTTGGCATGAACGCCAGTAAAGTTACTTCTTGCCTTTGGCGGCAGGGGCGGCAGGAGTTGCAGCGGCGCCTTCTTCGGCGGTCTTCTTCTTCTTCTTTCCCGCGAGGGCTTTCTGTACTCGAACCTTTGGCAGCCCGAATGGGCTTCGGCCGGCAGAGAATCGATCTTCTTCCTGCAGGCGAGCAATACGCTCACCGCGAGTCAGGACGTTTCGAGAACGGCTGCTGCCGAGACGGGTTCTGAGGGTCTTGTCCATTGACACGATAGTCGCTCCAATCGCACCATTCTTGTGTGCTTCACCCGAGGCTGTGATCGCCGGCGGGCAGAGTTTCCCGGCACACCTCGTGCCCGGGACTTTCAAAAGGGCAGGAGTTTATCGACACGCAAGCGCTTTCTCAACCACTGCTTTGCCAGTTTTCCCGATCGGAATTCTTCCGGTTCCCCGGAAACTCGGCGGACCACTGCCATTGGCCGACCCGTCCCTGGGGGACATGTGAGTCAGACGCTTCTGCCATTTGTGCCGTTTTACCAGCCTGAGACGGGCGAAAAACCTCTGAATCGCCCCAAATCTGCCCCAGATTCGTCGCCGGGCGATAGGATTCTGTCTGAAGGTCGTCTCTCAACCGGAACAGAAACGTTCCTTGCCTGCCCTCGCGACTTTTCCTGCAAAACTTCCCTATGTTCTGCCGTTTTCCCCTGACGTTGCTCGTTTTCGCCATGGTCGGCCTTTCGACCCTGGAGGAAGTATGGGCACAGGATTCGGGGAAACCTCAGGCGGCGCTCGGTTCCGACACGCCAAAGATGTCGGCCGACGAGGTCCGGGGCTTAATCGCCAGGCTTGAATCACCCGATTTCGAGGTCCGTAATTCGGCTCGAGCTGCTCTGATCAAGGCAGACGAATCCAGCCTTCCGGTGCTGACCGAAGCGGCCGGGAGTGCCGAGGGTGACCTTCAGATCCAGCTGACGGCCATTCTTGACCGGCTTCAGGTTCGGTGGTTTGAGGAGCCGCTGGAGGAGTTCCGAAAGCACCCGGACGTTGATCACGCTTCAAAGCTGCCATGCTGGGGTAAAGTCCGCCAGATCGTTGGGAACGACGAGTCTGCTCTGGTTGTGTTTCGCGAAATGGTGGAGGCGGAACCTCGCCTTTTTAGTACGTTGCGATTCAATCCTGCAGGTCT
>CAZIGZ010000080.1:0-13167 GCA_964538835.1 uncultured Chitinophaga sp. | reverse complement strand
CGGAGAAGCAGATGAAGATGACCGCTGAAGAGTTTCCTGCGGCCTCGATTCTGGCACTCATGACGGTGGGGACAGAACCTGGAGTTCGGCTGATTGGAGCTTCGCAGTCTCACATTAATTCCGCCCTCAATCATCCTCAGTTTCAGCGTCTGGTCAGGAACGGCATTCATGCTTCGGCGATCGAGGCGATTACTTCGAACTGGCTTCTGCGTGAACATGCGGTACTGGATAGCGAACTTCTGTTTGCGATGAAGCTGGATCTGCCGGCCGGGCAGCAGCTGGCTCGCCGTGCTCTGGAAGCCAGGCGAACGGGGCCGGTGGAATGCTGGGCTTTGCTGACACTCGGCAAACGGAATGATCGTGAATCCCTGGCACTGGTCGAACGCAGTCTCAGCTCGAAGGGACAGTTCTGGCCCGCTCGCGGGCAGTCGGTTCAGAACGCCATGCCGGGGTCGAACTTCGCTCAGGACTACCGAGTCCTTGCGTCCGACGTCGCTCTGGCAGTGGCATTGCACCTTCGAGGTGAATCACTCGAGGACCATGGAATGACGGTGGCTCGCTCTGACGAAACGCTGTTTCAGCCTCATTCGCTTGGGTTTAACAGCGAAGAAGAGCGTTCCCGTTCCCTTGAGAACTATCGACTGAAGCACGCCGAGTAATTTCGTAGCTCGGTCATTCCATGACCGAAAGCTCTTCCAGCCGCCTCGCGGCGAGCACAGTTCTGCGGCCTCTGAACGTTCCAGATCGCAGCAGCCCGGGGTTCGCAATCTGAGCGTGCATTCTTCAGGCTAAGTCATGGAATGACTTGCCTACGTAGCTCGGTCATTCCATGACCGAAAGCTGTTCGAGCCGCCTCGCGGCGAGTACTGTTTGCTGGCCCCAGAGCGTTGCAGATCGTAGGGGCCGGGCTTGCAATCTGGGCAGGCATTCTTCAGGCTAAGTCATGGAATGACTTGCCTACGGGCGCGAGTAATGAAGGCAGTCGGATTGTCGCAGGCCTGCATTCCCAGGGTTGTCCCGAATGTACGCCCGAAGATGGAGGAACTGTTCCGGGTTTCGAACCAGGTGATCGAACTGTTCAGGTTGCCAAAACTCGCCATCGGAAGGGACGGCGAGATGCTGAGCCTTCAGCCAGCGATTGATTCGTGTGGCTGTGAATCGCTTCCATGAACGGCATTGCTGCAGAAGATCATGTTCGCTCCGAAAAGCGACCAGGAGATGAACATGATTCGGCATGACGACAGCATCCGTCAGAAGGTAGCGTGATTCATCGAAATGGCGAAGGCTCTGCATGACGATCTGTGCGAGAGGCCGCTCTTTGAGCCGACATGCTCCAAGCCCGTGATCAAGTTTCGTGTCCCACAATTGAAATGCCGACCATTGCAGCTGCTCTCGAAGTTGCGGGGGCAACTTTGCAAACGATTCCGTCCAGTCAGCGTTGGCTTGAAATCCGTGCTGAACTAACAATTCACAGCGAGCCTTAAACAACTGCCGTACAAGTGACTGTGGAAGGGAATCCGCGGTACGCCAGGTAATGAAGCAGGCGGTGCCGGTCTGAGCCCAATGCGGAAGTCTGCGATAAACGACAGAATAGTCTCGGTTGCGGTCAAAGAACTGCAGGTCGGAGAGTTCGAATGGCTTTGTCATGGTGTTGTGTCATGGGTGTGTGGGCGATTCGCATGTATGTGCGTAGGTGATAATTCATAGTAGTAATGTGTGGTGATGTTTGCAAGTGGCTGGTTTGCCCGGGTCTGCAGTCTGAGCAGGCATTCCTCAGGCTAAGTCATGGAATGACTTGCCTACGTAGCTCGGTCATTCCATGACCGAGAGCTCTCAAGCCGCACAGCGGCGAGTACTGTTCTCTGGCCTTTAAGCGTTGCAGATCGTAGTGTCCCGGGCCTGCAATCTGAGCTGGCTTTCCTCAGGCTAAGTCATGGAATGACTTGCCTACGAGTTGCAGCAACTGCCTGGCGACGGTTTCGATCGGCGTTCGTGTCCAGAGCGGGCAGGTGATTCCCTGGACCTCGTCGTCCGAGATCACGGCGCTGATGCCAGGGTCGCTGATTGCGTAGGGCGGCTCGGACATTTCTTTTCGCCAGACTTCCAGCCTGGTGGCACGTGCCTGAAGGTCGCCTTCGACGATGATCAGATCGCACGTGGCGAACATGGGCCGAAACGCGGCGTAGCGGTCGTCACCAGCGGCCTCACGATCGCCCGGGATGAACATCGCGGTCATCTGCGGGGAAAGTATTCCGACAGCGACTGCTCCGGCTGTTCGATGGCGATGCGAGTCCTTGCCAGGCGTGTCGAGTTCATGGTGATGATGAGTGTGCTTGACGCTTCCGACTCGAAGTCCAGTGGCTGAAATGCAGGAAATCAAGTCGCAGACGAGCGTCGTCTTGCCTGCGTTTCTTCGACCGACAATATGAACCACAGGGGGCATTTGCATCAGAGCACCAGAACACGTTCGCGGCTTAATCCGGTCGAACATGATGACTCAAAGAGAAACATGAACGGCCGGTTCACGGCTTTCCGGAGACGAGCGGCTTCTTCACAACCTGTCGGTCCGGGACGCAGAGGAGAGCTTCAGCGATGAGAGCAATGATCATCAGGATCAGGAACGTTCGCCACACTTCTGTCGCCAGGGACATGGAGCTTCCTGCCTGGTCATCGATGCGAGTCATGTTCAGTCCGCTCATCAGCTGATTCAGCGTATCATCGGAGATCGTTTCGACATTGTCTTCTGTGAGAGGTCGATTCAGTGCCAAAGACACATCGCCTTCGGAAAACAGACCGCCGTTCAGCGTGCGCTGTGATACCAGAACCTTGCCGGATTCCTCATCCAACGGCTTCCAGAGGTTTCCGGAATCCTCCGCCAGAGCGCCGCTGGAGTACAGTCGAGCCGAACCGAGTGACGCTGCTCCTCGCGCGATCGCTCGCTGAACCATCACGTAGAACGCAATTCCGTTGCTGACGAAGTTGGAATGTTCTGACGATGGAAGCGTTGTGCAAAACCAGACAGCGCCGTGGTCGGTATTGGATCGCAGTAACAATGGAGGTGCGTCATTCAGCTGGGCGAGCACCGTCCCGTTTTCACCGGTCAGTTCGCATGATCGATAGACAGCGAGCTGGCCGACCGGCAGCGGCGTACCGCTCTGAGTATTCCCGAGTAGATCTTCGTCCGTTCGCCAGCGAAGAACCGCGAAGCTCTCCTGTTCCTGAGGCTCCAGCCACTGGCCCCAGCGATAACCGAAGATCGTGGTGTCGTCAGGAGATTCCGGAGGAAAGAACATGACACATCCTCCTTTCCTGACAAACCCTTCAATCAACTGGGCAACGGCTCCCTGAGGAAGCGGCGCGTTCCAGAAGATCATGGCGGTCTGATCCCAGACGATGGATTCCACATTCGCTGGCGGGACCACTTCCGCTTCGTAGACCAGACTTCGGTCGGATGGTGTTGCCGCGGCGATTCTCAGGAAGTTCGCGACCTCGCCTTCTTCCGACACGATGATGCTCTTTTGAACGGCTGGCTCTGCATACACAAAGTTCCAGACGTTGTCGGCGGTGTTGGCATCACGAGGAAGTTCCACGCGGCCCCAGCCACGTTTGGATTCACGGTCGATCGGAATCGTATGCCCATTGCGAATCAGCTGAGCCCCTGTCAGTTCCAGCTCCAGTGTCGACCGAGCACCGTTGATGACGAACGTCAGCGGGACTCGAACGGAGGAATCAGAAGGAGCCGCTCGCGTCACCTTAATATCCATCACCAGTTCGGCACCCTCGAGCGTTTCCCGACGGTGAATTCCACTGACCGAAATCGAGAGGTTGTCTGGAATCGACTGCTCGTAGGCCAGAAGGTAGATGCGAGTTCCCTGGCGACCTCCCAGAACCTTTCGCACAGATTCCCAGCGACCGCTTCCCGGTGACCAGTCATTCTGCCGCAGGTCGGAACAAACCCAGACGTCTGTGCGTCCGGCTTCATTGGCTTCCAGATATTCAGCCGCTGATTGCAACAGCGCCGGGATATCGGCGGCGGTGGAAGTCGGAGACGTTTCCGGAAGCTCCGCGAGTGCAGAGGATTCGGACAGGTCATGTCTCTGCCCCGTCGCGCTGTCGAACAGAACGACTCGCGTGTTTCTTCCCAGGTCACGAAATGCGGCAGATAGTTTTTCCAGCGCGGTTTCGCGCTTGGAGATTCCTGTTCGGGGATCCTGTTCTTCCATGCTGACGGAACGATCCAGAATGATCATTGTCAGGTCGGGAGCACCGCTGTTCGAGAGGCCAAGCCAGCCACCGGCCATGGGTCGGCTGACGGCAAAGATCAGGCCGGCGATTGCGAGCATTCGAGCCAGCAGAATCAGAATGTAGCGAAGTCTCGCCATGCCTCGAGCCATACGTTTGGCCTGAAGCAGAAACATCGTAGCCGCCCAGTTGACCGTCTTGTATCGATTCTGATTGATCAAATGGATCAGAATCGGCAAAGCGATCAGGGGCAGTGCGAGGAGAAAGGATTGCTGTAGAAACGTCATTTTTTGCGAGCCAGCAGGAACCGAGCCAGTACGTCGGCGTAGTTTTCGTTGATGTTGATTCGGTGGTAGTCAACGCCCGTATCACGAAAGACAATGCGAAGTTCTTCAAGCCATGTCTGAACAGCCTGTCGATATTCCTTCGCAATCATTGTGGGATCCACCAGCAGCGGTCCCATCCCTTCGAGGTCAACGAAGCGAACAGGACGATCAAACTCGAAGTCAATTTCGTTTTGTTCGATCAGCTGGAACACCACCACGTCATGTTTTCGAAATCGAAGATGCTGGAAGCTGCTGCGCAGTTCTTCCGGCGACATGAACAGGTCGGAAATGACAATCACCATGGCCCGCTGAGAAATCCGTTCAGCGGCTTCATGCAGCGTTTTCGGCAGCCCCGTTTCTCCCCCGGCTTTCATCGCGCCAAGTTCGTCGAGCACATACTTGAGATGTGCCGGACTTCGCTTGGGGCGAATCTCCCGCTGAAACGACTGGCCGGCACAGTAGAGTCCGACAGCATCGCCCTGACCGGACGCAAGATAGGCCAGTGTCCCGGCAAGACGGCGCGCATAATCCAGTTTGGTCGTGCCCGGAGCATTGCTGCCGCCGGGACCAAAATTCATGGAACCGCTGACGTCGACAACAAGACAAAGCCGAAGGTTTGTATCGGCTTCGAACTCCTTGATATAGAACCGATCACTGCGGCCCCACGCACGCCAGTCGAGACGTCGAGTATCATCGCCAGGGACGTACTTGCGGTACTCACTGAATTCCAGACTGGAACCGCGTGTCGGACTGCGATGTCGTCCGGACACGCTTCCGATCATCGGAATTCGTGCGTCAAGCGCGAGGCCCTGCAGGCGTGAGACGACTCGTGGATCGACAAATTCCCGCATAGTCAAACTGTCTGTTGGAAGAAGTATTCCGAAAGTACCTGGGAAGCATCAGCACTCACGGCCCGTGCTGATTTTCAGCTCAGACCTCGGGATCAGGTTGTTATCGAACCTGTTCTCGGTTCAGCTCTTCCACAAGTCTACGAACAACTTCTTTGCTGTTGATGCCTTCGGATTCCGCGGCGAACGTCGTGAGGACTCGGTGAGTCAGCACAGGCTCGGCCACCGCCAGCAGGTCTTCCAGCCGAGCCATGTAGCTTCCCGTCAAGGCAGCTCGGGACTTGGCTCCCAGAATCAGATACTGCACCGCTCGCGGACCGGCTCCCCAGGAAACGAGCGGCTTCAGCCACTCCGGAGATTCCTTGGTGCCTGGGCGAGTCCGTCGGACAAGGTCGACCGCAAACTCGTAAATGTGCTGAGGCACTGGCACTCGACGCACGAGTTCCTGGAACCGCTGGACCGTCTGGCCGTCGATGATGTGATCCAGGCGAGGAATGGAGCCGCCCGTTGTCGTGCGAGCGATCTCTAGTTCTTCTGCCCGCGTCGGGTAGTCGACCGAAATCAGGAACATAAACCGGTCCAGCTGCGCTTCCGGCAGCGGGTACGTTCCTTCCTGCTCAACCGGGTTTTGTGTTGCCAGAACGAAGAACGGAGGATCCAGGGAATACGGACGTCCCACGACTGTCACTCGATGCTCCTGCATCGCTTCGAGCATAGCCGCCTGAGTCTTGGAAGGAGCGCGGTTGATTTCGTCCGCCAGAACGATGTTGGCGAAAACCGGGCCCTTGATAAACTCGAAATGACGACGGCCGTCACCGGATTCCTGAAGGATGTCCGTTCCTGTGATGTCCATCGGCATCAGGTCCGGAGTGAACTGGATGCGACTGAAGCTGAGCGACATCGTTTCGGCGAGCCGGCTGACCAGCAGCGTCTTTGCCAGTCCGGGAACCCCCATCAGCAGCGCGTGTCCTCGTGCGAACAGGCAAATCGCAAGCTGTTCGATGACGGATTCCTGTCCCACGATGATCTTCGACAACTCCTGTCGAAGTCGGCGATAAATGTCACGAAGTTCGTCAATGGCGGCCACATCATCCGACTGCAGCTGAGGAGCTGTTGTTGTGCTCATGATTCCCCTGTATTCCTGTCTCGTTGGAAACGTCGTATTGATTACCTGCTTAAACTCAGGTGGAAAGTGCCTTGATTTCGAAGACTGAATTCTGCGTACCCGTTTTCTGCTCGGTATCGAAAGTGTTTGGCCAGCAGTTCGAAAACGACGACCTGTTGTTCCGAAAACACCTGCTTCTTCTGTTGCTCATCCATGCGGACGAGCGGATGACAAAGAATCACCATGTCCCGAAAATATTCGGAATACTGAATACTGGAAAACTTGGCGGGCAAAGTTGGTTCCAGCGCTGCGATCAGAGGTTCCCTCTGTGATGGCAGCAACCACAGTTCCTGATCGAGCATGGCGGCGATTTCACCGGCCATGATTTTTTTCTCACTCGCTGTTCTCTCTTCAATGATGCTGGCCTTTGAGCCGGCAACTTTTTCCACGGCTTCCTGCCAGATCGTGGTTCGATCAAGTTCCTGAGCATTCAGTGTCTGTGTGCCAAATGCGAAGTTGCCGCCGAACCTCTTTGCCTGCTCAATCATTTGTTCGATCGTGCTCTGGGCTCCTTCTTTCCATGTGGCGACTGCCGTCATGGCGGCACCCTTGGCCGCAATCTCCAGAGCTCGAACATCATCGTCGTTCAGGTTTAACTCGCGGCGGTACCAGGCAATTCGCACTTCCGCAGCCAGCAAGAGCATCTTGCGGTACTTTTCTGCGGCGGTCTTGATTTGCTTCTCCCATTCCTCCATCCCCGATGACGACTGAAACACCATGCTGCCGTCGTTCTGGCTGTTCGCAAGGTCTTTCAGACGCTTCCGCTGAGCTTCTTCAAGCACTTCGGTCCGGAACATCGTTGGCACCAGCGTCTCAATCGATTCGTACGGCAGGTAATACGACTGTGGCTGAAACGTATAAAGAGGATGCCGAATCTTGTTGGTTGCGATCAGTGTCTCTTCAAGACTCTTTCGCTGTGCGGCACTGAAATACAATTGGCTGTCAAGGAGCTGGATAATCAGCGTTCGAAACTGCTGCTTCTGCCAGTCCTGTCGTTCCTTCAACGCAGCTTCCAGCACGGGCTTTTGCTGCTCGGTCAGCACTTTGGTATCAAGCACCGCTTTCAGGGCCTTGTCGATTTTGGCGGTGCGCTCTCCCTTCACCACAAAGATGATGGGGTAGGTGTCTCCCATGGCCGCATGCTGGCGGTTGACGTCTGACTCTTTCGCGTAATCGCCCTGAATCTTCTCAAGTGCCGTCTGAGACTCCTGGTCGAACAGTGTTTGTTGCTCCGGAGTCAGCTGGCAGGTCGCGATCAGCCATGTTCGAAAAGAAGCCAGATATGCATTCGATCGGTCCTTAAACTCCTGACGGTCTTTCTCTGAGGGTTCTCCCATCGGCCCGGCGATCATGACCGGCGCGGCCACCATCTCTCCCACAGCGGGTCGCTGGTTGAATTCCACCTGGCCAGACAGCTGACGGCCCAATTCCAGACCAAGTCTCTTGAAAAAGCTTGGCGGCTTCTCCTCATCGGTTCCAAAAGCTGCCGCTCCCGACAACATCATTCCGACGATGATGACGAGCAAAAAGCTGGTTCTGTTGCCATGTGCAACCATACCAATGTCCTGGCCGAGTCAACGACTGGGGTTCCATCAACGCCGAAACTGGCGTCCCGCAGAAGCACCACAGGTATACTGGAGCATCTGACTGACCGTTTTTGTCCATCCGGTCCAAGGATTCTCAACTGTGAACCGAGAAGTGGCAAGCGCTCGCACCAAAGTCTGCTGGAAATCTGACAACCTCCTGACCAAAAGCCCCTGTCCCGATGATCAGTGTTTCACGGCTTCGCGCAGACATCCGCCGGCGGGTTCATCCCGGTGGAAACAGGCTTCTGTGGTCCCTCGGCGTCTGCTTTCTTTGAAGCTTTCAGGCCGGCCAGCTGCGACCTGCCCGCCGCTTCTCGAAGGTTCCAACGCAAGACAGAAGTGGCCTTCGCTGGCTTTCGCCCTCCAAACACCGCGTGAATATCTTCTCCGGCACTGGATGATGCAAAAGCCGAGTCCCACCTGGATCAACGAGGTGGCGAACGAGCACGGCGACTGAACACCGGGGCGGCCTGTGGCGGAGGCTCCAGATTTGAAGCGTCGGTCACATGCTCGACGCTGTCCGCCTGCGGACCGTCTCGCTAAAGTCCGCGATGGTGTGCCGCATCCGGATTCCTGGGCGTCTGGACGCGGCAACGACCACGATCAGCAGATTCTCTGGCCAAACAGAGATTTCCGGGCAACTGGGAGCTGGGCTGCTGCGATCGGCTCAAACCCTTCAAGTGTGGATTCTTCGAATGCGAACGAGCCTCTTCAATTGCGTGATTCTGGTGTCACTGTTGCTGGGATGCGGTGGCTTTTGCGGCGCCTTGTCCGCGGATGAACCGTCAAAGTCATCGGCCGAGAAATCTCCAGTCGTTGTGACGCCCGAAGCCACAGAGATCCATTTCAGCGGAATGCTGTTTGACGGGCACAATGACCTTCCATGGATGATCCGCGATATCGGCAATTCGTCCTTTGAGACGCTGGACATCGCCAAGGACCAGCCAAAACTCCACACAGATATTTCTCGTTTGCGCCAGGGAGGCGTTAAGGCTCAGTTCTGGTCGGTATACGTTCCGGCCAGCACCGATGCCACTGGCGACGCGCTGTCTCAGACTCTTCATCAGATTTCCATCGTGAAGGCCATGATGAAGAAGTACCCGGAGACGTTCGAGATGGCATCGACCGCGGACGACATTGAACGCATCGTCAAGTCCGGAAAAATTGCGTCGATGATGGGCGTGGAAGGCGGCTACAGCATTGAAAACGATGTGGCGAACCTCCAGCGTTTGTATGACGAAGGCTGTCGGTACATGACGCTGACGCATTCCAAGTCATTGTCGTGGGCGGATTCTGCAACGGATACTCCGCGAGTCAAAGGGCTGTCAGAGTTTGGCCGCGAAGTTGTCCTTGAGATGAATCGGATCGGAATGCTCGTGGACCTTTCGCACGTGTCGCCGGAAACGATGAAGGCGTCACTTCAGGTCTCAAAGGCTCCTGTCATTTACTCACATTCGAGTGCCCGAGCGATCAATGAACATCCTCGTAATGTGCCGGACGATGTGCTTCCGCTGGTGGCGGCCAACGGAGGCGTCATCATGGTGAACTTCTTTTCGGGCTTCATTGCCCCCACGGAAGAGTTGAAGAAGAACAAAGAAGCGACGGGAACAATCTATGACGTTGTGAACCACATTGATCATCTGGTGAAGCACTGTGGTGTCGATCATGTGGGAATCGGTTCAGACTATGACGGTGTTCCCCGATTGCCGGAACAGCTGGAAAGCGTTGCGACGTATCCTCGCATCACCCAGCTTCTTCTGGATCGAGGTTACGACCGCGAATCCATTCATAAGATCCTGGGCGGAAATGTGATGCGAGTCCTTCGAAGGGCAGAAGCAGTCTCTGCCGAAATGAAGGCGGCAACAACGAAGTAGCCCATTGGAAAAACAGTCCACTTTCGGCGAAAAAGTGGCTTCTGGATCATCTCCACGATTGAAAGTTCTTTTGCAGTGAAACTGACGGAATCAGATATTCTTCTTGTGACGGGAGCGACTGGGCTTGTTGGCAGTCATGTCGCCGAACAGGCACGCCGGATGAACGTGAATGTTCGCTGTCTCGTTCGTTCCGCCGCGAATACTCAGCGTCTGACCGACTGGGGTTGTGAACTAGTCTATGGAGACCTCGACCAGCCGGAATCTCTCTCGGAAGCTGTCCGAGGAGCGACGGTAATTATTCACTGCGCCGCAATGGTGGGCGACTGGGGCCCCACGTCGCTGTATCGCAAGGTCAACGTCGATGGGACTCGGGCTCTTCTTCAGGCTGCGATGGCCGGCAATTCACTGAAACGATGGGTGCAGATCAGTTCGCTGGGTGTTTACGAAGGAAAAGATCATTTCGGCACCGACGAAGCGACACCGCCATCAACGACCGGAATCGATGGCTACACGCTGACGAAAGTGGAATCGGAACAACTCGTCTGCGAATGGATAAAGTCCAAAGGCCTGCCTGGCGTTGTGCTTCGTCCAGGCTTCATCTATGGACCAAGAGACCGCACCGTGCTGCCTCGCCTTCTGGAGCGACTGCAAAGCGGGAAGTTTGCGTACCTGGGTTCTCCTGACAAACTCATGAACAACACGTTTGTCGGTAACCTCTGCGAAGCGATCTGGCTGGCGATTGACCGTGACGATGTCGTCGGCGAAGTGTTCAACATTCGTGATCCGCGGGCGGTGACGAAGCGAGAATTCATCGAAACAGTGTGTGATGCCGCGAAACTGCCGAAACCCAGTAAGGTCGTGCCTCTGCCGGTTGCAAAGTTCCTGGCCAAAGCGATGGAGCGAACATGGAAACTGTTCGGAATGAAGCAGGCCCCGCTCCTGAATAATGCTCGCATCAAGTTCCTTGGATTGAATCTTGATTACAGCATTGGCAAGGCCGAACGGTCCCTGGGATATCGCCCATCCTCGGACTTCCGCGATGCCATGCCGCTCTCGGTCAAAGACGTACAGTCGCGATAATCGCTGGAAGACAGGCTGAGCCATGACGACTCGCTGGATTCAGAAAGAACTTGTGCTGCCTCCGTTTGCTCGCGGATGCCATCTGATCACGACCCATGTTCTGAAGGAGACTCCCGAACTTTCCGGGTGCTCTGTCGGACTGCTGCACGTGTTCATTCGGCACACGTCAGCCTCATTGACGATTAATGAGAACGCCGATCCGGATGTCACGTGGGACATGAATGCCGCGTTGAATCGGCTGGCTCCAGAATCCGATCCCTGGAAACACACGTGCGAAGGGCCGGACGACATGCCGGCTCACGTGAAGGCGTCGCTGATGGGATCGTCCGTGTCGATTCCGGTTGGCAACGGTCGGCTTCTGACCGGGACATGGCAGGGAATCTATCTGTGTGAACATCGCAATCATGGTGGGCGGCGGCACCTGATCATGACGCTCCAGGGAGAATTCGGCGATCACTGACGGTCGAGCCTGCTCCTGGCTGAATGTCATCGCGCCGGTTGATAACATCCCGGCCTTCTCTTTGATCGCAGGACAGGACCCGCATGGCCAAAATGTACTTTTATTATTCTGCCATGAATGCTGGCAAATCCACGTCGCTTCTTCAGGCCGCGTGGAACTATCAGGAGCGCGGAATGAAGCCGCTGCTGCTGACTCCGGAACTAAACTTTCGCGATGGCGAAGGACGAATCGCGTCACGCATTGGATTGTCCGCCGTGGCCACAAAGTTCAATGAGCATGATTCGCTGCTCGAGATCGTTCGTCGTGCCCATCGTGAACAGCACGTGTCATGTGTGTTTGTTGACGAAGCGCAGTTTCTGACTCGACGTCAGGTCTATGAGCTGAGTGAAGTGGCGGATCGGGAGAACATTCCGGTTCTTGCCTACGGGCTTCGCACGGACTTTCAGGGAAACCTGTTTGAAGGCAGCCAGCACCTTCTGGCCTGGTGCGATGTTCTTTCGGAAATCAAAACGATCTGTCACTGCGGCCGCAAAGCCACCATGGTGCTGCGAATCGATGGTTCTGGCCGGCCGATTCGTTCTGGCGAACAGATCAAGATTGGCGGCAACGAAAGTTACGTGTCTGTCTGCCGCCGCCACTTCAAGCAGGGCATGGCCGAACGATCTTCGCCGTCGCTTCCATTTACGGAGTTTGAGCAGTAGTCGGCGGCACTCCTACGTTCATAAAACTCGAACGTGGCTGGAGGCATCGTCGAGACGGCCATCGCCGGCAGTGTTGTCGGCATCAACCGGGGGCGGCCTCCATCACAGTTACGTCATCATCGGAAATCGAAATCCGATCCCCCGAATCCAGGACCAATGCTCCCGTCCCTTTGGAGACTTCCGCGAGTCCTACCGTGGGGATTGCCACTTCCAGCGTCGCCTGAGCAATTGCATCTGACTGATCAACATTTTGCAGGACCGCTCGAAACATCACGTGTTCCGCTGTGCCCAGGCCGCCGGAAGGTTCCGCTCCGGAACTCAACACATTCCAGATTCGTCCCTCCAGCAGAACACGATCCCCGGCCTTCAACCGCCGCAGCCGCCCCTCGCTCGAGGACACGCGAATCCGATCCGCCTGCCACCAGCGACGCAAAGACTCTGTGAGCCCGCCAAAGATCGATCCCATAATTTCTGCCCTGACCATAACGATTCGCAACGCCACAGTTTGTACCAGCAGCGAGCCAGGGGCCTCAACCTTCCAGCAGTTTGCAGAATCTCAATTCACCGCGGAAGTTTTCAGTGTTCAGTTTTCAGTAAATTGGTGTTAGGGCATGATTCGTTCGACTTCCACCATCGGGTAGCACGCCTGAAGGGCGTGTGCCGCAGGCGCCGGAAGCCGTTGAGTGCATGCGGTATTGCCAAGACACGGTGCACTGGACCAACCACGCTCCCACTTTGGCTTCCGACCGCTTCGCGTCACAGGCTGCACCTGTGCTACCCGGCTGTTGCTCGATAGGGGGTGGCAAGAGAATGGGGGCAGAAGAATAAACGCAGGAAGGCAAGACTCCAGAATGCGCCTGCGACTATTCTCTTGCGACCATTCTT
>CAZIGZ010000079.1:0-29864 GCA_964538835.1 uncultured Chitinophaga sp. | reverse complement strand
GGAAACCAGTGAATTCACCAGCATTCAGGAACGCATCAAAGACCGGCACGCCGCCCAGGACGTTCGCGGTACCGAAGCTGAGCAGGAGCAACTGGAACACGGCCAGCATGCCGGCTGGCTGGCTCCAATCGAACTAAAACCCAAGAGCAAGTCTGATACTGACAAGCCACCCAAACGACGAGCCAGCCACAAGGGTTGTCTGGAGATGACTCTAGACCGTTACCTGCAACTGGTGGACTGGACCGGCCGACAGCTGAAAAAGGACAAGCCCGGAGCGATCTCCAAAGGCCTGCCCGAGATCCTGTCGCGGCTGGAGTGCTCAGTCGATACCTGGGTCGAGATGGTCCGCAGCTTCCGCAAACTGTTCCGCACAGAAGCTGGCAAGCCGGAGGTGCTGGCGGGTGTCAGTTCCCTGCGACGGTCCTGCCGGGTGGCATCAGCGGGGCTAGGGCTGCACAAACATAGTGAACAAATGCAGTGTTTTCATTGATCAAATCAACATAGGTGGCTGGCACCTTTAGAGGCGGGCACGGTCGGCGTCGAGGGGGTGGTGGGACGACGGTGTCAGCGAAAGAAACTCAGGCGGGACATGGCGACGCTGGAGCCGCCGGCGACGCTGGTGGGGGCCGGGATGCTCGCGGATTGTCGGTCCAGGCGATGCGGTGGCACGAGGCGATCGAGTCGCGGGCGGAAGATGATCAGAAGCAGCAGGGGGAGGTACCACAACACGTAACGGCCGATGTCGTCCGGGTACCAAAGCTGTGCGGCGACGACGAGAGACGTCGAGTTTGAGAGCAGGTTCTCCAGGTTCCTTGGGCGAGGCAGCACGGTCATGGCGGTCAGCATGACGAAGAAGATCGCAGCCATCGGAATTCGAATATACAACTGAGACAACGCATCGTCGTATGCTGTGCTGGTGTCATCCAGCAGCCGATAGACGGACCAGTTCGTTGTTGTCACCAGCTTGTTCGAGAACGAACTTGCATCACCGGAAATCAGCAGCAGCGTCGTGACCAGCAATGCGGCGACACCCATCACCGACACGGCAAACTTCACACTTCCTCGACGTCCATAGAACACAGCCCAGACAGGCAACAGGAAGACCGCAAAGAACAATGTGCCGCTTGCAAGCCCGAGGAGGACTCCGGCGACAACAGGATTTCGATAACTTGCAATGGCCCAGATCAGACACGCTGCGGGGAGAATATGGCTCAACTGGTGAGCATACACCGCGGTGCATGGCAACAGCAGGTAGAGCAACGCCATTGCGACACCCTGCTGAGTATTCGCGAAGTGCATCTTGCCGACGGCAATCAATCCGAGAACGACGAGTGTGTGCGCAACGATGACCAGCGAGCGAGCCACCCAGTCGACTTCTTGCTCCTTATCCGCCAGTTGAGCCACAACGGCTCCACCAGCTGCCACGAGCGTTTCAGTTGGAGCCGGATGTTCTTCCGATGGTGAGTTTGGATTGACCTGAACATCGCGCCTTTCCAGCAGCGCTTTGCCATAGTCGAAGGCTTTGCGAGTACTGACCTGTGGCGGATTTTGAGCAATGGCCGTGATCAAAAGTGCGAAGGCCGGAATACACAGAAACGTGATTCCTGCGGCGTTCAAATTCTGATCCAGTCGCGGGCGTCGAGTCAGGCTTTCGTCAAACACCAGCCGAATGATCAGCAGGAACGATGTCACAAGCAGGATCGCAGAACCCCACGTATAGCCAGGATGTACGGTTGGTGCCGACGCCTTTGAAACGTCCCCGTCCTCTTTCGCAGAAGGCAGATCTGATGTTGATGTAGCCGCTGAGACTGCCGCGTCTTGAGTTGCTGAGGGATTCGATTTCTCGCTCTGTTGGTCCGCGTCCGATGCAAGCTCGCCGACGCTCCCATCTGCCGCTGAGTCATCGTCTGAATTTTCAATCGCTGTTTGCGGTGTTTCCGGCACCCAGATTTCGTCACGGTACTTAAGAGTGGCCGTGGCGGAGAGCGCAAGAACAAGCAACAGGCACAGGTCGAGATTGCGAATCGAAAAGACGCGAGAGAAGCGAAAGAAGATCGCGAACAACAGCAACGCTGAATACAGCCACCAGGCCAACAGCTTTGCATCGATGAAAAGTTCTGCTAAGTTCGAGAGCATACCATCTGTCTGGAATTGCGTGCACTAGTGTACGCATGCGGAGGCGTCGTCGTTCATTGAACGCATTCAATTGACAAATGGCAACAGGCTGCCCCCAAAATCGTTCAAATCTGCAGGAATCGGAGTCACCAGAGGAAAGACAGCGAAGCTTTGCGGGGCCATTCTGATCATGGGCTGGGGGCGTGTTCGAATCCACTTCTGAAAACTGTTCGGCGATATTCCGGGTGAACCTGCTGTAATCTGCTTTATGACCGATCATGCGACTTCGCGAATGGCTTTCCCGATAGCGGTGCCGACTTCTTCTTCGTCGCCGACAACGATGTCAGCTCCGGCATCTCTGAACGCCTGCTGGTGAAGACGGTAACGGGAACGTACAACGATGCTGGCCTTGGGAGACAGGTACCGAACGCTTTTCAGGATGGTCATGGCTTCAGAAAAGCCAGGGATCGTGATAACGACCATGCGAAAGTTTGCGGGATGCAGATGCTCCAGAATTTCGGAACTTGTTGCATCGGCCTGAAGCGTGTGAAATCCGTTCTCGCGTGCCTTCGCAAGTCCATCGCTGCTCAGATCCAGAACCATGACCTCGTCGGCATGTTCCTGCAGTGCCTCGGCGGCACCGCGACCAGCGGGGCCAAAGCCGACCAGAAGATAGTGGTATGAATGATGATCAGACTTTGATTCTGAAGGAGTCTTCCCGGAGCGGCGCCGCTGGTTCAGCCAGGCGGCGAGTTTCGGGGCCTGCACGATCAGCGTCGGAGTCACCAGCAGCGTCACGATCGAAGCCGACACAATGGCGCTGTACTGGTCGGCCGTCAGCAATCCAGATGAACGAGCCTCTCCGCCGAGGACGAATGCAAATTCTCCAACCTGAGCGAGGCACAGACCTGTGCCGACAGCTGTCCCGGTCGGGTTTCGGAAGACCACAAAGAGTCCCACGACAACAAGAGCTTTGATCACGATCAGCACAGAAGCGATTGCGAGGACGGTCCCGAGGTTGTGAAACATCCATACAGGATCCGCGACCATGCCGACGGCTCCAAAGAACAGCGTCAGCAGGACAACTCGCAGCGAAGCGACGTCCGCACGAATCTGAAATGCAAACGGGGAGTTCCCGAGGAACATTCCCGCGAGGAACGCTCCCAGTGCAGGCGACAGCTTTGCGGCATGGGCTGCCCAGGTGGCACCGAGCCCTACAACGACGCTCAGGATCACCATCAGGTCTCGGTTCCGACTGATAGACTGCACCTTCATGATTCGCAAAGCAACCGTGTTCAGCACAAAGTAGAGTGCGAGAACGACGAGAGTCCCGGCGAGGACAATGCCGCCGATGCGAGGCAGCATGGGTCCGGATGATCCATCGGAACCAAGCAGAGGCACCAGCAGCGCGAGGGGAACGACGGCCATGTCCTGCACGAGAAGAACCGCCAGTGACTGCCGTCCAATTGCCGAATCCAGCATGGCTCGATCATTGAAGACGCCCAGCACCGTAGCGGTACTGCTGAGACTGACCATAGCGCTGACGGCAATGGCGGCATTCCAGCTCAGACCAAACAGGCGCGCGGCCAGTGAGACGGCAAGCATCGTCAGAATGACCTGCAGCGCGCCGCAGAGCAGCGTTGTTCGTCCAAGGGACATCACGCGCGACCATGAGAATTCCAGTCCCAGGCTGAACAGGAGTAACGCGACTCCCAATTCGGCAATCCCTTCAATCGCCGATTCGGCTTTGACGATTGAAAAGCTCCCCGGACCTCCCATCACCATGCCGGCGAGAAGGAAGCCAACGAGGGGGCTTTGACGCAGCATGACCATCACGCTTCCGGCAGCGAAGCAGGCCAGAAGCAGGAGGATGACCTGAAGAAGCAGATTCCATGTTTCCATCGCAGGAGATTCCTTTCGAGCCGTTCAGCGAAGTGCCGTTGCGATTGTACGTGGCCCATGGATGCAGCAAGGGCCGATGGTAACGGAGGTTAACGCGCTCTGCCGTTTGGCGCGGGATTCACGCTCGCGTTGTTGACCGGCAAAAAGCCCTTCGCGGTTGGTTGAATCAGACAGCCTGAGCACAAAAACGACATCGCCCGGAGCTGAGGACCAGTCCGGGCGATGTCGAGTTCGCGATCAAGGGGTCAATTCGGGCTTTTCAGCGCCTACAGAATCGATCCGGAAACGATGAAGCTGAGTGGTTCTTCACGGTCCTTAACCCGGACAATCATCTTTTCTGCAAACTTGCCTGGTTTGTCGGGAGCTGTGAACTCCATTTCGACAATCTGCAGCTTGTTCGGTTCTTCGCTCTTCTTGACCTTGAAGCAGTCGCTCATGTTTTCGCAGTTCACGTCTTCGACGAGGAACGGCTTGTTACCCTTGATCACAACCTTCACGGTTGTCGTCTGCCCCGGCTTGAGAGACCGGATCGCCACATTCGGGCTTGTGATCGCGATGTCCGGAATCACTGTGCCTTCCACGAGCAGCGGTACATAAGGATTGGCGGCATCGTCGGTGACCAGAGTAATGTAGTCACGAATTCGGCCGACCTTTGCGGTTTCGGCAAGCTTCACATTCAGCTGGTACTCGACATTGATCCCGTTCTGAGCGAATTGGCTGCGAGACACTTCCTTGAACTCTGCGGTCATCAGAGGGTTGTCGACCTTCAGTTCGCGGATCTGCCAGTCAGGGCGACCGGCGTAAGTGATTCGCACAGACTTAGTGCCGCCTGCCAGAAATTCGACATTGCCGAAATCAACTTTGCCCGGATCAAACACGACATCGGTTCGAATATAAGCCGTGATTGGAATGCGAACTTCTGCATACTGTGGTGCGTCGAAGTAGATCGTCAGAGAAGTATCTCGGGCACCGGTGAATGAGTTTGTGTTCATCCGAACGGTGACACTTGTCTTTTCACCAGGCTGCAGCTGACTCTTTGCAGGTGAGTTCTGAACGAAGGTTCGAGAATCCTGGTAGTAACCGGCTTCCGCGCATCGACATGCGGTCTGCATGTGGGAGATGTGGACAGTCGAATTGGTATTGTTTGTGATTGTAATGATGTTGGTCGTCTCTGAGTTACGCGCGATCACGCCGAACTCGAGCTTCTTCTTGTCGACCATCTGATCGGCCCAGTTTTGAGCCTGGGCTTCGGATGCGGCTGCTGCCAGCATCAGAGCTGCGATTCCCCAACGTCCCGTGAATCCCGTCATTGTTATGCACCTGCTCAAGAATGGTTCCAGATCGAAGTGCCTGGGACCTCCGTCCCCCATCCTTCGCACAGCGTTTGGAATTTGACCCCATTCCAAACCAACAGCCGTCCCGGGCTGTCCCGCAGCCTCTGTTGCTCGAATCTTCTCGTTTTCCTCCGCATTCTCCACTGGGTTTGACCAATCGTCACAACCTGGAATCTGCGGTACCTACGGAATCTCGGCGCACCAGACCTGTCGCTCATCGGCGAAGTTCTGCGCTGAACGTTAGGGGGCGACTGCTTTTATGTCAATCCGCGGTTTTTGCGGGCCTATCTGACGGTGTGGCAAACTCTGCGGGGCTCGTGGATTTCCGCGTCTCGATTCTGAGATCAGAACGACACCCCCCGTGGGCGCCTGTCCAGGGAATTCCGATGGAGCGGCATCGGGTTTTTTCCTGGAGGGAACTACGAGGACGCTGGTCGAAGGACTTTGTCCGGCCACCCGCCGTCTGGGCATTTCCCCGACAGCGATGGGTTTCCGACGTTGCGAACAGGAATCCTGAGCCAGGCTGAATGTTGACGTTCGGAATCATCCACACCGTTGGGATGACCGTGATCAGCTTTCTTGGTTGATGTTTGCCTGGTGAAGTCAGACTCATTTGTTGACTCAGCAGGAAGTCAGGATCAGGAGTTTCCTGTGCCCCATTCCATCGAATCCATTCTTGCGTCCGAACGTCTTCCGAGTTTGCCCGAAGTGGCTGCCAGGGTCATCGAGATTGCACGGGACCCCGATCCTGATTTCGATCGGCTGATCGAGACGATCAAGATTGATCCGGCCATCGCGGGACGCATTCTGAAGACCGCGAACTCCGCGCTGCTGGGCATGAGGACTCGTGCGTCATCGATCGAAGCCGCAGTGCCTCGCCTTGGAACAAACATGGTGCGAACTCTGGTGCTGAGCTTCAGCCTGGCGGACTATCAGAGCCGCAATTCTGTCAGCCTGCGACCGTGGTACCAGCTGCTGTGGCGTGAATCACTGACTCAGGCTGCAACTGCGGAATCCCTGGCTGAACGACAACACGGGAAGGTTGATCCCGCAAACTGGTTTCTGGCTGGACTTCTTCAGGACATCGGTCGGCTGGCTCTTCTTCATATCTGCCGCGACGAATATGTTCAGAACGTCCTTGAAGTGGAAGACGATCGAACTCAGCGGCAGCGTGAACAGGACTGGCTTGGTTTCACCCACACGGAAGTCAGTGCCGCGCTGTGCCGACGCTGGAATCTGGATTCCGAGATTGTCGATGCCATCATGGTGCATCACAGCCCGGCTCATCGAGTCGTGCCTTTGAAATTCGTGTCCAGCACTTCCCTTCCTGCTGCCCTGATCACGAGTGCTCACGTGTCGGAGTACATGGAAGAAGTCAGCCATAATCTGTCCTGCAGCCGCGAGACTATCGAGCGGCTCTTGATGCAGGTGTTTGCTCAGCGTCCGAACGATGTCTTTCGACTTCTGGCCGACGTGGATCAGCGAGTCGGTGAACTGAGTGCTGCGTTCGGTATCGATGTCGGACGATCGCCGTCGCTCGAATCCATTTTGACCGAAGCTCAGGAACTGCTTTCACAGATCGCCATCGCCAGCCAGCTGCGACTCGTGAATGCTCACACAAACATTGGCAGGATCGAACGCGGCCGAATGGAAATCGAACGCGAAACAGAACAGAAGCACGACGTTCAGTGGCGTGACAAGCTGACGGGTGCCTTCAATCGCGAATGGCTGCAGTCGGCGCTGGATTCGACCGTCGAACAGGTTCATCAGCACAAGGTTCCATTCGGACTGCTGCTGGTGGATATCGATCAGTTCCGAGCGATCAATAATCTGTCGGGTGAAAAAGTCGGCGATACTCTGCTTCAGCAGGCGGCTTCTGTTCTGCGACACTGCGTGCGACTGACTGACTCCGTGACGCGTTTTGGATCAGATGAATTTCTGGTGGCGCTGAAGGATGTCAACCAGGACATGCTGACACTGATCGCTGACCAGATCCGAGCACGCGTTCGTTCGGATCTCTCCGCTACGGATGGAACACGAACGATTACCTGCAGCATCGGCGCCGTTTTCTGCGAACCTCATGAAGGCACAAAGCTGAAAGCCGATGCCATCATTCGTGAGGCTGAGAAGACTCTGGCCGACGCCAAACGCCGTGGCGGAGATCACATGGTTCTGACCGCGTTTGAAACCGGCAAGTGGATTCCTCAGACGGTGCACTAACGGAACGGTAAGCGGAAAGCCGGGTGGCTGCAACCACGAACCAAGAACCAGGAACCTCTGCCTCTACGGGGTCGCTGGAAGTGGTGGCGTGTAGCTGTAGCCACCGGAGATTCCGAGCGGGAAACCAACCTGCCAGTAGATGAACAGGAATGCGGACCAGATCACGAGGAACGTCATGGAGTACGGAAGCATCAATGACGTGACGGTTCCGAGTCCTGTGTTCTTCACGTAACGCTGGCAGAAGACGACCACGAGCGGGAAGTACGGCATCATTGGTGTGATGATGTTGGTGCACGAGTCGCCGACTCGATACGCCGCCTGTGTCAGTTCGGGAGAAATTCCCAGCAGCATCAGCATCGGCACAAAGATCGGTGCCAGCATGGCCCACTTGGCGGACGCCGAGCCGATCAGCAGATTGACGGTGGTTGAAAGCAGGATCACGCCGGCGATGGTGACACCGGGCGAGGCGTTCATTCCCTTCAAAGCAGCGGCACCTTTGACCGCCAACAGGGCTCCGAAGCCCGAATCCGTGAATGACGCAATAAACAACGCGGCAAAGAAGACGAGCACAAGGTAGTAACCCATCGATTCCATCGCCTTGCTCATTCCCTTGATGGCATCGCGATGAGTCTTGAACGTCCCTGACACGAAGCCGTGAACGAGACCAGGGATCAGGAAAAAGACAAAGATCAGAGGCACGATGGCATTCATCAGTCTTGCCGGCGATGTCTTATTCAAGCTGGTCAGTCGCTGGTACAGCGGCCAGACTTCGCCTTCCGGCGGCTTGGCCTGCAGAGCGGAGGATGGCCACAATGCCCAGAGCGCCAGTAGCCCAGCCAGAACAGCGACGGACAGAATGGCCAGAGACATGCCCTTCTTGTCCTGCTCAGTCAGTTCGGGAAGTTTCGGCATCTGAGCTGGATCACCATCGATCGCCGTTGCTCGGAGCTTCGGTTCAATCAGAAAGTCGGTAATGAGCCAGCCAACGGCGATGATCAGCACGCTGGAGCACCCGGTAAAGAACAAATTGCACAATGGGTTGACAATGTATTCTCCGTCGACAAGGCGAGCACCAGATGTTGTCAGGCCGGCGAGGAGCGGATCAATGCCGCAGGGGATAAAGTTCGCACTGAACCCACCGCTGACTCCGGCAAAGGCCGCGGATATGCCGGCAAGCGGATGCCGGCCTGCTCCGTAAAAGATCACGCCTGCCAGGGGAATCACAACGACATATCCAGCATCGGCGGCCGTGTGGCTGATAATCGCGACAAAGATCACCATCGGCGTCAGAAGCGATTTCGGCGTGTAAGTCAGCATCGTTTTGAGCACAGCGTTGATGAAGCCTGAATGATCGGCGACTCCGACACCCAGCATGGCGACCAGAACAACTCCCAGGGGATGGAAGCCGACAAACGTCTCGGTCATCTTTGACAGGAAGTCCGCAAGCTTGTCGAGCGACAGCAGGTTGACAATCCGAATCGGTTCGGTCTTTCCTGGCAAAGTTTCCGTGAACGGAATCGGCGAAAAGACGGCCGACAGAATCCAGATGCAAGCAATGCCAATCACGAACAGCACCGCCGGATCCGGAAGCTTGTTGCCCATCCACTCAATCGCGTCGAGAAAGGCGACAAGGGGGCCGCGTTTTCCTTTTTCGGATGTTGTTTCGCTCATACGTTGGCTCGCTGTTTCAGAAGTCCGTGAACTCGATGGGTCGCAATGTCGCCCGAGAAAGGACGAAACGCAAGTCATGACCGAATATGGAGTGGGCGCGAGTTTTCGGTTTTCGGATGAACCGCACAGATAGCGGCATGGCGCGAGCAATCCGGTGAGTCTGCGGTATTGCGTTACCGGACGGCTGCGCCGTTCCGCTATTTCCTTAAGTTGTTGTATGCGGCAGTTTCACTTCGATCGGCGTCACGGAATCGCCAACGGAAAACGTTCCTTCTTCGACAACGATGGCTGTGATGCCTCCGTGGTTGACCATGGCGAAGTAGCCGCCGGGGCCGAGATTCTCTTCCATGCGTGAACACGGAGGACAGTTGCCCGTTCCCTCCAGCAGCGCGGAGCCGATTCGGAATCGAGTGTACCGCAGAGCCGACAGATTTAACCCCGAAACAACGATGTTGCGGCGAAGCAGCTCCGGGGCAATCGTCTTCATTCCCAGAAAGCCGGCGACGACTGGAAGGTGTTCGGCCTGAATCAGAGTCACCTGACGTTTCGACGGTCGGCCGGGGCGGCAGTGATGATCGCCTCGAAGTCCGCCCTGAACGATTTCCGCGAACTCGAGCGATTCGATGGGAGCTCGGCTGGCTCTTGCGATTCCAATCCAGTCCACAGTGCCAACGACCGGCCTGGTCATCAGCAGTTCTTTCAGAATTTCCATACTCGACGCCGTCCTTTGTTTTCGATCGAATCCCGCTGCATACGCGTTGCGTTCGTGTCGGAAATGTGAATCTTCTCAGGATTCTGCAAGATTTTCTTTCGAACTGCGAATCAGCGACAACTCTACAAAGCTCGAACTGGCAGGACGAGATTCGACCTCCGAAAACAGCAATCTGAAATTTGAGTATTGAACTATAGGGTGCGGAATGACTCTGCGAATTGAACGTTTGTGCAAGACCTATTCGAACGGCGTGAAGGCTCTGGATGAAGTGAGTCTCGACATTCCCATTGGAATGTATGGCCTGCTTGGGCCGAATGGTGCGGGCAAATCGACGCTGATGCGAACGATCGCCACACTGCAGGATGCGGATTCCGGTTCGATCATGCTCGGTGATCTGAACGTACTTGTGCAGAAGCAGGAAGTGCGACGGTTGCTGGGCTACCTGCCTCAGGAGTTTGGCGTGTATCCTCGCACATCAGCTCGCGACATGCTGGATCATATTGCGATCCTGAAAGGTATCACGAATTCGCGCGAACGTCGTGAGATCGTTGATGCGATGCTGGAACGAGTCAATCTGTTTCAGCATCGGAAGAAAGCCATCAGCGGTTTCTCCGGCGGGATGAAGCAGCGTTTCGGAATTGCACAGGCACTGATTGGAAACCCGAAGCTGTTGATTGTTGACGAACCCACAGCGGGGCTCGACCCGGGCGAACGCAATCGGTTCTACAACCTGCTGTCCGAGGTCGGCGAGAACGTAGTTGTGATCCTGTCGACTCACATCGTGCAGGACGTCAAAGAGCTGTGTACGAATATGGCCATCATCAATCAGGGCAAGGTGGTCTATGCGGGCCCGCCTTTGAAGGCTGAAGAAGAGTTGCGAGGCCAGGTCTGGCAGAAGTCCATTTCTCGCCAGGAACTGGAAGACCATCGCAAGCAGTACCGAGTCATCTCGACCAAACTGGTGGCGGGGCGGCCACTGATCCATGTGTTGAGCAATTCGATGCCCGGAACGGGGTTTTCGCAGGTCGAGCCTGATCTGGAGGACGTCTTCTTTTCTCGCGTGAATCAGGCGGTGTGACGACTGTTTCATTGGCAGACGTGATTGATGTTCTGCATGGTCGTCGGGTTTGTGAACGTTCCGGCCTCTTGGATAATCTGATCAGCTTATGTTTCGCACATTCTTTCGCTTTGAGCTGTCGTACTGGCTCCGCGGGTTCATGTTGTACGTCTTCATTCTGATCAACGCGTTGTTGATCTTTGCCGCGACGTATTCGGACAATGTTCGAGTCGGCAACAGTCTCGAGAACACTCATCGCAACGCCCCGCATGTGATTCAGACGTTCTATGCGACGATGGGACTGATTTGCTGTCTGATGACGACGGCCTTTGTGAATTCGGCGGCGACCCGGGATTTCGCTTACCAGACGAGCGGCCTGATCTACTGCAAGCCCATCAATCGACTGTCTTACCTGATGGGGCGATTCTGGGGTTCTGCGATCGTGGCGGCCCTGCCGCTGTTGGGTGTCTCCGTCGGTGTGATTCTGGCCGGTTGGATGCCCGGAAATGATCCGGAACGCTGGGGGCGCATCTCGTGGTCGGCGCACCTCTGGGGCTTCCTGGTATTTGGGCTGCCGAACACGATCTTTCTGGCGGCCCTGATCTTTGCTTTGGCCACCTGGTTTCGAAGCACGGTCGTTTCGTTCCTTGGAATCATCATGCTGCTTGTCGGATACAGCATCGCTGCCAACCTGCTGACGGATCTGGATAATCAAAAACTCGCGGCACTCGTGGACCCGTTTGGAATCCGAACGTTTTCGCTGGAGACTCGTTACTGGACCGTTGCCGAGAAGAATGCTCAATACGTCACACTGACCGGCATGATGCTCTGGAATCGCCTGATCTGGCTGGGAGCAGGCCTGGTCGTACTGAGCATTGCATGCTGGAAATTTTCGTTTTCGGAACGAGTCTCGAAGGGCAGTCGTTCGGACAAGCAGGATCCCGTTCGCCGAAGTTCGTTGGTGACTTCAGTGGCCGTCTGCCGGACCGGATTTGCAACCACGATCGCTCAATTATTCAGTCAGATCCGCATCGATTTTTTCAGCACTGTGAAGAGCACCGTCTTTGTTGTGATTGCGGTGTTTGCGATGGTCAACACGCTGGCGGCGCTGATTTTGTCGTCGAGTGAAGGGTTTGGACTGAAGGCACTGCCGGTCACTTACAACATGATCGATCTGATTCGAGGATCGATGTATCTGTTTCTGATTGCGATCATCACATTCTTCGCCGGTGTTCTTGTCTGGAAAGAACGTGAAGCTCGGCTGGATGATGTTTTCGACGCCCTGCCCCATCCGACATGGATCATGTACGTCGGCAAGCTCGTGGCTCTGACTTTGATCGTCATGGTGATGCTCAGCATCGTACTCGGAGCGGGTGTTTTGACTCAGGCCGCCAAAGGGTACACGCGATTCCAGATTCCGTTGTACGCCACTGAGCTTCTGGGGCTCGACCTGTTTCGTATGTTTTGCCTGGTCGTGCTTGCGATGGTTGCCCACGTCATGGCACCGAACAAGTATCTGGGGTATTTCTTCTTTATTCTGATGGTTGTGGCAGACACGTTCCTGTGGGTCATGCTGGATGTGGAATCACGACTTGTGAATTTCGGGTCGCTGCCAAGCTACACGTATTCCGACCTGTATCACTTCGCGCCGTTTGCATCGGGGCTACAGGCGTTTCTGGTGTATTGGCTGCTGTTTGCGTCGCTCGTGTCGATCGGCGGAGTTCTGTACTGGCAGCGAGGACGCGAGACCGGTGTGAAGGCACGTCTCTTCGAAGCATTTCGTCGCTGGCGTGGCACCATTCGCCTGACGAGTCTGGCACTGTTCATTGCGTGGGGTTCCACGGCGGCCTGGGCCTGGTACAACACTCAGGTGATCAACACCTACAAGACCGGCGATCAGAACGAAGATCTTGCGGAGCGCTACGAGAAAGAGTTGAAGTCCACTGTTGATGGTCAGTCGCAGCCGCGAATCACGGACGTGCGGTATGAAATTGATCTGGCCCCGGAACGACGAGGCATTGAGCTTCGCGGGGTTCAGACTCTGGTCAACCGCGACACGATTCCTCAGTCGCAGTTATACGTGAATCTGGCTGATGGCTATGAGACAACGATCGAACTGGAACGAGGACAGCTGAAGGAAGATCTGAAGGATTTGAATTATCAGGTGTATTCGATCGATCCGCCTCTGGAGCCGGGCCAGAGTGTTCAGATGAAATACACGGTGAAGTATGAAGCGAAGGGGTTCGAGAACAATGTGACGCGTACCGACATTGTTCAGAACGGAACCTTCTTCAATAACTCAATATGCCCGCAAATCGGCTATCAGACTCAGCGTGAACTTCAGGATCGCGACGAGCGAAAGAAGCGAGGGCTTGGCGAACCGGAACTGATGCCGCCGCTGGATCCGCAAAACCTGAAAGCTCGGTCCATGAACTACATTAGTTCCAGCAGTGATTGGGTGAACGTGGAGACCATCATCAGCACATCGCCCGACCAGATTGCCGTGGCTCCGGGGTCGCTGATTCGCACGTGGGAGGAGAGCGGGCGGAAGTACTTCCATTACAAGGTCGACCATCCATCACTCAACTTCTATTCATTCATTTCAGCACGCTACGAAGTAGCACGAGATGAATGGAATGGCGTGCAGACGGAAGTGTACTACCATCCGGAGCATACCTGGAATGTTCCGAATATGATGCGGTCGATCCACAAGTCGCTGGACTACTACACACAGCACTTCGGGCCGTATCGACACAAGCAGGCTCGCATCATCGAGTTTCCTCGTGTGGCGACATTTGCTCAGGCGTTTCCCGGGACGATGCCGTACTCTGAGTCGATCGGATTCATCGCTGACATTCGCGACGAAGACGATATCGACATGGTCTTCTACATCGTGGCTCATGAGATGGCTCATCAGTGGTGGGCTCATCAGGTGATGGGAGCCAACATGGAAGGCGCCACGCTTCTGTCGGAAACGCTCGCACAGTATTCCGCTCTGATGGTGATGGAGAGGGAATATGGTCGCGATATGATGCGACGATTCCTGCGGTACGAAATGGACAGCTATCTTCGTTCCCGCGGGGCCGAGATGCTGAAAGAGCGTCCTCTGCGTCGAGTCGAAGCGAATCAGGGCTACATTCACTATCGCAAAGGCAGCGTCGTGATGTACTACCTGAAGGAGACAATTGGCGAAGACAAGGTCAACGCTGCACTTCGGACATTGGTCGATCGCTTTGCTTACAAGGAACCGCCCTACCCCACTTCAACGGATCTTATTGAGGCTTTGAAAGAGCAGACACCCGAAGAACATCTCGGCTTGCTGGATGAACTGTTCGATCGCATCACCCTGTTTTCCAACAGGACTCATGAAGCGACGGTGAAGAAGCTGGCTGAAGATCGCTGGGAAGTGACTCTGGAAGTCGAATGTCACAAGTTTGAAGCCGATGAAAAAGGCAACGAGACAGAAGTGCCGTTCGAGCAAATGATGGAAGTTGGAGCGTTTGCAGCACCAGAACCTGGCAAGGAGTTCGGTGCCACGGTGGCTCGGGAGCGCCGAATGCTGAAGTCCGGCAGGAATACTGTGACCTTTGAGATGACTCAGCAACCGGATATTGCGGGCGTGGATCCGTTCCTGCTGCTGATCGACCGCATGCCCTCGGATAATATGAAACGAGTGCAGATTGCCGAGTAGCCCGGTCATTCCATGACCGGGAACTGATCGAGCCGCTAGAGGCGAGTCCTGTTCGTGCGATTCCGTCTGCAGCTCACGGGTTCCTGCTGACACTGGGACACATCGCGAGCTTTCATGTCATGACCATACGCAGGGAAGGAGTTTCGGTCATAGAATGACCGGCCTGCGTAGCCCAGTCATTCCATGACTGGAAGCTGATCGAGCCGCTTGCGGTGAGTCCTGTTCGTGGATTTCGTCTGCAGTTCATGGGGTTCCTGCCGACACTGGTAGACATCGCGAGCTTTCATGTCATGACCATACGCAGGGAAGGAGTTTCGGTCATAGAATGACCGGCCTGCGTAGCCCAGTCATTCCATGACTGGAAGCTGATCGAGCCGCTTGCGGTGAGTCCTGTTCGTGCGATTTCGTCTGCAGTTCACGGGTTCCTGCTGACACTGGGACACATCGCGAGCTGTCATGTCGTGACCACGTGCAGGGAAGAAGTTTCGGTCATAGAATGACCGGACTACGCTTTGACTTTGCTGCGGCTGTTTGGTGACA
Source organism: uncultured Chitinophaga sp. (assembly GCA_964538835.1). Taxonomy (GTDB): domain Bacteria; phylum Planctomycetota; class Planctomycetia; order Planctomycetales; family Planctomycetaceae; genus SXXK01. The sequence continues at coordinate 14,622 of CAZIGZ010000079.1, read as the reverse complement.
ATTCGCTTCGCAGGGGCGAGGTGTCTCTGGGGTACGCAGACTGGCAGGTTCCATGCATATTCTTGTGGTCGATGATGAACCGGCGATTGGCTGGACGTTCCGCGAAGGGTTTCAGGACGAAGGATTCTCCGTCGACACGGCCGGTTCTGCGGAACAGGCTCTGCAGCTGAAATCCAATCGTCGTCCCGACGTGATTCTGATGGATGTGCGGCTGCCCGGGATGAACGGCCTGGATGCTCTCGCCACACTCAAGCAGTCCGACGCCGACATTCCTGTGATCATGATGACGGCCTTTGGCAGTCTCAGCACGGCCGTGGAAGCGATCGATCGGGGGGCATTCGATTATCTCACGAAGCCTGTCGATCTGGACCGAGCGATCGCGACTGTGAAGCAGGCTCTGGCCGTTTCCAAAGCCACAACCTCCAGTTCGATCCCGGTGAGCTCCGAACTGATCATTGGGCGTTCGGCCGGTATGCAGGAAGTGTTCCGTCGAATCGCGCTGGTTGCTGAACTTGATTTGCCGGTACTGATTACCGGTGAGAGCGGAACGGGCAAGGACCTCGTCGCACGGGCCATCCATCGTCACAGTCGACGCAAGGGGGCCTTCGTTCCGATCTGCATTCCGGCGCTCAGTGAATCGGTCGTTGAGAGCGAGTTGTTCGGGCATGTGCGAGGAGCATTCACGGGAGCGAATGAAGGACGACCGGGCCTGCTGGAAGTTGCGGAAAACGGAACAGCGTTTGTTGATGAGATTGGTGATGTGTCGCTGAATCTGCAGGCGAAGCTCCTGAGAACCCTGGAGACTCGCGAGATTCTTCCGGTGGGAAGTCGTGAGTTTCGGAAGGCGACGTTCCGCATGGTGGCGGCAACAAATCGACCGCTTGAGTCCATGGTGCAGCAGGAGACGTTTCGAGGCGACTTGTTCTATCGGCTCAACGTCTTTCGCATCGAGCTTCCTTCGCTGCGTGAACGAGTCGAAGATATTCCTGAACTGGCGGCCGTGTTTCTTTCAGGTGTCACGGCCGGCCGACGACAACTTGTTCTGGCCGACGATACCATCGACGAACTGATGCGGCGTCCGTGGTATGGCAATGTGCGTGAACTTCGCAACGCGGTGGAATCCGCCAGCGTTGTTTGTCGAGGAGAAACCGTGCTGCCCGAGCATCTTCCTCGGCCCATGTCACGCGGGCCTGAGGACACTCCTGGTACGGTGAGCTTGAAAACTGCTGTGTCTGCTGATGCAAACCTCAAGCTTGCCGTTGAGCAATGGGTGCAGGAACAGTTCAAAGCGAACCCCGACGGAGGCAGCCTGTACCAGCGTTTTCTGGAAGCCGCCGAGTCCACTTTGCTGCCTCAGATTCTGGCATCGTCCGACGGTAATCGTGTCGCTGCCGCCAGGATTCTTGGCATGCACCGTGAAACGCTCCGCGAAAAGCTCCGCCGGATTTCCGGGGACGGATGAGCGAGGGGGCGGTTTTCGGTTTTCGGTGTTCAGTTTTCGGTTTTCGGAGAAGAGCGACTCCGAATCGGGTAGCGCGTCTGGAGAGCGCGTGCCATTGCCCGGATAGCGGAATGGCGCAAGCCATCCGGTGAGTGTGCGGCATCTCGTTATTTGCCAGGACAAGCTGCACTGGAAGAACGATGCTTTCTCCTCAGCTTCCGACCGCTGCGCGTCACAGGCTACACCTGTGCTACCCACCTGCCCTAACACCAGCACTGAACACTGAACACTGTTAACTGAAAACTGAAAACCCTAATCCTCCATCTCCACAGGCCGGATGGTGGTGCCGTTATCGATTTCCAGTCGACACTGAGGCAAGCTTTCGATGAACAGGCGGCCGTAGGGTTTGGTGATCACGCGAGGATCCAGGATGACGACTCGGCCGGTATCATTGCGATGTCGAATCAGTCGGCCGAAGCCCTGCTTCAGCTTGATGATGGCTTCAGGAGTCTGATAATCCTGAAACGGGTTCCCGCCTCGCGACTTGATCTGTTCGAGCCTCGCTTCCAGCAGAGGATGATCGGGAACGCTGAACGGGAGTCGCGGAATGATGACGTTCTGAAGAGCATCGCCGGGAACATTGACGCCCTGCCAGAAACTGTCCGTGCCAAACAAGACCGCACGCTCATCGGCACGGAACTTATCAAGCATCGCGGAACGAGGAAGTCCTTTGCCCTGGCAGTACAGCGACAGGTTGTTGGAAGCGAGCCAGCCTGTCAGACGTTCGGCAACGTTCTGCATCATTGAATAGCTGGTGAAGAGCACGAACGCCCGGCCTTCAGTTTCCAGCAGATGCCGTTTGATTCTTTCGCAGCATTCCTGCTCAAAACGCCGGGCGTCGACGGTTGGATCCGGCATGTTGGACGACAGAATCAGACGAGCCTGCTGGCGATAGTTGTAGGGACTTCCCAGTCGAATTTCCTCGCCTTCCGTCAGACCGATTCGTGAACGGAAGAAGGCGAAATCGTGCTTGCCAGTGGCCAGCGTCGCGCTGGTCATGATGACGGACGGCGTTTCGTTGTAGAGATGTTCGCGAAGAATGGGACCAACATCCACTGGCGCACTCATCAGGCTCAGACGCTTGCGTGTCGTTCCGGTTTTCTCCACCCAATACACGGCGGAAGGCAGTGACTGTTTCATCCATGACTGAAGGTTATCTGCCAGGATTCGGCAGCGATCGGAAGCTGATTGAAGCTCAACCTGATCGCTTTCATTGCGTGCTGCGGATGCGGCGTCCCGGATCAGGTGCGACAGCTTTGTCAGATGCTCACTGAGAACATTGGGCAGATCGACGGGCTTTGTCAGACGACCGTTCTTGCGGCAAAACGTCGCGGACCATGTTTCCAGATCACTGAAGAAATGATTGGCCACATCGCGAAGTCGGTGAACCTGCTGTTGAGCTTCCGTCAGGCTGTGGCTGACGAGTGTTCCTCGATTGCCCTGTTCGTTGCAGAGTTTGTTGAGCAGATAATCGACCTGCCCTTCCGTGACGGAGATCCCCAGGTGATCGGCCGCCACGGATTCGACAGTGTGAGCTTCGTCGAAGATGACAGTCTGGTAGTCCGGCAGAATGCTCGCATCATCGCGGCGAAGTGCGAGGTCGGAGAAGAACAGAGCATGATTCACGATCAGCAGATCCGCGTTGTAAACTCGCCGACGTGCTGCATAGTAATAGCACTCCGTGTGAAACGGGCATTTCTTGCGCAGGCAGTCGCCGTGGTCGCTGAGCACTTCGTCCCAGACATCGGACTGTGGCTGAAACGGAAGATCGGACCGGCTGCCGTCTCTTGTCTTCTGAGCCCACTGATTGATTCGAGCCAGCTGGCGCTGACCTTCGGCTTCAAACAGGACTTTCTGCGACGATCTCTGCACAGCCTTGTCCAGACGTCGGCGGCTGATGTAGTTCCCTCGTCCTTTGACCAGCACGGCAGAAAACTCGACCGGCAATACGGACTGCAGAAACGGGATGTCGTGCCGGATCAGCTGTTCCTGAAGGCTGATCGTGTGAGTCGACACGATAACGCGGTGCTTTTTGACCTCTTCGCCCTCAGCCGTTCTCTTTCCGGAATCTTTCTGTGACGCCAGAATGGCCGGGATGAGGTACGCGAAACTCTTGCCGACTCCCGTGCCGGCTTCGGAAATCAGATGGCGGCGTGACGCGATCGCTTTCTCCACAGCCAGCGCCATGGCGACCTGTTCATCACGAGGCTCGTAGTCGGGCAACCGTCGCGAGATCACTCCTCCAGCGCCGAGCACGCTGGTGACGGAATGCGGCACGTCACTCATTGACGATCCGCCGGTGGCTGTGGCGGGTCTGGCGGAGGAAGGATGGTCTTTGATCCGTTGATAAGATTGCGGCTGAGCGTTGGAGCAGCCAGGCTCAACACTCGAGTCGCAATGACGAATCTCTCAAGGTCTTTCGGTGAGAAGCGATCACGAGTCGGCGACGACAGCAGCTGGATGGCCCCAGGAATCCTCGCCCCGGGAATGCGGTCGTTGCCTGCCTGCAGCGGGGCAACCATCACCGACATACGATCGAGGTCGGACAGGGATGGACGCTCCTGCGGCGAATCTCTCCACAGGTCGTAGACAAGCATCGCTTCCGACATCTGAATCGCATTCGAAATGCAGGACTGACACTTCACGTTTGTTGTGGCACCTCGACGAGCATCCGCCACGGCAACAATCAACTCCTGTCCAGAGGGTTCCGTCAGGCACACCAGGATCTGTTCACAGCCGGGGAACTCCCGGTAAATCGCTTCGCACAGGATCTCTGTCTGTTCCGTCCTCAGAAAGTGCGTGACGTCGTCGATCAGTCGCAGGACGAACGACAGTTTTGCATGAGGGTCGGAGAGCAGCAGTGCCGCATCCGGTTCGTTGGCCAGGGAAATCTTCTGAACAACCTTGTGTTGGTTCAGGCTGTTCGATGACACCGGGCTCAGTTCGAACTTACCCGTTTCCGCAAGATTGTGTCGGATGGAACCATCCGGGTCACTTTCGGCCGGGGCGGCCACGGCAAGTCCGCCCGCCTCCATGCCATCGTCGGACATATCATCGACGTCGTTGGAATCCAGAAACATCAGTTCGATATGACCGATGCGAATAATGTCTCCATGGACCAGCCTGTGTGCGTCAGTCACCCGCGAATTGTTCACCAGCGTGCCGCTGGAAACACTGTTGTTCGTCAGAATACAGAGTCGATTCTGGCAGGTGATCGTTGCGTGTCGGCGACTGACATCCGGCTGGTTTAAGCGGATGAAATTGTTGTCGGAGCGACCGATCGACGTGTTTCCTTCAATCAGTCGAAATACTTCGGGGCGACTTCCTGAAGTGAGCATCTGCAATGCAGGCATGACCGAACTCATTCATGAGGTGGGAATTCAGCGGTGTGCGAGTCGCAATGTAGCGGTTCTCCCTATCGACTCAACCGGAGCTTTTACGCTTTGCTGGAAACCGAGAAGAACAAGCCGCTACAATCGAAGCAGCGGTTCCTAACGGGAGCTTCCGACAATTTTCATACTGCCGGTGTTCATTGCGGAGATGAGGGTTTCTACGCATCTGCAGAAATGTGTTTGCACTCCCGTCCATTCACTGACCCAGTACTTCCCAGGAAGGGCATGTCCAATGTACTCGGATCATCGAGTTTTCGGCTTAATTGCACAGCGGCAGACTCTAAGACGACTCGCCTTGGTTATGGTGGTGATGACGTGTGCCGCCCTTTCTTCAGGTCGGACGGATGTCGTGGCCGATGAAGTGCCAGTCTGGCTTCCTCAGGGCGTGAAAACGCTGCCCAACTGGAAGAGCGAAGATATTGCTGCCTGGGTCAAGGGGAATGAAGTGTTCCTGACGCTGCCAAAAGTTTCAAAAGACGCAGTGCTTCGAGTTCCGCGGCTGGTCGGTATCGTGAAAGATGTTCGCTGGCTGGCTGGTACCGAAGAGAAGCTCAGTGTGCAGCCGGAGCCGATGAACTGGTCGATCCGACTGAGTTCGATTCCAAAGGAACTGAAAAAGGGAGAACTCGCGACAATCGTCATCGAACTGGACCAGGCACCGTCTGTCTTCAGCGACAAATCAGTGAAGGCTGCCGGCGAAGATGGCCAAATTGTACTCACCGCGCGCGAGGCGATTGTGCATGGTGAGAACATCCGCTACGAACCTCAGCCCCACAAGAATACCGTGGGGTACTGGAGTAACGAAAAAGATTCCATCGAATGGAAGTTCGCTGTGCCAAAGGCCGGCGAATATGAAGTGGACATTCTTCAGGGCTGCGGAAAAGGACACGGTGACAGCCACGTCGTCATTGAGACTCAAATGCAGAAGATGGAGATCACTGTTCAGGACACGGGACACTTCCAGAATTTCATCTGGAGAACCGCTGGCACGGTGACGCTGAAGAGATCAGAAGGTGAATCCATCACGATCAAGTGCGTCAAAAAGGCCGGTGGTGCGGTCATGGACGTGCGAAGTCTGCGCCTGGTTCCGAAGGGAACAGCAAGATCCTTTGAAGGTGAGTTTGCGGATCCTGCGGCGATCCCAAAACTGATGTAACGATCGCTGGTGGATTCCACTGCGATCCCGACGCTGTTCCCGGATGTCGATGACACGACGTTTTGTTTTGTGCCTCCTACTGCTTCGGAAATGCATCCGCGATGCTGATTCGAACTGCATTCTCTGGATTTCCCATGCGAAGAATCTCGGCCCTGTTTCTGTGTGCGATGCTGACCATGTCCGGTGGCGTACGGATTGCATTTGCTGACGATGTTCCGCTGCCAGCCACGGATGATGGTCTGCCAGGAGCCGGGCCGATTCGCCGGTATGACTGGTTTCAGAATCTCTGGAAGGAGTTGCACGCGAAGTGGGCAAAAACAGCAGCAAACGATCAGGGGGCCGTTGTGTTCCTTGGCGATTCGATTACTCAGGGCTGGGGCGATGACTTCCAGGGGCTCTTTCCCGGGATGCACTTTGCGAATCGCGGCATCAGCGGTGACACGACTCGAGGCATGCTGATTCGACTTAAAGCCGATGTCATTGACCTGAAGCCAAAAGCTGTCGTCATGCTGATGGGAACGAATGACCTCGAAGAAAAAGCTGAACCGGACACCATTGCCGGCAATCTGAAACTAATCATCGCGGAGCTTCACAAGGCGGCTCCGGAAACGCCCATTGTGCTGTGCCTGGTATTCCCCAGTTCCGAATCGAAAAGCCGTCCTGCGGACAAAATCATGGAGATCAACCGGCTGTATTCGAAGGCGGTTCGAGGTGATTCGCTGGTCACCGTACTGGATACGTGGACTCTGTTCGCGAATGACAAAGGGGATGCGAAGGCGGACGAGATGCCGGACCTGCTTCATCTGAATGAAACCGGATATCGAAAGTGGGCTGGCGCTCTTCGGCCCGTGCTTGCGACTCTTGGCATCATGGACACGGAAAAGGACAATTTCGTTCCGGAGGAAGGATTCACCAGTCTGTTCAACGGCCAGGACCTGACCGGCTGGGGCTTTCGAGTTACCCCGGAAGCGACTCGGACGTCAGCCAAGAAGTGGATGGCATCAGACCCGGAAGGAGTGGTCTGGCCGTTCGTTGATGCACCTGTCAGTTTCGATGGAAAGGCAATGTCGTCGGATTCACGTTATCGTGCCATCAACGGCCGCCTTGTCGTTGCGACACCTGCGGAAGGACGCCGAATTCAGCAGCTGTACACGACAGAAGATTTTGGCGGGAACTTCACGCTGAAGCTGGAATTCCGGGCGACGCCCAATGCCGACAGTGGCGTGTTTATTCGCGAACCTCAGTTGCAGTGCCGCGACTATCCTCTGGCCGGTCCCTACAAGACTCTCAAGAGCTACAAAGCCGGCGACTGGAACGAGATGGTGGTGGAAGTGAAGGACGGTGTCGCACATTGCACGTGTAACGGTGAAGTCATCGAAGAATCACTCAAGGTTCCTGCGACCGGACCGATTGGGCTGGAAGGCGATCGCGGCCAGATGGAATATCGCCGCATCCGAATTCGCAGGAACTGACACAGGCCAATTCGAATTTTCGGAATTCGTCAGACAAAATTTCCGCTGACCGGTTTTCCTCGTCGTTAATCGCAACGCAAGTGTCCCGCGACGAGCTAAAAACCAAGATCAGCAACCAAGAAGCAAGAACCAGCACCACGACCTTTCGCCAAAGGAGTTCGGCCAAAATGGGAAGGCGATTTCAGAGCAATCGGGGAGATTCCGGTAGCCTGCTGGCATCGCTTTTCATTCTGGCACTCGGTGGTGCTGGCTGCTTGTTTACGGTGGCCGCGATGGCCCCGTCGTCGTTGCCATGGGCGATGGGGGCGGTCGGTGGCGTCTTTGCCGTCTTTGTGATCTTCATCGTGCTGCAGCGATTCGGGAAAGCCCCGGGAACGTCGCTTGGATTCCTCCTCAGTTCTCGCCGAAATACTCGAGACGACGGACTGAAGGACTATGAACCTCGCAAAGCCGGGGACCAGCGACCGTCGTCGGCCGGAGCAAACCGCCCGATTTCCGCCGAAGAAGCGCATGAAATTCGCATCACCAGCTCAAACACGTGGGTACCGGCAAAGGGGCGAAAACGAGGCGAATGACAGGTGACCGCGGACCGAGTCGAACGCGGCAAACGGCTTCGATTCCTCTGTCCGGAATTGCCCCGGTTGGCTAGAGTCTGCACCTTCCGGCGATTGTCACATGAACCTGGCCAACGAATGGTCGTCCTGGCTGATGGGCGACGTTGCCGCGTACGACCGCCGTTGCATTCAATGTTGCTATTGAAGATAAGGGTCTTGCTCCATGTCCAGAATCTCGCTGTCCTTCCAGTTCACGTTGTTGGTCTGCATCGCTGGGTGCGGAGAGAATGGAACGAGCGGAACTGGCAGCGCGCCGGCGGAAGAGTCGAAGTCGACGGCTCGACGAATTCCTCGCCCATCGGATGCTCCTGAGGAGCGTGCGACAGGAATCAAACTCGTCGCGCCGGAAGCAGAAGAAGCGGCGGCAAAGGCCGCCGAAGAGTCTGCGTCAAAGGTGCTGATCGTTGGCAGTAAAGCTCCGTCAATTTCGATTCTGGAATGGTTGAAGGGTGAGCCGATCACGGAACTCAAGCCAGACCGGATCTATGTCGTGGAATTCTGGGCCACGTGGTGTGGTCCCTGCAAAGCGACGATGCCGCATCTGGCTGCCCTGCAGAACGAATATGGTGACAAGGTTCAGTTCATCGGAGTTACCGATGAAGACGCAGAAACCGTCCGACCGTTCCTGGAGGAAAAGGCAAACGGTACGGACAAAACATGGTCCGAAGTGCTGACCTACCGCATCGCTCTCGACAAAGAAGGTGAAACAAACGCGGCCTACATGCAGGCGGCAGAACAGGCCGGGATTCCCTGTGCGTTTGTCGTTGGAAAGACCGGACAGATCGAGTGGATTGGACACCCCGCGGAGATGGATGAGCCACTGTCGCAGATCGTCGCGGGAACCTGGGATCTGGCTTCCGTCGCCGCTGCCGCAAAGATGGAACGCGCGATGGAGGCCGCCAAGATGGAAGCCGCACCCTTGATCGGTGCCGCGCTGAATGACAAAGACTATCCCAAGGCCATTCGGCTGATCGAAGGTCTGATGCAGAAGTTTCCGTCAAGCCCCGAGTTTCCTCTGATTCGTTTGCAGTTTCAGATTCAGGGCAACCTGTTTGATCAGGCCAATGAAAACGCAAAGACACTGATTGAAGCCGCCAAAGACGATGCCGAGAAGCTCAGCCAGCTGGCCTGGATGATGGCAACCGGTACAACGTCGAAAGGTGTCGATCTGGAACTTGCTGCTTCCGCGGCGGAGAAGGCCGTCAAGCTGACGGAAGAGAAAAATGCAGACTACATCGACACCTTTGCTCAGGTGAAATTCCGACAAGGGCTGCTTGACGAAGCGATCGGATTGCAGAAAAAGGCAATCGAAGTTGCTCCGCCACAGATCGTACCTGATCTCCGGGAACACCTGGAAGAAATGGAAGCGGCCGCTGCCGCTCCAAAGACGGAAAGCAAATGATCCTTCGCTGTCTGGTCACACTGCCGTTCGATTTCGACCGTCTGTCGGACGGCGAACGGCAGTCGTTCTTCCAGAACCTCTGGTGCCAGTCTCAGCCACCAGAGTCGATTCTGGATTTGGAACAGCCCGAACATAACGCCCAGTTGCGGAGTTTGACCATCACTGCAGTGAGCGTTTCAGTCAGCCACGTGGAAGTCACGTACGAGCTTGCGTTTACCAAGTTCCGTGCATGCCATGACCAACAGTGTGATTGGTCCCTGAAGCGTCTTGTTCGCGGCAGTCGAAACGACCACGAAGTCTTGTTTGAGTCATATCGCTAACAGTCCCGTCGCCCCTCGTAGCCCAGTCATTCCATAACTGGTGAGCTGACCGAGCCGCCCGCGGCGAGAACTGTTCCTGCGTTTGCGTGCAGCGACCGTTCGTCCAGCATGCCTTTGACATCTGCCAGCTGACGTTTCCTTCGAACATGCAGGGAAGCAGTAGCGGTCATGGAATGACCTGACTACGTATTGTGCCGCTCTGCAGCGAGTCCTGTTCCAGCGTTCTCGGGCTCACATTTCTCCCATTTTTGTTCCGTGTGGGGCACGTTATCCCTGGGTGTGCGAATGCTCAGTTGAATTGCAGCTTTGAGAATTGACGGTAATGTTCCGCTTCGCAGTTCGCCAGCCGGCGGGATGGCGAAGGCCTGCAACTTCAACTGTCTCTGTGATCACGGGAGAACTGCTTATGTCGCGTCTCACTCGGTGGCTGCGTTGTTTGAGTCAGGCTGGTTTTGTTCAGGTTAGTGCTTCGAAGCGTCGACGTCATCGACAGGTGAGTCTTGAGCAGCTGGAAGACCGAGTTCTTCTGGCGGCCGCGGTGGCTCCCAGTGAGATTCTTGTTCAATACAGGCCAGACGCCACGGACATTGTACGTGCCAATGTTCGAAGTGCCGCCGGCGGCGTGTTGTCAGAGCAGATTCATACTCGAGCAATGGCGGCGGCCGGACAGGGTGTGCTGGAAAAGGTGACGCTGCCAGCGGGAATGTCGGCTAATGCTGCGATCGCAAAGTATCGGAACAATCCGCTTGTGCAATACGCGGAGCCGAACTGGATCTATACGCCTTCGTATGTGAGCGACGATCCATACTACACCACCAGCAGTCGGCTTTGGGGCGTGTACAGCGACGATCAGCCAGCTTCGGTGGGTGGTACCGGAACGACGAATTCCTTCGGCAGCCAGGCGGAAGAAGCCTGGGACGCGGGCTACATCGGTTCAAACTCCGTCTATGTCGGCATCATTGATGAAGGCTTTGAGTATGCTCATCCGGACCTGGCCGAAAACGCATGGTCCAACACGTTTGATCCCGTCGATGGTGTCGACAACGACGGCAATGGATACATCGATGATGCTCATGGCTGGGACTTCTTCAGCAACGATAACAGCGTCTACGACGGAACCGGAGACGACCACGGAACACATGTGGCCGGAACGATTGGAGCCAAAGGCGGAAACAGTACGGGCGTCGCTGGTGTGAACTGGAATGTCACAATGATCTCCACGAAGTTTCTTGGACCCAACGGCGGTTCGACTTCGGGAGCAGTCCAGGCCCTGGATTATCTGACCGACCTGAAAGTCCGGCATGGATTGAACATCGTCGCGACGAACAATTCGTGGGGCGGTGGCGGATATTCTCAGGCACTTCTGGACGCAATTACTCGAGCCGCCAATCAGGGTATTCTGTTCATTGCTGCCGCTGGGAATTCCAACGTCAACAATGACACAACGGCCAGTTATCCATCCAACTACAGCACTGTCAGCGGTGCTGGATACGAAGCCGTTGTCGCTGTGGCTGCGATCGACAGTGCCGGGAATAAGGCCAGCTTTTCCAGCTACGGAGCCACGACGGTCGACATCGGAGCTCCGGGAGTTTCTATTAACTCCACGTTGCCATCCGGCATCTACGGATCCTACAGCGGAACCTCAATGGCAACTCCTCATGTCACTGGGGCTGTCGCTCTTTACGCGGCCGCCAACCCGAGTGCCACGGCCAGCCAGATTCGAACGGCCCTGCTGAATACGGCAACACCGACGACGTCGATGAACGGAATCACGTCCACCGGCGGTCGACTGAACGTCAGTGCTCTGATGGGAGCTGTGCCCACGCCATCGCTGACGATCAACAATGTCACTGTCACAGAAGGAAATTCCGGGACAACCACGGCCACGTTTACTGTCACGCTGTCGATGGTCTCCACGGGGACTGTCACCGTGAACTACGCAACCGCCGACGGAACTGCTCTCAGTACCAGTGACTATGTTTCCGGAAACGGCGCGTTGAGTTTCGCGCCGGGGGAAACTTCAAAGACCATTTCCATTACGATCAATGGTGATACCGTTGTGGAATCCAATGAGACCTTCCTGGTCACATTGAGCGGCGTTGTCGGTGCAACACTGGCGGACTCAGAAGGAGTCGGCACGATCACGAATGATGACACACCGCCGGTTCCGTCGATCTCCATTGCGGATGTTTCGGTCGTCGAAGGTAATCGTAATTCGAAACGTATGACGTTCACGATCGTGATTTCCTCGGCGTCGACTCAGTCCATCACCGTGCGATACGCCACGGCCAACGGCACAGCCACCTCGGGATCCGATTACTCATCCACTTCCGGAACGGCACGGATTTCCGCTGGCCGAACGTCGACGACCATCAATGTGACGATCTTCGGCGACCAAACGGTGGAACTGAATGAGACTCTGTTGGTCAATCTCAGCAATGCCGTGAACGCGACGATTGGAGACAATCAGGCGGTCGGAACGATTGTCAATGACGATGGTGGCGGTCTGGGAGTCACCGGACAGGGAGACACGATTCGGACGACCGTGGTGCGTGAACTGTCGAACCTGATTGATGAAATTGGAACGCTGACACTGACGAATGGTGCAAGAAATTCACTGATCAACTCTCTGACGGTGGCTCGCAATGCGACAGACCGTCTGCAGAGTCGACAGGCGACCAATGCCATTGAGGATGCTGTGGACCAGATCGAACAGTTGCAGCGGTCCCGCCGCATCGAACGTATCATCGGCGATCTCCTGATCGCTGACCTCCTCAGTCTCCTGCCATCACTCGGCAATAACTGACATTTTCGAAAAGTCCTTCCCTTCCCAATGCCGCTGGCTCACCCCCAGCGGCATTTCTTTTCGTAGCCCAGTCCTTCGTAGCCCAGTCATTCCATGACTGGCATGCTGATCGAACCGCCCTGCGCCGAGCCCTGTTCCCGCAATACCCATCACGCAACGCAATGAATCATTCTGTGGAGACATTGTGTTTGCAGCGAAAGGGCGCGAGCCCTCGGGTGAGTCTACGTCATGAATCGACCGGACAGCTTTCGTCATTCCGCTCCAAAACCCTTCACGGCGATCGCCCATCACGCCTGTGACATGAGCCAGCCAACATGTCCATCCGGCCTACAGGGAGCCAGTATCGGACATAGAGTGATCGGACGACGCATCGCCAGCATCGTCATGCATCCCGCCAAAAATGCGTCCAGAGCTACATCGCTGGATTCCGATCAAAGGACAGTCGAAAATCACCGCATCGAATGGAAGACGAGTCATTTCGAAAGCGAAGAACGAATGTCGAGCACATTCAGTGTTGGTCCTTCACCGAACACCGTCAAGGCGGCCGACGGAAGCATCCTGACAGTTCCGTCGGATTGGCTCTTGCTCCCTCCGGGCGATGCCGCGTTGACTCGGCGAGTGAAAGCGGCGGGCGACCATTGGGTCGTGCAGGAAAAGAAGGGCCGCAAGATTTTCTCCCATGGCGTCTGGGCTCCTGCGGCAACGATTGAACGAATTCAGGCAGAGCTGGAAACGGAACGATCCACTGAGAGTTTCGCCAGACGGAAAGAGGCTTCCGCTCGAAGACGTGAAAAGGTCCAGGAGACTTACGTCGAAGACTTCACCGGCGCTGTCGTGAACTTCCTTGCCTTCCACCCTGACTATACCAAGCTTGCCAGGCAACTAGCCAAAGCCGTTTCCGACCACGCGACACCGGTGGGCTCCGGAACGGTGGCCCGTACAAAACGCATCCCGGTGGAACAGCGAGCCCAGGCCGCCGTCATCGCCTGGCTGCGGCATCAAACCACCGCCTATGATTCGATGTCCATCCCCCGAATCAAAGGCAAACGCCGCGAAGTCCGCCGAATGCTCGCCCAGCGTTCCAAAGAACTCCTCACCCAATACCGCCTCGGCCACGCCCCAGATCCCAACTGCCCACTGCAACAGGCGCTGGAATCAAAAATACCCGCCCGGAATCGTGAGGCCTTCTAGCCGCGGTTTGGCTTCATCCCAATCCGCCGAGTCAGCGTCGAGCAGTTCCGAAAACGCGTCGACATTGATCCCTTAATGATGTCATGCGTAGTTCAGTTCCCACCAACCCAAAGTCCGAAAATCACACCCTGCAAACAAAAACAGCTTCCTGCATATTCATGCAGAAAGCTGCTAATGGGCGATGAGGGACTCGAACCCCCGACTTCATCCTTGTAAGGGATGCACTCTAGCCAACTGAGTTAATCGCCCGAGTTGAAATGGTTGTTGAGCACCGGCAGGTTGGCTGCTGGTTGCTCGACGCGTGCGGAGTATTGATGGTTCGGGGTTGGGTTGCAAGTCCCCGGTTGTTGAGTTCTGGAGATCGGAATTTCCGGCGCCCGGATGAATCGTTTGTCAGGAAATTCAGGGGGCGATGACCGGGGGGGAGTCCGGTTGTTCCGTTTCGGCGAGCACTGCGGCTTCGGCGGCGGCTTTGCGACTCAGGCGGTAGAAGGCAATACTGAAGCCGGCAAACACGGTCGCGGGCATGCCCAGCATGAACAAAATGCTGATCATGTAGGCTCGGGGACGCCGGTCGTCGGTTTCGTTGGCCGTTTTGCAGCCCGGACACGCTTCGACTCGCCCTGCCCCGGGCATCAGTCCCGTGGCGGTCAGGACGGCCAGCGTCATGAGTGTCGTTCGCAGGATTCGTTTCATGGCCCGTTTCCTATTCTGATTCCACATCATTCCAAGGATCATCGGGGATCGCAACCCGTTTCTGAATGCCTC